>JAHFDA010000066.1 GCA_023249225.1 bacterium
GGATCAAGATCGTCCGGGCGATTACAACCAGGCCCTGATGGAACTGGGCGCCACCGTATGCCTGCCCAAACAGCCCCGCTGCCCGGCCTGCCCAGTTAAAAATTTTTGCCAGGCGCTAAAGAAAGATGAAATTTCACAAGCTGTTTATCGCAAAACGCCCGGCAAACAACCGAAAAAATATTTTGTGGCCTTGATCGTCCAGCAAAATAACCGCCTCCTGTTAAGACGCCGCCACCGGGAAAAACTTTTAGGAGGTCTTTGGGAGTTTCCCCTGATCGAAATTTCTGACCCCCAAAAGTTGCCTATGAATATCTCAAAGTATTCAGAATTGCTAGGCCGTCAAACCCACACCTACACGCATTTTAAACAGTTTGTCGAAATCCGCCGTTGGACCGAAAAAGAAAAACCGGCAAATGTGGCCGGCGTTTGGAAGAGCCGTGGCGAAATCAAAAAACTTCCCCTCTCCAAAATCAACCACCTGATTCTTAGCACCCTTAACCCTTAAACTGATCCTTGCGCCAGCGCAGCTCACGAAAGACCTCGAGTGGATCCGCGCCTTCAAGTGCCAACGCTTTTTGCAAATCAGGGTCATGCACGCGCAGAAAAGGGTTGATCGTCTTATCCTGCCCCAGCAGCTCCGGCACGGTCGCCTGCCCCTGCGCCCGCATGCCCTGGACTTTAAAATAAGCATTGCGCACCCCATCGTGGCTGGCTTGCACCGACAAGGCAAATCTAAGATTTTGTTCGGTATATTCATGGCCGCAGTAAATACGCGTGTCATCCGGAAGCAAAAGCAAACGTTGCAGCGAATGGTATAAGTCATCGACGGTGCCATCAAACACCCGTCCGCAACCGGCGACAAACAAAGTATCGCCGCAAAACAACAGATCTTCGTGTTCAAAATAATAGCCCACGTGACCGGCGGTATGCCCTGGCAAGGCAAACACCTGCGCCTGTGCGCCCAACAAAGCCAGTGCATCACCTTCGTCAACCCCGTGGGTCATGCGGTCGATATGTCCCTGATCTTTTTTTCCGGCATACACAATTAAACCCGGGTAACGGTCAAGCACATAGCCGTTACCCCCCGTATGATCCCAGTGATGATGGGTATTTAATATGGCCACCGGTGTTAAACCATGTTCCTTAAGCGCCTTCACCGCTGGCGGCCCCGCTCCCGGGTCGATGACCACCGCCTGTTTGCTTTGTGGATCGGCCAAAATGTAAATGTAATTATCTTCGAGCGCCGGAACCTGAATGACTTCCACGTTTCTAACTTACCACTTCCCCCCGTCCCCGTCCTCGTATTCGTCCTCGTCCTCGAACCTCCACTAAAGTTTGTTAAAATACCATCTTTACTATGAATCTATCAGGAGTTTACGAATGACCTACCCCGCACTTAAAAATAAATGGGCCCTGATTCTAGGCGCCAGCAGCGGCTTTGGTGCCGCAGCAGCCCGCGCCCTGGCCAAGGCTGGCATGAATATCTATGGCGTACATTTCGACAAGAAAGAAACACTGCCACTGGCCAAGCAAGTCATGGCGGATATTGAAGCCTGTGGTCAAAAACAGATCTTTTGGAACAGCAACGCCGCCGATGACGAAAAACGTGCCACGGTGATTGCAAACATCAAGGCCCAGCTCGAAAATGCTCCCCCATCTGAACGCATACACGTCTTGTTTCACAGCTTGGCCTTTGGATCACTTAAACCCATTTACGTGCCCGATAAGAGCCAGCGCCTGGGCCGTGCCAATCTCGAAATGACATTGGATGTCATGGCCAGCAGCCTGATTTACTGGGTGCAGGATCTTTTAGATGCCGGGGTTTTAAGCCCAGGAGGTCGCATTTATGCCATGACCAGTGCGGGAGGGCAAAAAGTGTGGAAGTCTTACGCCGCCGTATCGGCTGCCAAAGCAGCGCTCGAAAGCTACATCCGCCAACTGGCCGTGGAACTGGCCCCCTTGCGGATCACAGCCAATGCACTGATGGCAGGCACCACTGACACCCCGGCGCTGCGCAAGATTCCCGAGCACCCGCAAATGATTGCCGATGCCTTAAGGCAAAATCCGTATGCCCGCCTGACACTGCCCGAGGATGTGGCCGAATGTGTGGTGGCCTTGAGCCTGCCGCATACGTACTGGATGAATGGCAACACCTTGCTCATCGATGGCGGCGAATACATTGTAAAGTGACCTTACTTTAATGCACGGTAAAGGATCGTCAGCCCCACAAACCACAGCGGTGTCAGAAACATGTCTATGAGCGAACCCAGGGTTTCGCGCCAGGCCGCCTGCGAAATACCCAACGAAAGAGCATGACGCACCCCCAATCCGATCAGAATCTGACTAAGCAACAAGAGCAGCAAGACCCCCAGCACTTTAAAGCCGCGGCCTTTAACCAGGTCACGGCTGGCCTGCAGCGCGGCCAGACCACGCGTACCTTGAAACTGATAGGCCTGCAGGCAAACCGCATAACGCACGCCAAACAGAATTCCGGGCACCACCAAAAAAACCAGTCCCAAAAGCACAATCATGCCGACCCAGTTTAAGATGCTAAAAAGTTCCTTCACCCGTTCGCGCGTGATATAGGCCATGCTCTGCTGCAGCGTCAAGGCACGGCCATCAAGCATATCGGCGCAAGCCCACATCAAGGCCGGCAAGGCAAACATCCACCATGCGCCCCCCGCAACCATGATCAACATGCCCCACAGCAAGGTACTCGATACCGACAACTGCCCTGCCATGATCAATTCCATGAGCGGCGGGGATTGGTAAATAAAGTATGTCCCAATTGGAAAGGCAAAACCCATTAATACTGCCAAGCCCACAAAAGTCCTGAAATTTTTAAAATACAAATGATAAGTTTCCGCAAAAACGTCCCAGGCCGAAAAAACCGTACGGGGCATACCCGCATCCACCGTAGCGTTAACCACCCGACAAAGCCTTAATCCCAAGCAAGGAATAATCAAAGGTGCTTTCTAAGGTGTGCTTGACTGCCGCCCGCTTAAATAACACGGTTCCAATTCCACGCAGTTTGACCTGGCATACCACCGAAAGCTGAATCTGGCCCTCTTGAGACTGAATAAACTGATACGTGACCCGCAAACTTTTAAAGGGCCCGCTGCCTTCAGCCAAAGTTTCAAGGCGCGACTCGGCTTCGTAGATCACCACTTTTTCCTGCCATTTTCCGAGCGGCAAAAAATGCACGCTGCGCAGCGTACCCAATTGATGGGTGACCCCTGTGCTAAGGGTGAGTTCCTCGAGTTTGAACTGTCCGTCGGCACTGCGAAACCATCGTTTTTGCGCACCTGCCGAGTTGAGCACCTTCCAAACTCGATCAGCAGGAGCATGCAAGACCACATGTGTCCGGTATTCAAATTTGGATGCATACCCCACATACGCGCCTAACCCTCCCAGCAAGACCACCGTCAAAGCAAGGGTCACCCCGATTGCAATTTTTTGTTTCATGGGTTCAATCATATCCTCCCGCATTTTCGCAGGTCTGTGGAGGGGTGGTCATTTATGGCCACTCCACAAAATTTACTTGATAAGGTAAAATAAGTCTTCGATGGATTTAGGGCTTCAAAACAAAGTGGCTCTGGTGATGGGTTCCAGCCGGGGTATGGGTCTTGCAGTCGCTGAAAAATTAGTGCAGGAAGGCGTGCGCGTCGCCATCAACTCGCGCGATGCCAAGGAACTTAAAACCGTTGCCGACGAACTTACCCAAAAATACAAGCAAAAGGTATTGCCCCTGCCCGGCGATATCGGTAATTTTGAAGACTGTAAGGGCATTTTAAAAGAAACGCTTACCCGCTTTGCCGGCCTCGACATGCTGTTTTGTAACGCTGGCGGTCCACCCCCGGGCAGCTTTGAAGATATCAAAGAAAAAGACTGGCAAACCGCCATCGAAACCAACATGATGGGCACCATCCGTATGATGCGTATGGCCTACCCGGTGATGGTTAAAAACAACTGGGGCCGCATTGTCACATTAACGTCGATCTCGGTGAAAGAAGTTATCGACAACTTGGTGCTTTCAAATGTCACACGCCTTGGCGTGGTAGGTGCCGTTAAATCGCTGTCGCGCGAAATCGCCAGGCACGGCGTTACCGTCAACAATGTCTGTCCAGGGGTCATCGACACTGGCCGCTGGAAGGAACTGGCCGCCGCCCTGGCCAAAAAAGAAAAGGCTCCCTCTAAAAAAATTCTCGAAACCCTGCTGGCCGACAACAACAAACGCATCCCCCTGGGCCGCATGGGCTCACCCGAAGAAGTCGCCAACCTGGTGGTTTTTCTCATGAGCAACGCCGCCTCGTACATCACGGGGCAGTCGATTTCGGTAGACGGGGGAATGACGCGGAGCGTGTTTTAAAAAAAAAGGAGCCTTTCGGCTCCCTTTTTTAATGCACGACGAGTTAGACCAACAAATTTAAGGGGTTCCACCAACCACGCTGTCCATACAATTGTGACTTAACTTTCCATTTATCAGATGCTCGATCGTAAATCCCCTGGTCATCTCAGCAAAGGCACCACTAGATACGACAGTAATCAGTTTTCCGTTGACCATGGCTTCATAATGAATATTTAGTCTATGGGATATGCGGCAGAGTCCCATAGGAAATTCCATTGGCAATACCTCTGGGGATTTCCACCATTTCGGATCAGTGTACCTGGCACCCTCCTTGCTGATCGTTTTGCCATTTGAGCCAGCCGGTTCGGTAGGCCCTAAAACAGTCCAGCCAAAAATGACTCTTTTTAATGTGTAGGTAACCCCATCTTTCACATACGACTCGGGAATGCATGTCGTACGTCCGTACATCGAGCTGCTTTCAAGGGTGGGGTCTATCCACTTGGGTTGGCCTACCTTATAAGGTTAATGCCGCCTCTACCTGGGTTGCTGCAAGCAACATTAATCCCATGATCATTACCAAGATTTTTGATTTCATAATTCTTCCTCCTCCTATTGGATTATTTTGGTTATACCCGTCTGTTGGGGAGTTTAAACATTTTTAAATTTTTGGTAACTATTCCGTTGTTCGTAATCCCAGTGGCAGGGCCACTGGGAGCTGGACAGAGGGCATTCCACTTCTAAGCCAGGCAAGGCCTGGAGGCTTCAGAACACGCAGGCCCTGCCTGCATGCTTAGAAAAAAAGCGCACGTGTCCAGCTCGCATGCGGCCCTGCCGCTGTGCCTAGAAGCTAAATAGTTATAATTTTTGACCACTGACCCGAAAAATTTCACATGACAGTATAATAGTCTAAGAAATCTATGAACCTATTAAACCTAATCAAAGAAAAACGAACCGAAATAATGACGACCGCCGCCAAATACGGCGCCCGAAATGTGCGCTTGTTTGGGTCGGTAGCACAGGGAAATGCGGGGCCAGATAGTGATATTGATTTACTGATCGACATGGAAAACGGACGCTCGCTTTTGGATCATGCCGGCTTGTGGCTGGAACTCAACCAACTTTTAGGTTGCAGGGTAGATGTGGTGACCGAACGCGGTTTGCGCGCTCAAATCAAGGAGCGCGTGTTAAAACAGGCCATCCCCATATGAAAGACGATGGCGAACCATCCCCGCTAACAAAACGATCTGGCAGCTATAAATTATCGGCAATACATAGGGGGCTTATCGGCAATGCATGGCAAGGACACTGGCAAAGGATAATTCCATATCCTATCGACCCTGGTCGAAACTTTTATCACGCCAGCCTATTAACCTGCTCTAATCTGATGTACGTGCGTAGCCGCTCTGCAACTCCTCTGGAAGCATTGTCGACATTTGGAGCGCCTCTGCCGCTTTGAAAGTCTCCGTAATGTACCGTGCGAAAGTCCAGGCTGAAGCGCGTCATTCCCGTCATGTTTGGCACTGTCTGGTGCAAATGTGTTCCAGAAAACAAGATGATGTCTCCGGCCCGGCACGAAAAACCGTGTGCATGGGTCAGGGCAGCTTGGCCGGTATAGCAGGGATAAAAAACTTTCTGGCCCGCGTTATAGTCTTGCCAGCCGATGGCTAGCGCCGCATCTTTTTGGATCCACGTGACATAGTCGAACTTTTCAGAATCATTTTCAACTGGCCGAAGAAACTGATCCGGAAAAAACACAAACGTTGCGTCGGCACTGACATCATGCAGCGGTATCCACCAGTTGACCTGCGCTGACGGGTTGGCGTACCAGGTATCACGGTGAGCGTAATACATTGCCGTTGCGCGATGATTGGCGTGGCCCAGGTGGGTCACCGCACGCAAGCGAATGGGATCAACTCTTTGTTCAGAAAGATCCAAGCCCATGTCTGACATGATTTCCGCTGTCATTCGGCGCACGGCATCAGATTCGTAAATCTTTCTGCGCAGATCACCGATACGCTCGAAGAATTCGCGTGGGCTTAACTGAAACTGCGCTGCGTGCGCCTGCCTGCCCAGTATCGTTTCAAGTTCTGCCGACACCCGCTGCACCAGCGCCAGCGTCTGCTGTGTGGCTTCTAGATGATAAAGCGCCCCATCGTAAATGGATTGATACCACGAGGTTTGATCTAGCGGCAGAACAGAACGAAACTCCGTCATCACACCGGCTTTCGTCCAATACAAATGCAGCGGTGCAGGTTTGCCGATAAGCCAGCCCCCCATACATCGCCATATTGTTCGATGGTAATAAACCCACTCTTTGTAAACATGCCCGCAATATCGCCCGGGGTATAGAGTGCAAAAGAACTGGTTTTGGAAACCTGCCGACCATCCGGCCAGACATAAGTCCAACATTGTTCCATGCGAGAGGAATGAATGCGGCTCTCGCGCACCAATTCTACATGGCCGGCAGAAGTCACATATTCGCGTCTCATCAGCTTTTTGAAAAACTTTAAAACATGTTCCGCATTAAAATAGTCCAGCGCGTAAGACCCCCCGGGTTTAAGCGATGCAAAGGCGTTTTGGAGCATTTGGAAGTTCTGATCGTCTGACGCGGCAAAACCGAAACTGGTATACCAGTTAAACGCCGCATCGCAAACGGCGGGACTGACAAATTCATATGCGTCAGCAGCATAAAAATCACAGGCAAAGTTTTTAAACTGCGCCCTGGCAGTCGCCTTTTGAATATAATCCGAGTTTAAATCCACACCGACCAGATGTGCCCCAGCTTCTGCCAGGGGCAGGCTTAAGCGTCCGTTTCCACAGCACTGGTCGAACACCCGCTGGGCCTTTTGAATACCCAGCCGCTTCCTTAAAAAATCCACCGTGGCTTCGAGCTCATCCCCATCCGCAACGGCCATAAAAAAATCGGCAAAATGTTCGTCATAAAACGTGGCCCACCAATCCAAACTGCCCTTAGGGTCTTTGGTTTTAAACAAAGCAGGATCAAGCGGGATATTTTTGAAAGTTTTTTTCAACATCATTTTTCATCTTAAGTCACGCCAGCCGATACCGCCTGCTCCTTCCCTCGCCTTCGGCCTTTAGTACACCTTGCGCCAGTAGCCTGTTAAAATCACGCCGCGCAATTTCGTCGGAGCAGCGGTTGAGTTTAACGTAGAGTCGCGTGGTCATGGGCAGGCACTGGCGCTGCATGTACCGGAGGGCCTTGACCTGCCTTGGGTTGAGATCTGCCGCAACACCCGCCGCAGATGGTTTTTCGAGTTCGGATTTCACCCGCCCCAACTCGGATACAAATGCTTCGGCAATATAAATTAAAAAATAAGTCAGGTCGCCAAAATGCGCGCGCACGTCTTGCAGGGATTGGTAATAAGCCGAGCGGTGGCGTTCAATGTACATGGACGGAGCAATCAGTTTGGTGAGCGCATACCCGTCTTTAAACAAAAGCAGGTTGGCCAGCGCGCGCGTGCTGCGTCCGTTGCCGTCGTCAAAGGGATGCACGTGCACAAAGTAATAATGGGCAATGGCCGACTTCAAAAAGGGGTGCACACCCGGATGTGCATGATTGGCCCATTCCACAAAAGCATCCATCATTTTGGGCACATGCCTGGCGGGCGGACCCTCGTAAATCACGCGGCCGTAGCCGTCGACAACGTAGATAGACCCTTGGCGATAAGCCCCCACCGTAATCGGCCGGTCAAGGTGGGTGTGGTACACCAAAATTTCATGCAGTCGGCAAATCAGTTTGTGCGAAATGGCTTTTTTGGAATTTTGCCACAAGTAGGCAATGCCACGCTTGTTGTTTTGAATCATCTGCAGGCTTTCGTCGGGGAATGACTTTTGGCCGCTGTCCATGGCCTTAAAGGCCAGCTCCAGCGACGTGACGGCCCCTTCGATGCGGCTGGAATGATACGCCTCCGCTTTTAATCCCACCGTCTCTTGCGCCGTAGAACGCACGCGGGAAGTCGGACGCAACTTAAAATACCCTTGGAATTCATCTACCTGGGAAAGCAACTTCAACAGGCCGGGGGTCAGGTTAAACCAAAAAGGCTCCCCGGACTTTTGACGCAGGGATAACTGCAGCGCGGTAGCCTGTTTTTCTTTGGAAAGATCTGCCCACGGCCGAGGGGAGGCGATTTCATGAAACGTTGGATAGTCTGCATATTTCATGGCGCTAAACCGAGTATAGCGCCAATATTAATTGCCAACAAATCGCCAACTAATTGCCAACGAATCACCCACTATTCGCCCAGCGCTGCTAGGCCGTGGTCGGCGTCCGTGATGCCCGCCGACGCTCGATTTCGGTCAGCCGTTTTTTGCGCAGACGAATGTTCTGCGGCGTGACTTCTACCAGTTCATCGTCTTCGATAAATTCGAGCGCCTGCTCCAGCGAAAGCTTGCGCGGCGGGGTCAGGCGTATGGCTTCGTCAGCGGCCTTGGAACGCACATTGGTTAACTGTTTGGTCTTGCAGGGATTGACGTTCATATCACCCTCGCGATTGTTGGCGCCTATAATCATGCCTTCATACACGTCTACACCCGCGTCAATAAACATCTCGCCGCGTTCCTGCAAACCCCATAGGCCAAAGGCCACCGACTGGCCGTTTTCCATGGAAACCAGCGTGCCGTTTTTACGGAAGGACACCTGGGGCTTGGCCAGACGGTACTCTAAAAAACTGCTGTGCATAATACCCTCGCCACGCGTCAACGTCATGAGTTCAGAGTGAAATCCAATCAGGCCCCGCGAGGGTATGGTGTACTCAAGGTGCACTTGCGCATGCTCGTTTTTAACCATCTCGGTCATGTCGCCCTGGCGTTCGTTGGCCAGATTAATGATGGCTCCGGATACGTCTTCTTTGACATCTATAATCAGTTGTTCGTATGGTTCATTTAATTTGCCTTGAATAAGCTTAGTGATGACTTTAGGCCGCGACACCGAAAGCTCGTAACTCTCGCGGCGCATGTTTTCGATCAGGATCGCAAGCTGCAACTCGCCGCGGCCCTTAACCACATACTCGTTATCATTTTGGCCAGCCTCCATTTTAAGGGCCACGTTGGCGCGTGTCTCGCGCTCAAGGCGGGCCAGAATATGGCGCGATGTGACAAACTTGCCTTCGCGCCCAGCCAGCGGACTGTCATTGACCGAAAACGTCATTGAAATGGTCGGCTCGTCGATCACCACTGCGGGCAGGCTTTCGGGATGTTCGGGATTACACAAGGTATCACCAATATCTATGTCTTCGATACCCGCCAGCGCCGCCAGATCGCCGGCCTGGACTTCGGTGGTTTCAAGCCGCTTGAGACCTTCGAAAGTAAATAGTTTGGTAATGCGGCTTGAAACCTGCCTGCCGCTATCTTGTTTGATAAGCACCACGGCATCATTGACGCGGGCCACCCCGCCGAAAATCTTGCCAATGCCAATGCGACCCACATAATCGTTGTAGTCGAGCGTGATGATCTGCATCTGCAACAAGCGATCCGCATCCACTTCTGGCGCAGGCACAAATTCAATAATCCCCTGAAAAAGCGGTTGCATGTCTTTGCTTTCGTCTTCGAGTTCGTGCTTGGCAAAGCCCAGCTTGGCCGAAGCATAAAAAACCTTAAAGTCGAGCTGCTCATCGTTGGCGCCCAGTTCCAGGAATAGTTCAAAAATCAAATCGAGCACCTCGTGCGCGCGGGCATCATGGCGGTCAATTTTATTAATCACCACGATGACTTTGAGACCATGGGCAAAAGCTTTTTTAAGCACAAAACGCGTTTGGGGCAAGGGCCCCTCGGCGGCGTCCACCAGCAAGAGGGCTCCGTCTACCATTGAAAGCACCCGTTCCACCTCACCGCCAAAATCGGCGTGGCCGGGCGTGTCAACAATGTTGATCTTAACGCCGCCATAGTGGATGGCAGTATTTTTGGCCAGGATGGTGATGCCGCGTTCGCGCTCAATATCATTGCTGTCCATCATGCGCTCGCCCACTTTTTCGTTGGCACGAAAGAGCCCGGACTGCTTTAAAAGCTCGTCCACCAAGGTGGTTTTACCATGGTCGACGTGGGCAATGATGGCAATGTTGCGGATATCAGGAGTCATGGTCGTTAAAAACTTCGGCAGTAAAATAGTATAGCTTAACATTGGGGTTTTTCCATACTCCATCTTTTAAACCGGTTTTTTGACACAGGCCCGAAAGGAACTGCTGCACGTTCCAACCTTGTTCTACTGGCACCTGGGGCAATAAGACGCCGCGCCGTGAGCCAGACTGCATAATGAGGCCGGTCTGTCCGATTTGGATGTCGTCGATGCTGGGTAAGGCTTTGACGGGCGACAGCACCGAAATTTCAATGTCGAGGTCAGTCAGTTCGGTCGCTTGTAGTGGCGGAAAGCGCGGATCGCGTTCGGCGGAACTAATGGCGCATTCCTGAATATTTTTGTACAAGGGTGATTGAGACTCAATGTAGCCAATGCAACCCCGCAAACGGCCGTGAATTTTTAGGGTGACAAAAACACCCTGGGCTTGGCTAAATTCTGGCCGATCCGTTGTTTTAATCTGAAGCGCACCGCTACGCACCTTGGTTTCGATACTTGCGCGCGCAAGCTCAAGCAGTTCTTTTTTTTGAGATGGATTCATCTTTCATCAATGTATCAAGCTGTCATCCCGGCGAGAAGCTGGGATGACAGACTAAGAAAAAACCCCAAGCTATGAATCAAGTTAACTGTATCTAATTTATTAGATTATAAATTTTACTCTAAAAAAACTACGGCACAATATCTGAATTTAACGCGAAGTTACAAATAAGCAGATATGTATCCCATAGATCTAAAACACAGTGCCGAAAAGGGGGAAACCTTTGTGAGGCCTTCACTGACTGGGCCTTCGGGCCGGAAATGGTTGAATATGGCTTTAATTGCCGGAGGGGTCGGCCTGGGGGTCTATTGTTTAAAAGAACAAGGTTATCTTCCCTCTAAAGAAGTTATCTTGGAATTTGTGAAAACCTACCAGGATAAGTACCACGCACTGGGATTAGGTGCAGATGCCTTATTTTTGCTGGCCCAGTCGGCGGCTGGCATTATTCCGTTTCCGTTTATAGAAACAGCACTCAATATTAACGGCGCAGTGATGTACGGCAAATACAGCAGTATTGGTATGAACCTGCTTGGTAACACGCTGGGATCTCTGGCCGGTTTTTACATGGCACGCTGGTTTTTAAAAACCCATGCCGAGCGGATTAACCGCCGGATCTATGCCGCCCTGGACCGCTACACACCCCTCAACCCCGAAAGATTTAAACATGACCTTGAGCATAGTCCCATTAGTTCCGTGATCTTTATTAAATCGGTGCCTGGCATCTACACGATCACTTCTTATTTTTTGGGCCTAAGCCAAATCAGCGTCGGACAATTTATGCTGGGCGTGTGGCTGTCGACCACTGCCCCCATTGCGGCTCTATCTTTTATTACGGGCCAATTTGTCGAAGATGAGATGAACCACACCAACCACTTTAGCACTCACAATTTGGAACTCCTGGTTGCCCTTGGTACTGTGGTACTTAACTTTGCCATGATCCGGGCAATCCGCTGGCACAAAAGCCGACAGCTTTCGTAGGGGATTATTTCCAAATGTTTAACTTGTATTTAAAACATGTGGCCGAATCACAGACGCCCGTAATAGAGAGCATCGCTGAAATTCCTCAAGTTATTGCCAGGCACAACGCGGCTTTGCGGGTGCGTTGGCTGAAACTTAACGTCAATGGCATCGAAAAAGACATCGTTTTTTTAGGCGAGATGCATCTTTCATCTAAACGCGAACTGCATGCCGTCAACGAAATTTACCCGTATTTTGACCGTATTGGCGCCGAAGGGGTTAGCCGCAATACCACTTGGGACTTTAATCTGGTTATGAACTGCATACACTGGTTTTACCATGTCATTAGTGTGTTGTCGCTGGGTCAACGCAGCATCGATAAAAGTATCATTCGTCATGCCGAAAATGAATATTCTAAAAAAACGGTGCCGCTGGAAAAAGATTGGAAGCCCCCGTTACGCACGCGTCTTTTCATGGGTGCGGCCTTGCTTGCACCGCTTCCATCCGTGGTGAATTTTATTTTTCTCGTGGGCAACCACCATTACATTCAAGCTGCTTTGCTGATGAGTATGGTGTTGTTTGAGTTAAGCGCCCTGATGTTTACCCTAAGCGCATTTCTCGTGCTGAAAAACACCCGCATGATGCGGACATTGACGCCACTGGCCATGTTTGCCGTTGACCACTTGATTACCTTTGCGGCTGATCTTGCCGGAATCGGCCGCCCGCGCAACCTGCACATGTGCAAAAAGATTGTGTCCGTCCTGCAGAATCCCGACATCCATAACATTGTGATGGCCACCGGCGCAGCGCATACCCTGGCAATGGAGAAGATGCTGGTGAGGGACCATGGGGCTGTCCAGGTAAAATTTGAGCGGGGGTAAGACGATTACGGATACACCACGCTGGCCCCGAGCGTAATCACCGCATGTTCTAAAACAGAACTGTCTTCATGGTGTCCCCATTCGAGTAGCGTGCCCGATACAAGATCGAGGCCCGGTAGGTGATGCTGGGAGGCGTGCAAGGCATCTCGCAAACCAAAATTAAGTCCGGCTGAAAAATTTTCTGACCCGGGGTCAATCAACAAACGGATAAATGACGTTGGACTGGCGTAATCTGCCTGCACCGCGCCAATGGCCGGAAGATAGGCCATGCCAAAACCGTCGACAAAATGCGTCATGTCATCGTGCAGGTATTCGACCAGCCGTTCGTCGGGGTGCAACGGCATGGTTTGAATGGATGCGGCGGAACGGAAGTGGCGGTTAAGCTGCTGCTGCGTTTTGGCTGCGTCAGTCGTCAAATAAAGCCCGGCGCGCCCGTCCCAAAAATGATCGTTCCCGAGCAAATAATCCTCGGTCGTGGCCGCCAAACCTTCGGCATACACAAAAGGTTCCAGCGGCCCGACTACGACGGACGGCGAACTTAACTGGCCGCCGAGCAAGGCATAGGGCGCCTCGACCGAGCCGTCGGAATTCAAATGCAGGCTGGCAAATTCTGTCAGACGCAAGCCACCTGGTTCCAGTGGTTCCAAAAAGACTGTCCCAAAGGGTTGCGCCAGATGGGCATCCAGTGGAACGGATTGATCCGCCGAAGTGTTGCTGTCATCGAAGCGATACGGATCGGTACCCTGTTCGAGCATCATGCTGTTATCGGTATTTTGAGCCGTTCCCGAAATGCGCGTATCTACCACGTTAAGCTGCAAGTCAAGCCGATCCTGATGGTTAAAGGCGGCGTAGAGCCAGAGGTCATTGCGTTGGTACTGCTCGTGTAAAACATTGCTGGCCGTGGAAAGCGTCTGCTCAAAACTCAAGCTGCTTTCGCTGACGTCATGCAAGGTAGAAACGTATGCGGCGCTTAAAGACTGCCGCGTCTCATCCACCTGCCCGGTGTAGTATGCCCCGCCAACGCTTACGCGCGGCAGAATATGCACATCCAACTGCGGCAGCTTCATGAACTGGTTGACGCTCTGCGTGCTCGTAAGCTGGATGCCAGCGTTAAAACTCATATCTTGAATGGCCAGAATGGTGTCGAGCGGATGCGCGTGCATCTGCGCCAGCCCCGGAAGGTTTTCAAAACCGGCATTGTAGCTCGCATCCAAGGCCGTGCTTTTAACCTTGGCCGTCCAAGCCGACACTGCCACGCGGTGAAACACGCCCACATAGGCATAGGCACTGTCGACCAGCTGCCAGTTGAGGTGCGCCCCGCCGCTGATCATCTGGTTGCGCTGGCCGGGATCTTTGAGGTCGTCAACGGAGTTGACATAATCCTCAAGCAAAGCGTTCAGGGCATTTTTTTCGTCGTCTGAAAGACTGCCGTCCTCTTCGTACTGGTCGATGGCCGGAAAAAGGTCGTGCTGAAAAAAGCTGAACTCCTGCGCCAGCTTGTCAAAATCGACCAGGTAGGTGGGCGACCGAAAGGAATTGACGCCCTCGTCCTGAACGTAAGCCAAATCGCCCTGCGCGATAAAATTGCAAACGAACTGGACATCGAGCGGATGGCCCGATGGCTTGGGTCGCTCGGGCACTGGCGGCAGCGGCACAAGATTCGGGGGTGCTGGTTTCTGCACCTGCTTTTGAGCTTGCTGCTGCCAAAGTTGCCGCTGCCACATCTCCTGGCTATCGGTAGTCGGAAAACACGAAGGATGAGAACGTAAACTCATCAGATCACGAATCTTGGGTCATGACAAAGCTTCCTGCTCATCGAATAGAATACGATCTGTAAGAATATACGAGTCAAACGGAATTTCAAGCATCTCGCTTGACCCCGCCGCCTTGAGTCTTAAAATCGCCTGATAGTCGTAACCATAAGGTGTTTTATAAAAGGTCCAAGACATGAACCCAGCAGGCCAAACACGGGTCTGCAGAGCCGCCACCAGTGTGGCAATACAGTCGTCTTCGCACAGATGGTTGGCTAAAGCAGCCATCACAGCCAGACACTGCATGATCGCAGGTTGCGCCAGTTCCTGGGAATCGCAGCCCACTTCAATTAACAGGTCAATGGCGGCCTGGGGCATAGGGCTTTGCGCAAAAGCCGTTGTGGTATAGGCTTCTAGATGTTCAAGCATAAATTGTGCATCCAAATAAATTTCGACGGGGTGCAGTTGAAAATGCTGTCTGACTTCCGCCCGCAGAATCGCCATAACCTCGTCGGGCTGAATTGGAAATTCAGCCTTTTTAGCGTGCGCAAGCTTTATGGCAATTTGCTTGTTTATCATGGAAATACTTCGTAAGCACTGAAAATAAGATTCACAAAATTCGTAACTATTCAGCTTTGCCACATATCAGGCACAGCGGCAGGGGCCGCATGCGAGCTGGACACGTGCGCTTTTTTTCTCAGCATGCAGGCAGGGCCTGCGTGTTCTGAAGCCACCAGGCCTTGCCTGGCTTAGAAGTGGAATGCCCTCTGTCCAGCTCCCAGTGGCCCTGCCACTGGGATTACAAACAACGGTAGGGCTGAATAGTTACCAAAATTCGCATCAATTGATGACCCCCGCATCCCCAGATTGCCTGCAACTTATATGGTCTATTATCGATATTTAGCCAGTGATGCTATTACGTCATGCTCGTCGGGCAGACCGGCCCGAAAATCGCTTGGTGAGTTTTACTGGGTATGGCAAGCCCTGGATCACCCCAAATTTTGAATACCAGCTTGGCAGACTGCGGGTAGCGTTAAACACCCAACCCCATGCGGATGTCCGGGGTTCAATGGAACAACTGATAGAACATTACCATGACCTTAAGGCTGGTAAGGCGGTGGATCGCCACGAAGAACTTAAATTGCGGATACTCGAGCTGATTCTGGAAGAAAAGGATATGGCCAACGCCTTTTTGCTTTTGACTGCCGGGCGTTCAGCCCGCAAAGCCGTACAGCTTTGGGCGGAACTTCCTATTGCGCTTTCGCCCAAAAGATTAAGCGATCTTTTTGCCGGAGCCCACCCACAGCTTTTAAGTGTCTTTGTCCGCGATCTGCTGCTCTTGGAGAATTCTGGCTTAAACGTGGCAGAAATCTTGTATGGAATCCATGCCCAGGACGGCCTTAGAGTCACGCTGCGTCTGGCTGAACATTTGTGTCTGCTGCGTGACGGGGTGCTGGCGCTGGACCGCCTGATGACCATCGCTTTTGGCACAGCCGATCTTGCCAATGGCGAAAAACCCGAGCCATTTTACTCTGTGCTCCAAATTTTGCACGAACGCGAACCCAGGCAGTTTAAAGATCCGCAAGATATTCATTTTGCCCCCCGCAGCGTTTTACGCGAGCGCAGTTTGCGGCTTTCCCCCGCACATTCACGTCCGGCCCCAGTCACCCCGGCAACATCGCCCGAACATACCATCCGAAAACTTCTGGATAACCCGGCCATACAGCACGCATTGACGCCTAAAGCGCTCGAAAAAATCCGTCGGCTGAATACCCAGCGTAGCCAGCGTTGGCGCACAGAAATACTGCTTCGGGAATTGCAGGCAGCCGTGGTGTTGCACAGCCCACAGGCTCTCGACTGGCTGATTGAAAATCTGCAAATCTACCACTTGCAATGGTGGGTCGATATCGAAGGTATCCATATCTGCGTCGCTGGAGAAGATATATTCATTGCACAAGCGCGCGTGACTCCCAGAGACAAGCACTCTGGCCATGCGCGTGAAGGTACCCAGGACAAGACTGTATCTATGCATATGCAGTTGTCTTTGGACTTGCAAGCCACTCCCTGGATGATCGAAAACGTTTCTGAACGACACTTTTTGAGCGTCCGCAATTTGTTAAACAACGGCCAAAACGAACTTGCCGCCTACGTGGCCTTGCATAGCCTGTCCGCTCCCCAAAGCTGGAAACGCATTGTACGCCGCCTGGAACCGGCCGAAGCAGCCTTAGTGCTGTCGCACCTGCGTCCGATTGACCTCGAAGTTTATCTTGCTGAACTCCTGCAACATTACGGCCCCGATGACCGCGACGTGGGTGAGCATCTGGCACTGGTGTTTTCTAACTTTGATGCCTTAGCCCTGGATACCTTTATGTACGATCTTTTATGCGCCTCCGGCGCACGCCGCCAAATGGGTAAATGGCTGCTGTATCACGGCATCCTGTCGCCAGACAAAAACGTATCGCATTATTGGACCACTGTGACCGACCTTGTGGTTGCACACAATCACGCGCAGGGTGGCAAGGATCAATGGTATGACCCGCTTAAACTGATCCGCACCGGCACCCTGTCCCCCACCGATACCCAGTCGGTTTACAAACCCGTTCATGGCTGGCTGTCTGCCTGGTTTACGTCTCCACTGGATCAAGCGCGTGCAGCACTCCCCCTCTTGGAATCTGCCAAACCCGCCATCCGCCTTAGCGGAGTTATCCAGCTTGGCACGCAGTTGCGCCTGTTGGACTACGACGAGCGTGAACGTTTTGTGCTGTTTCTAGCTGATCTGGCCCAAACCGAAATGGACATCACGGTGCTGACCCAGGTGATTGTTCAACTTAGGTTAATCCAACCCATGTTGTTTGGAAAAACCCAGTCCCTTGTGGAAGACGCCGAAGCAACCGCACGCCATGACAGGCATATTTTGCGACTAACAGCTCCAGGAATGATGCAAGCGCTTTTTCTGGTTACAGAGGAAATTGTCCTCAACTATCGGGCCTACCAATCCGAGTACAAGACCCTAAGCAAAGCACGGCTGCGACAGAAGCTTGAAGCCTACCTTGGCTGTTTGCTCATGCTTAAAAATGCCACGTTCACACCCGATGATTTTTTAAGCACCACACCCTTGCTGGCGATCCTGGCCCAGGATCCCAAAGAATATCATTGCTTTTTAGAAGCCTTGCATCGGCTCGAACTCGACTCGCGCAGAAGTGCCCGCGCCGAAACTCAAAAACTTTTTCTTGAACTATGGGCCGTCGCCATTGGCTTTACCTGGAATCTTGACGACTGGTGCGATTACACCGCGATTTTGGAAAGTCGTTGTCTTGCGCGAAATCATGTGTCCGACTCCCTATATTTATCCGATAAATCAATCTTGAGCGCATCTCCCGTATTCCGCCTGACCCGAAGCCTGTTCCTGGCAAACCAGTGCGCTAACCTTGTGGATCGCATTAACCCGAACAACTTTGCGCTGCACTTTTCGTTTATCCAAAAAGCCCAGCCACATATGGATCAGGAACACTGGCCCATTCTTATTAAAAAACTGGGAGAGCGAGTACACGTGCAGTTTAAAGTCATCCTGTTACTTATAAAACTCCTCGAAAACGCCCAAAATTCGGACACCCGCAAACAAATCACCCGAATTTTTTTGGACAACAAAGACCACATGCAACTTTTTATCGCCCACAACGCCGCAATCGCCACCGGATTGCGTGATTCCCAAGACCGCTTCGAATGGGCCTTGGCGGTGGGGCATTACCTGCTGGCTGAAAAACCAAGGGATCCCTGGCCTTGGCCGCCACAATTACTTTCGGGTTATTACCGGTGCTTTGAGGGCATTGTGCTTTGCAATGACCAACACCATAAATTGCAGCTTGCCGAGTTGTGTTTAACCCTCTTCGCTCGCTATGGCATGCTGGCACCCGCGCTCTACGACGACTATGAACCCCCCCGACTTTTCCTGGATGCAAATAAGCCCGGATCGCTGGCTGGCCGCCCATCGGTAGCCTCTGAACTGTTGCCTAAACTCGTGGATCTGGCCCAGGCGCAACTTACGGATGTCAGTAAAATTCGGCTTATTCAAAGCATGGTGCCTCAC
>JAHFDA010000067.1 GCA_023249225.1 bacterium
TCTGGTAGGTCAGAAAAACAAAGTTAACCCCCTCACGCAAGGCCACACCTGATACCTGGCAGTTTTCACTGGCTGTATTGAGAATCTGAACCGAAAGATTGTTCTGCCGCCAGGCGGGCGTGGCATCGCCATCGTCGTTGAACAAGGCATCGTCATCCACGTAGATTTCCAGCAGAAAATCTTCGAGCGGATTGCCGCTCTCGTCGCGCCGACTGTCACGCCACAGCGGCAGCGAAATAGATTCCGCATTGCTGTAAAGTGGATAAGCGCCCACGCGGATCTGCGCCGGTATCGCGCCGCCCAGCAGAGCGTAACGGCTGAAATGTGAAAGCGGCGCGGTAATTTGATAAGCCCCGTCGGCCGACCAGCCGTGCGTGCTGGCGATGAGATGCAAGCCGCCTTCGTCGCCAAGGTAACAGATATTGGCTTCGTTAAGTTGAATGCCGGTCCCGCTAAGTTCATTGACCTGGTCGCGTGTGTAACGGTAAAACAGCGTGGGCTCTTTGCCCGGTGGAAATTGATCCTGATGCGGCAGAATCTCGATAATCGGCCCAATGTTTTCGATGTCAAGCGGCTGCTCGAGCGCCACCTCTTTAAGCGCCAGGGTGGTAAGCGTAAAAAGTTGTGGCTGCGCCAACGCGCCCGCTGGAAAAAAAACTTCGGCCCGGCGATAGGGAGCCGCCACCACCGAATCCTGCTGCGGGTCGACCGGACTGCCGATAGACACGCTGCGGTTCACGATTTCCCATGACGAGGAACCGCGCGGCCGCACGCGCAACTGAATCGTATATTGTCCGTTCTTGCGCGCTACATTCCAAAGCGCCAGCGTGGCCGGTTGGCCAAAGGGCGCATCTGGTAACAGCGGGATGCTTTCCCAGCGCGTGCCATCACCCGCCAAAAGTTCCACCGCTTCGGCATCAGCTCGAATCTGGCCCCGCAGTGCCACCCAGCGGCTGCTTTGTGTACCGAGTTTAAGCGTCACGCGAAAACGGCTTTGCAAGCGGTCTGCGGGCACATCCACCATGTCGCCCGCCTCGACACGCAATTCCGGATGCTGCTGGCCGTTCTCATCAAGTACGGACAGGGCCCAACGTTCCACCGCCAACTGCGAGTTTGCGACCAGAGTGCCAGAATCCCATGCGATGTGCGACAGCCCCAGCGTTGCATAGGCCACCCTTTCGGACCCATCGGCCAGATTCAAAAAAAGCTGCTTCTGCGTCGCGAGATCATTTAAATCCGGTAGCGGTTGTGGCGTACTGTCGGGATAAAGGCTGTGCAGATAAATGGGTGCACTCTTGCCATCGGCTGCAAAACCTTCGGCGTTAAAGCCCAGAAAGGACGAAAGTAAAAACTTCTGGCCACGAATTTTAAACAATGGATCATCCCCCAGCGTCCAGGGCTGTCGCCAGTTGGCCAGGTAAGCTTTGACCGGTTGCTGTACTGCATCGGCATAGGCCAGCGTCTGCACGACCGGAACAGATTCCAGCCCTTGATACGAAAAATTGGGTGCAGGCTGATCGCCAAATAAAATACGCGCACCTTTTTCGAAATCGCTGCTGTGCAACTCAAGCTGCAAACGATCTTTCAGCACCACGTCGGGCAGTCCCTCGGGCCACAGCAGTTCTGCCGCACTTTGGGTGGATGTATAACCAAGCTGCGGGTCGCCCTGATAATGCATCACGCCCGCAAAAGCGCGTTCGGTCACATCGCCATAACGCAGCCACAAGGGATCGATCAGCACAGAGGCAAGATCCTCGTTGTAAATAAAATTCATAGCCGCAATGTCTCGTGGGCCCGGAACTTCGGAGCCCGGATAGGTCTGCTGCAAGACCGTGCGGTTGTGTTCCTCGGCCAAACCCGCTGGCGCGGGCCAGGGCACTTGCAACTGCTGATAATCCTGATCCGTGCTGAAATCGGTAAAGACTTTAAGTTGCCAGGCCTTGCTTACAGAATTTGAAAGATTGATTTCATTACGCCCCGCTTTCAGGGGTACCCCATCCAGTACCGCCCCACCCTGCTCGCCTTGCGAAGCACGATGATAGGGTGCCGTCAGTTCATAAATGGCAAAGTGTTCCCCGCCAAGATATGACTCTGGCCCGTCTGCGATGCTGTCCCACTGTGTTTGAAACGTTTGTCCGGCGCGCAACGCTTGCTCATCCACATAGCGATTAAGAACTTCACCGCTACCGGATGCCAGAGGCGCTTCGGGTCCAGTACCCTGCAATGTGGCCACAGTCTGTCCGCTAAAAAAATCACGGCCCGGAAAGGCCAGCGCCGCCGGGTCATCAAAGGCTGTGCGAAAAGATTTTTCATACACCATGTGTGGGTGCGTTCCCGCCGTCAGTAAACGGCCCCGCCCGTTGCTGTCCGATAATCCGGCGCTCACGTAGCCATAAAACGGCGTAAAGCGGTTTGTCAGGCGTGAGTACGCCAGCGGCTGCTCCAGTTGCAGCGCGTAGAGCTGAAAAGCCGCATACGCAGACTGGTCGCCACGCGGGTTGTAGCAGACACCCATTCCGCGCGCCTTAAACAGACCCTTGTCCGAAAGTGTTTCAGAAACCGGTGGCTGAAATTCGTAGCGATACTGCACGCGATCAGCTTCCTGACTGGTAGCACGCCCCATCCCTACCGTGCGGGGATTTTCATAATGATAAAAACCACCTTCAAACTGCGCATCAGATGGCAGAGCGCCACCTTTCACAGGCGTGTAAGGCACTGGCACGCGTTCGCTTTCGCGTTGGCCCGCCACGCGCCCCAAGTCGCCTTGCAAGGTGAGGCGATCTAGCTCAAAAGTGCCGGTCTCGTTGTACACGACCACTTCTAAAGCTTCGACCGCTTCAAAACGCCGGTCATGCCAATCGTGGTAGGGATTTTCGGCGTCTTCGACATACAGGTGCTGTAACGGCCCACGAAATTCAAGCTGGCCGTCTTTAAAATAATGCAGCCCCAGGTCACGCTCCACCGTAAAGCTGCGCCGCTCGGCTTGTCCGCCAAATGCAAGCGGCCAATACACAATGCGCAGGCGCGCCCGTAATTTGACGCGCACTTTAACCGTGTCGTAACTGCGCTGCGCAAGATACGCAAAAGGCACCAGCGGATAAGCCCTCGCACGTTGAAAGCCACTGCCGTCTTTGACTTTGATGCTGCCGTTAAAAGCCACTTGCGGATAAAAGCCTCCGTCTGCGTCTACCCGCACGCGGTATAAACTTGACCCGGAAACCACCGCCATATCCGTTCCCAGAATATTCATGGTGACACCAATCGGATCAAGCCAATCGTGCTGCGATAAGACAAAGGGCGCAATCTCAATGCCACTTAAAGCAACTGATTGAACACTGGCATCGTTCAACCTGGCCGCGTCTGACGCCGTGCGCAAAATCATCCGGTACGGCCCGGGCGTAGCCAGCAAACCCGCATCGGTGAGCCCATTCCACGAAAGCGTGCGCCAGGCTTCGGAACCCAGCACCCATGCTCCGTCGAGCAGCGTGCGCACGCGCGTGCCCTCATAGGGCGATTCGATGTACGCGCTGACATAGGCCGCCTTGCTTAAGCGATACGCCGCCGTAAAAGCCCCGCCTGCCACCGCATCAAACAAAAACGGAGTTTTGGGCTGCAATTCTGCATACAATGGCGTACGCACATTTAAAGTAACCGCCGCCAAAGCCTGACCCTTGCCATCTTGTCCAAGCGCAAGCACCTGAATACGGTAACTGCCATCGGGCACATACTGCCCGCTGTCATCGCGTCCGTCCCATGCCAGTTCTACGGCTCCCGAACCTGCTCCGAGCATCACTTGAAGCGGCACCATGGCTGGCGTCTGTCCCAGCATGCCCACGTGCACGTACTGCGCCACGTTAAATCCCAGATCAAAAAGTTTGCCATCCACAAACAACGTCAGCATCAAGTAGCTGGCGCCCGCAACGCTAAAATCAAATTGTCGCGCCTGGCTTGATGAAAAATCAAACTGCGCCATTGCGCCACGCGTTTCGAGGCCACTGCCTTTATCTGCCAGCGTGCCGTCGCATGCGATGCTGCCCTGGTAATGATGCGCTTCGGTGGTATCCGCCACATGCACATGCCAGGCATCGCCGTCCTGCCATAAATAAAGCGCAGGTTCAGGCAACGTACCACGTGCTCCGATATTCGGTCGCCCCCAATACCATGGCGCCTTAACATCGTATTGCCGATGCTTAACAGATTTTCCGCCGCTATTGAGGATATCCATAAACACCGCCGCCGGTTTTCCGGAGACATTGGCGCGGATCTTTAGATCCGCATCGTCCGCCGACCCAAAATCGATTTCGTCAGGCACAAGCCCCTGTGCATCCCGCAGCGAAATCTCCGCAGCCAACAAGGCCGCCTGAGCCACCCCCTCGTTCTTAACGTGAACCACGCGCTGCGAAAAACCCGCCGGCACGCCGCCTTCTTCGACCAGCAAGAGCAACGTGTACGTGCCATCGGGCACAAGCTGGCTAAAAAAAACTCCCAGAATACCCTCGGCACTCACCGGACGATGCGACACATTGGCCTCATCTCCCGCACTGCGATCCGCCGGCACCATGAGTACCGTTCCCCCTTCGCCCAAAAATCCCCACGCGCTCAAATCAATCTCCCCCACAGCGCTACCCGCCAGTGCTGTGGCATGATCCCCCGCCCGATACAAAAGCCGGTACTGGCTAAAAGCCGCTCCGTTACCTGCATAGGTATCGCGTGCCAAGCCACGCATCAAGATGGCGCCAGAATACTCCGCTGGCAAATTTGAATCTTCCTCTACCGGAGGAAAGGTAATTTGCGGCGGCACGCCATCTTTGACAATCACCGGCCCGGCCACTTGCGTGTTGCCAGCCCAGTCGGTCGCGGTAAGCCGTAGTTCGTACAAACCCGCGCCATGGGTGGCGGCGTCCCACGTTGTCCGCAGGGTGACCCCATCGGCTGGCACGTTTTCTCCCTGAAATAACACAGCCGCCAATGCACTTTCTGACGCTTCTTTTTTATAAAGTTCAAGGCTGTAGCGCACATGGCTTCCCTCTTGTGCAAGCAGCGAAGCATCCGCCACATTTTGATTTTGCGCCGCCAGCGCCTGCAAGAACTCATTTCTTTGTGCGGGCGACAGGCTATCGTAAAGCTCTCCCGGCAATAATTTAAACTGCAATTCGCTGCGATAGCCGCTGGAATTTTTGAGTTCAGAAGGGCTGGCAAAAACGTCCACCAGGCGCGGACCCTGCGTATCCACAAATAAGTTTCCGGCTTCGTGCTGGCTGCGGTTTCCGGCCGCATCGGTCAGCACGTAAGCCACGCGATACCAACCATCGGGCGGAAAAATTCCGTATTCGCTTTTGATCAATTTGTACTGGCCCTGATAGCCCGGCATTTCGGTTGGCGCGTTTCGGTCGCGCGTCACCACCAGCGGAAAGGCCTGCGTTTCGCCCGACAGCACATGGGTCAAAAGCGCAAAACCGCTGAAACGCTCTGGGCACTGCACCGTAAACACACAGCCTGCTTTCTTCTGCGTGATCACCCCAGGCTGTTGCGTGGCCAAAATGACTGTCGGTGGACTGCGATCAATCACCAGCGCTGTGCTGTGTTCGGTCAAATTGCCCGCACTGTCGCGGACTTCAAAGGCCAGACGGTACTCGCCCTCGGGCAGATCCTGCACCTGCACCGGTTCTACCAAAAGTGTTCCCGGTCCGGTAGCAGTCACATCGGCCGTACGGATGATGGCCAGAACCGTCTCGTCAACCTCACGCAGTGTCACCTTAAAATCACGCACATACGCGCCCATGTTATCCGTAAGCGTGTACGCCACCCGTAAAGGCAGCATGCCTGCTTCATGCCCACTTCCCGCCGCATAAGGTTCCGGTGCCGTCACCGTGATGCCGGGCGCTGTGTTGTCTACGGCAAAGGTCCACAAAACCTGCGTCTGATGTCCATAACCATCTTTGGCCTGCAGCGCCACCTGATGCTCGCCTTCGAACAAGTCAGTCAGCGGCAACGCAAAGCGGGTTTCGAACACATAGTTATCGCTAAGCGTGGTGCTGACTGAAACCTGATCGGCATAGGCCGTTAGCATGTCGCTTTGGTCTATCTGCAAAGACTGAATCTGCGCTTGTCCGGCGTTGGTTTCAGCATCGGCCTGGTTTTGAAAATTGGCATTGCGCAAATCGACTTCAAGACGCACGCCGCCCGCATCCGAGCGCACCGCTGTGTTGGGCGCAGGTTCAATGCGGCTGGCCAGCAACGGGCTTTCGGATTTAACAAGACGCAACGTGTTAATGTGCGTGTAGCCGCTCTTGGTGATGGAACGCAGCGCCAGAATATTTTGCCCTTCTGCCATATCGATCGGCCCAAGTTCGTAGTGCCCCCACGGGTCTTGAATCGCAACATCCTGCCAGGCGCCAAAGTTAAAGGCATACTGAAAGCTTTGCATCTTTTGCGGAAAAAGCGTGTCTAGCGTGCCAAATAATTTTAGCTTTTTATTTTTAAGCGCCAGCTCGCGCAGGCGCAGGGCGTTGTTCTGGCCACCGTAATCGATAGCCACCGCGTCTGCGTCCTGTTCAGACGATGCGTTTGCATCGAACGTCACGCGGCGAAACGTCTCCCCGTTGATCTCAAGATTCTCCGGAGCCAGCGCTGCAACACCCGTCAGGGAATTTCCGGGCTGGTACGCAGACAAGGTTTCGGTTTGCAGCGCTGCATTTTCTGCATCCGCATCAAGCGGCACGCCATACAGGTCGTCGACACTTGCATCGGCGGCATCGTCGAGCATCTCGAGCAGCACCGGCTTGTCGCCCGAAATAACGTAATCCTGGATGCGCGAGTGGCCACGGCCAGCCATGGAATAGCTAGCAGAATTGAGTACATCCATGGAGTCGCCGGGTTGGTAATATTCGGGGCTCGAAATTAAATCTTTCAGATTTCCGCCAATCGTCGAAGCCATGAGCAGCGCCGGAAACAAAAACACAATGTCCGGCAATGAGGGGTTAAATGTTTTGATAAACATCATCGAAGTGTAAGAGGCCATGCCAAGCTTGATGGCGTTGTCGTACTCGGTCTTGGGCCACACATGCTCCCAACGTTTGATATCCTGAGACTGCCGAAAAATACGTACGTTTTCGCCCTTGTGGCTTGCCTCGGACACCAGCAAGTCGCCGTTATTTACAAAATAACCCGACGTCTCAATAAAATCTCCCAAGAGCAGCGACTCCAGACGTAATGCGTCGCTCTTTAAGCTCCACCACTCGGGCTGCGCCACGGTAAACAAAGTCTTCGACAGGGGATTAAAGCCCATGTTTCGCCCCCACGCGTCACGTGATTTATCTGCCGAAAAAGTGGGTTCCGAAATCGACGATAACAGCCTGAACTTGATGGGATGTGCATTTGTTACCTTGTAATCGGCATCCCTAAGACTACGCACATAATCGCTATCCGCAGCTAATTCCGACAAACATGGATCGCCTTCTTTGGGCATCAGCTCATGCAGCTTAATGGCATAGGCCCCCCAGGTGCTCATGTCATCCAGCAAAAAACTGGTGGCCACCAGCGTGTCTAAAAACGATGGCATACCCATGTTAGCCAGCGGACTGATCTGCAAATAGGCCATGGCATGGATGTAACTCACGCCTATGCTGCCTACATGGTCGCTAATTCCAAATTCATTGCGCCAGTCGGCCAGATCGCTGCCTTCATGTGGCCCCACCAGGCTGATGTACTTGTACACATCGTTCTGATACTGCTCCCCCTGTATATGCCCCCGCACCGCCAGATTGCCCATGCTTTCGGCGATGATGATGAATTTGGTGGGAACCACAGAGTCGGAGATCTCTCTAAGAGGAATACCCTGATGTTTTGAATACCAATTTTTGAAGTCTGTTCGTGCTTGTGTCAGCCAACAATTGGGCAAACGGTTTCCGTTTTGATCTTTGACAACCTCAATCCCGGTCGACTCCCAGCGCGCATCGCCGTTGTAAGAAATTTGATCGTAAATCTCTTCATTACTATTAGCGTAATAAAGATAATATTCCTTGCCATCCGGGCCAACGGTATAGGGCACGTCAGCCGGCAGCACGTAATTTCTGTCACCCAGCTCACGCGCGGCAATCGAATTTTTGCCAACCGGGTTGCTAAAGGTGTAGGCCCAGACATAGCCTTCTAAACCAAGCTCACTTTCAAGGTATCTTTGAAAATATTTAAACTCATTGTATTTGGGATGGTTTTCAAAATCTTTAATGTCTCTGCTGGGCGGCCCCCAACCATTGATGGCGTTTCCACCCACACCGTGCACCAAAATGTATAGGTATTGTTCTTTATTTTTTTGGTTTGTATCAATCTGGCTTGCATAAGCAACTGGCCCCAGCAACCATAAAACGCTCGACCATACCAGCAACCACTGTGTCATCCCCGCGAAAGCGGGGATCCAATGCTTGTCCTCGATTAATTTTAAATAATTTTTAACGAAGCTGAACAAGATTAGCTCCGTTTATATCCATCACCCAAACGCCTGAATAACCAGACGCATGAAAATTTGTAAAAACTATCCTCCCCCCATCCGGCGACACATGCCAGCGAAAGGCGCGGTCTTCGGTGAAGTTGAATGTACTTGTCACACTCATATCAGCCAGACTGTATCGATAGCCTGTGCTGGTAAGACTTGTTGAAATAAACTCATTTTGACTCGGAATGAACTGTGGATCTCCATATCCATCTGAAGACTGGCTTCCTGCAATCACAGAAACTCCCTCTGGGGTAAAGACCTCAAATCGATTCACGACAGGAGCCGAATTGATCATCAAGATATTTTCACTAGCCCTCCAACAAACCCCCAACCCCTCTGCGAATGAGGTAAATTGCTGTGTTACAAGTGAATAAATCCCGACATTGTTACCTGTAGTAACTTGTGACATGTCCATCGCCAAAACCATCTTGCTCGAATCCGCCGACCAATCCAGCGACTCCACCGCCTTCGACACAATTTCCGAAATATACGTGCCAGAACTTGAATACAAATCCTTCCCCACCGCGATCTTGCTTCCGTCCGGCGACATCGACAGGTAAGCATTGCCAATATTCCCGCGGAACAAGAGCACCTCGTTGTTGCCAGACACATCAAACTTAACCACCTCGTAACTTGTAGAAGCGCTCTGCACCTGGTCGGCAATTCCGCCCGTGGTCTGCGTATACGTCGACTTGCCCGCAATGATCCAGCCATCGGGCGTCCAGTTGGGGTTAAAGTAGTAGGTCAGCGTGGCCGTGCGGCTGCAACCGCTTAGACCCAAGGCTAGCAGCATGGCCATCAGGACAAAACCCTGCTTCAGGCGTTGTGCCGCGCTTGTTCTTCGTTCTGCATTCTGCGTTCTGCGTTCGATTCTTAATTCACCACCCTCCGTGGAAGTTTCCTGCATAGATTCTACCGGAGGAGAAACCTGGGGGTGTATTGTTCGGGTCGCCTTTTGCAAGGTGTCATTCATGGCCGTTACGCAGCCGCTTATATCCCCCCGGAGTTTTATGTACCGCACTATTTCTGATTTATCAGCAGTAACGGTATGCCCAACGTATGTGTTCCTCAAATCACACGCATACTCTGGGCTATACCGCACTATTCCTGATTTATCAGCAGTAACGGTATGCCCAACGTATGTGTGCCTCAAATCACATGCATACTCTGGGCTATCCCGCACTATTCCTGATTTAGCAGTAGTAGCGGTATGCCCACTGTATGTATCCGTCCAATACGCACGCATACTCTGGGCTATATTTGCGGTAATCCAATATCGGTAAAAAGATGTAAAAGGTTATTGCTTTATATAGAAATTTGGAGATGGTAAATGTGGCTGGAAATTTGTGGAAAATGACCTCAATTTAATGAACCCATTTTCTATTGATGACGATACCCCTACATGGAGCATTTTGCTGGCAAATACCGCATTGCCTCCTCACGCTTGCGCGGTTGGGATTATGCGTCAGATGGCGCGTATTTTGTGACGATCTGCACCGCAGACCGTAAACATTTTTTTGGCGAGATCGTTGATTCACGTATGCAATTTTCCGATATGGGCCGCCTGGCCGAAACGCATTGGCGTGCAATACCGCAACATTTTCCGTTTGCCGCATTGGATGCATTTGTTTTCATGCCCGATCACATGCATGGGATTATCATCCTTGGCGATATCGTGATTCCAAATGATGAATTTGACACGTTGGATGATGAAATCATTGCATCGGATGATCCATTCGTTGCACCGGATGATCGTAGAGACGCGATTAATCGCGTCTCTACACATCCGTCCAAAACGATACCCTCGTCAAAAACCGTTTGTGCGTCAAAATCCTTCCAACCCAAAAAAACCACAATCGGCACCAACAAAAAACCGGTCGGAGGTGTGGTCGGTCGTTTTAACCCGATGACCACACACGGATCATTACCCAAAATCATCCGATGGTTCAAAGGACGTACAAGCTTTGACGCGCAACAATTATTTCCTGATATTGGTTTTCAATGGCAACCACGTTTCCATGACCATATCGCCCGCAATGAAAATGACCTGGCTTGCATCCGTCGGTACATCCATCAGAATCCGGCACAATGGAAATCTCAAGAAAAATTTTGTAGGGAGGAAGATATTCCAAGGGGATCATAAAGATTCTTGTGCTCCCAGAAACGGTCCGTTGACCGCTACAAAAATGCCGATGGCCAGAAACTGATAGCCTAATCTTTTTACGCGCTTAAATTCTAAACAGTCTTAGGGGTTGTAACGTCCGCACCACATAGGCCCGAAACGGTCCAAAGAAATAAGCGTTGCTATAAGTGCCATCGCTGACCGAAACCTGAACGTAATAAACGCCCTCGGTAGCAGGTGTCTGCCACACCACTTGCGTTGGGGTTGTTTCGGTAATGGCGTTGTTGGAGCATGTCCATGTATACGTAAGCGAAAGTTGCGCATCAGTCGAAACTTCAATGTTTATATTAACGCTGCTGTTTAAAGCCACCGGTATGGCACTAAACGTGTCGACTGTGTCGCGGTTGTAGGAAAACGTGTGGTTGGCACTGACGACGATCGGTCCTGCCACGGGTACGGCTTGCGCTGGCAAACTTGCAGACGAGCTAGACGAGTTTTCTGTAAGGGTCTGGAACAAACCACAACCAATGATCGTCATCAAAAGTAAACTGGTCAGTGCGACACAAGTCATCTGCTTTCGGAGCATATCCATTTATCGTCATCCTGGATGGTGAATCTCAAGAAATTTTCGGAGTGAAAATGCTGAAATTAATTTCTAGAACATTCGATATGTCTTGCAATCATGGCAATTTTTTCTTACAAACACATCGCGCTTGCCTCCAATGCTGAAAGCATCCCCTTATGTCTGGATCAGCCGCTCAAACCTGGCATGGCGCTTAGCTGGCGACAGATTCTGCGTTACAGCCGTGGGCTGGATCAGTGGCAGACGTTTATCGAAAGCAACTACCGTCCCACCCCCAAAACCATGGGCATGCTTTCCATTGCAATGATCTTTGCGGCCATGCTGATCTTTAACTTTGACGTTGTGCTTGCCTATGGCCTAGCCCTGCTCATGGCTAGCGATAAAATCGTGCACAGCCGTCTGCGGTGGATGCACGCCCAGCGGTATCTTGAGCAAATCGACGCACGGCGGGCGGAACTTCGGGAACATTATGATCCGTCGATCCAACGCGGTCGTGCTTCGCTGGACGGCTGGAAACCGGCCTGGCATGAAAGCCCGGGCTTGAAGCGCTCGCGCAGGATTTTGGCGCTAGCCCAACTACCCTTAATCGTTTTGCTCTTTTTAAACCCCATGGGTCTACAGCCCGGTTCCCCGCAAGCAATCGATGTGGTCAAAGGCGTTATGGTTTTCATCGCGATCCACATGGTTTTAAGAAACTACCTTTACTGGAAAAGGCGTCAATCGCCGATCGTAGATACACAGGAAAAAATAAGCGGAGTTTAAAGCCCATGCCCCTGTTCCACCACGCCATCGCCGTCCGTACTACCCAGCTTGCACTGCGCAGACCATCGGCCACCGAAACCGCCCTTGCGCGGACGCGCAAAGAACCCTGGTACGAACGCTTGGGCCCGCTGACGCGCTTTGGTCATTACGCTATCGCCCACGCCGCGCCGCACAAAGCGCAGTTGATTCTGGCCGCAGCGGCACAGGCGTCGAGTTATGCCGACACCGTGCGCGCCAACATCAAGCGCCTGCGTGACGCGCAGGAAGATTCAGAAGGTGCCCGCCCGCGCATCACCATCGAAGAAGAAATTGTTACTGGCATCCGCGAAGCCTTTTTAAAGGACGACCATCGCAGCTTGAGCAGCACCTTTTACCTGCTCTACTGCCAGCTAGAAGCCGAGGGCTTTGAAAGCATCATCAAAAACCTTGACCAGCATCTTTTAGAAAGTTTTATGCAGTTCTGCGAACTGAACGCCGACAAGTTAAAGCCGCTTTCGGACGAAGAATGGCTGACGGGCTTAAGCCTGCTTGAAAAACCGGTGGTGATGATCGGCCTTTCGGCTTCCCACGTTCACGTTGTCGAAGAGGGACATTTTGTCCTGCGCCAGTGGCTGCAGCAGCGCTTGTTTGTGCCGCGCCTTTTGGCCTTTGTGGACTGGCTTGAACAAAACGCCCCCGCCGATTTATTTGGCGATAAAAAGGCCGACGCCATAGCGTACCTCCGCCATCGCACTGCCGGTTGTGCCCACAGCGTTGAAGAACTTGTGGACGCGCTGGTGGCTTCCGGCGACCGCTTTTTTGCGCCCGCCGAGCTGGATCCAAAATACCTGGCCGCCCACCGTAAAGCACGGATCCTCTTGCTCGTCTCGCAAGCCCACGCCACGCATCCGTTTGAGTTCCAGATGTCTGCGGACATTCTCACCGAACTGATCGACCCCGCGCTACGCGAACAGCTGGACATCAACCTGGAACAGTGGGCCGCCGAAAGCGCCTCGCTGCACAAAAAAGCGGAACAATTTTTAAACGCTCTGGTGGACGTCTTTCACGAAACCCCCGGCGAGTTTTTTTTAGATTTGAGCGGCGACACCATCACGCTGGCCGATCCAACCGCTATGGCGCTGGACGTATGGGTCAGGCAACGCCTGGAACCTCCCGCCAACCCACGGCGTCTGCTCCTGCGCATCAACTACAACACCTGGGAACTTGATCAGAATACCGGCGCCCTGCGCCCCGCTTACCCGCCTGTCACTCCCCAACCCCGTGCGGCGTTGCCGGTCCATCGTCAACTGGTCTCCAAAGCCGGCAAGGACTTTTCCACGCCCGACGAGAGCCCAGATGGAAGTTGGTGGTTTAACCGGCCTGACGGCGATAATAAGGATCAACATACCCACTTCATCAGAAGTGAGGCCGGACTCAAGCCTGTGAGCATTTCAAGCGGCCGGTTATATTCGCCTATATTTGCTCCCAACAGTCAGTGCTTGCTTGCCCGGAGTAATAGTCATAGCAACATCGTCTGGCTGGTATATAAAAACGAACAAACCCAGCAAGTCATACTTCCGAAGGATGTTGTTTGCAATCCAACAAACTTCAGCCCCAATAGCCTCTGGCTGCTATGGAAAACCTATGACAACTCGATCAGCATGATCATTACAAGGGAAGGCCGCTACTATATCCTCGAACACGAAAACTTTTCGCGAGGTATTGAATTCAGCCCCAACGGCGCATGGGGAGTGCTGCGATCAAAAAAAGATTCAGCGGAACTGAGCGTGGTTACGCCAAACTGGGAATCTGTGCGTTCCCGCCGGGCCGACAGCCGCATTACCCAGTTGCGTTTCGAACCCGCCGGCCGCTACGCGCTGCTGCTGACGGAATCCGGGCAGGCCTACATGCTGACGGCGGATGACATCAAACCCATTGCCCGGGGTGAGTTGCTGGGCTGTGGTATTTTGATGGAGGGATGAGTGGGCGCGTTTGAACGGGCGCCGAGCGGGAATATATACTACAAAGAGATTCTGGGGAGGTGAATAAATGGCAACATTAAAAGATAAAGTTAATCAGGCCATGACCGGCTTGCCCGCCGATGCCAAGGTCGATGATCTGATGTACCGCCTGTACGTGCTTGACCGTATTGAAAAAGCAGAGGCCGAAGCCGATCACGGAGAAACCATGAGCCTGAACCAGCTTAGAAAAGAAGTTAAACAATGGAGGTAATCTGGAACCTTTCCGCCATACACGACCTCCAAAAAATACACTCGTACATCAAAGACTATTCCGAACATTACGCGGCCAAAGTAGTTGACGATATTTTGGACGCATCCCAGTCACTCGCAAACTTCCCCCGCCAGGGCCGAATCGTTCCCGGATCACCCAGACCAGAAACCAGGGAAATTGCCGTCTATTCTTACCGAATCATTTATCGAGTGCACGAAAAGACCCTCCGGATTTTGGTGCTGGTACACAGTCGGCGGGATTTTGATCCCAAGGGTTTATAACCCTGCTGCCTAGAACTCGTTGCAACTTTACCCCAGTTCACCCGATATCTTGGGTACTATGTTCTATCGCCTTATTGACCTTCAAAAAGATAATTTGATCGGGTTTTAAGACCATGGCCACCTCATTTGAGTTACGCAGCCTGGCTTGCACATGGGTGCAACCTGAATTACGTTGGCGTAATATCGCGCCTCTCTCCAAGCACAACCCCACAGCAATACCTATGGACATGCTGCATTTTTTGGCTGCTTTTGCAGCGTTAAATTTGGCGCGGTATATACGCAATGAATGTATTGAAGTGTTGTGCATGAGCGGTGAAAGCGCCCAAAAATTTTGTTTACCCTTGCTCCTGGCAGCGTACGAAGTTGAAGGTGTTGCTGCCGATACTTTTCCAGAAGTCTTGCTTTTTAGTGGCCCCACGCTTGGTCGTTTTTACGAGCACGATGAAGACTTATCAAAAGATGCTCCGGCATACCAGGCCCAGAAGCTTTTTGAAAACGTGGCCTCGCGCTATGCCTGTTTTGTAGATGACCATGTGAATGACGGAACAAAAGCATTTTATGTATGCAAGATTTTAAAACCTTTTATCAATGCGCGTTTTAAATTTTTAGCCATCATCGCCCGAAATAACTTCGATGCATCCCCCTGTGTGTATGGAAGCATACCGCTCATTTCAGGCTTTAAAGCAGGCGGAATTTACGGTGTGGCCTGGGATTTTTCTGGTTACTGTAAGGGGGAAGGCCATATAGATGGAAGCATCTATCAAAAAGAACACGCCATAAACATCATTAAGGCCATGGAGGCGGCGCTTACATTTCATCGAATGTCAAATTGGGAGCGCCTATGGTTTTGGGTTAACGAGTATCTTCAGCCTTCGGCCTTAGGGAAAGCAGTCAGACTTTTTATGAGAAAAACCCCGCTATAGCATGAACGGGTACACAGTCGGCGGGATTTTGATCCCAAGGGTTTATAACCCTTAAGCCTGGCCCCGCATCATAATAGTACGTACAAATCACTGTATACTTGTACGTACAAGGAACCTGGCCCATGCAAACCAAACTAACCCTGAAACTCGACAAGGACGTGATCGCTGACGCCAAGGACTACGCCGCCCGCAACGGGCGCAGTTTGTCGCAGATGGTGGAGGGGTTTTTTAAATCTCTGGTGGAAAAACGCAAGGCTAAAAAATCCAAGCCCCGATCCATCGTTGCGGAACTTTCAGGAATCCTCAAGGGTCCCATTCCTGAAAATTGGAAGGAAGAACGCACCGAATACTTGATGCGCAAATACGGACTTAAATGACCTTTGCTCCGTTGTTTGTTGACGCCGACGTGATGATCGACCTCTTTACCAAACGCAACCCTTTTCATACGCCCGCAGAGGAATTCTTTAATCAAGTAGAACAAAAACAGATCCGGTCATTCACAAGCCCCATTGCCATTGCCAACGCCCATTACATTGTCCGCAAAACTCTGTCTGATTCTGTCGCCAGACAGGCCCTGCAAAAATTAAGCTTGATCATCAAGGTATTGCCCGTTACCCAAAAAGAAATCGACCTGGCGCTGCAATCCAGTCTGCCGGACTTTGAGGATGCCATTCAGTACTTTACGGCGCGTGAAAATGGACTGCGTTGCATCGTGACGCGCAACACCCGCGACTACCCCGCGCGCGACCTGAGCGTGTGCACGCCGGAGGAATGGCTGGCCCAGCGCAAATTTTCTTAAATCCGGGCTAATGGTATCCCATGTGGGAGATCCTCTGGGGTAGGCCATGTTGTAACGTCATTTAATCCTGCATTTTTTGTCCTGACATAACGATAAAGAGACGTGTTAACCCGTCACAGCGCTCTGGCCCTTTATCGAGGCGACACCGCCCTCGTCCGCAATGAGTTGCCTACATACCGCCTGGCTCCGGTTTATCGTGCACCCGATTTAAAACAGCTTCCGCTTACGCGAACGTTAGCGGCCCTGCCACTACCTGCGTGGATAACTTCGAAGCTGGCCTGGCTGTTGAATTACTTCCATCCCGCCGCCCTGCCCGCCCAAATTCCCACGCCCGCCGAACGCTTGCAACACTTTCGGCAAGCGCAGGAATCCGAAGATGCTCCCGCCATTGAAATCGAAGACGAGACGCTTGATCGCATTTTGGAAGCCTTTACCAAAAACGATTTTTTCACGCTCGGTCTGTTGTATTGCGAATTATTCCACGCTCTGGATGCTATGGGTTTCTACACGCGCATCAACAAACTACCGCTGGCGATCCAGGAAAATTTTGTCAGTTTTATCAACGAGCATCCGCAACTGACCGACCCGCCCCGGGATGCGGAAGTGTTTACGGCGCTGCAGGCCCATCAAGGCCAATGGATACTCTTGAACAAAACATTTCCGCAAAGCCATCGGGACAGTCAAAAAGTTTTAACACTTTTTTTGCAGCAAAACGTGTTGCTGCCCTTGCAACTGGAATACGCCGAATGGTTTGCGGCCAACGTCATCGTTCCGCTTTTTGGCAACAATGCCAGCAAGGCCACGCGGGCGTTACGTAACGCCGTTTATACCGGCCCGCAGACTCCCGATCAGTTGATCGAAACCCTGGCTGTTCGCAAGGAACTTTATCCCGCTACCGCTGCTGACCTGAACGGCGAATTTATCACGCAGACCCGCCGCTCGCAGTTGCAGCTGCGTCTTGTGCAAGCGCAACGGACTCACCCGTTTAAAAGCTCTTTGTCTCCGCGCCTGTTACTACAACGGGTGCTGGGATCCCTTTGGGCCTCCCAGCTGACAGAAGAAAGCGACCTCTGGCCGGAACTGGCGGCTGACTGCTTTGATCCGGCTCAAGCACCGGCGTTACTGGAAAGTGTTTTGGATGCGTTGAACAGCGCCTTTGAAGATCATTTGCTCGACCTCCGTGGTGACAGCCTGAATGCTGTTGATCCCGCCGTTTTACACCGTATGGTTTGGGCGCAGCGTTTACAAAAGGATGCCTCCAAAATTCCATTTTTTTTAATTTTGCATGGCGCCAACCACTACCGTTTCAACCCCGACAGCCAACGGCTGGAACCGGCATGGTGTCCGGTAGATTCAGATGTGGCCTTATCCAATCGGATGACGCCAAACGCTAAAACCAACGCTCACCTTGTCGAGCACCGTGTCCCCGATTTTCCGCCTATGAGTGATCCGTGGGAATGTGTGGCAAGAGAAATTGTTCCCCCTGATTACAGCATTCACAGTTTTAATGAATACGCCCTGTGGATGGTGGTGACGCAGCAGGCATTGTATGACGTCTTTTGGTTTTTTCGTGGCAATCAGGTTTTTCCGATCAAACCACGGTGGAATCTGGGTCAAGTGTATTACAGCCCCAATGGCAAGTGGTCCATCGGCGAAGAACGTTTTGGTGACATCATGATTCCGATGGACAAAACAACGCATAAGCCAAAATACGAACTTGGCTCCGTGATCATTGAACCGGACGGACGCTTGCAGCAAATTCCTTTGAACATCGAAGGAAACACGCCCAGTTTCAGTCACGACGGAAATTGGCTGATCGTGCGCGCCAAAAACGGCCCGCTATACATCGTCGACCATACCGGCAAAACAAGCACACTTGAGATTACGGACGAAATCGAATTTGTGCACCACAGCCCCAACAGTCAATGGGCCTGGCTACAGTCCAAAACCCGACCCGGACGCTGCTGGCTGCTGCGGCCCAACGGAACTTGCACCGAATACGAGCTTGGCACCCACACAGACAAACTCTACTTCAGCCCGGATGGGGTCTGGATGCTGGTTTACTCCGAGCAAGCGGGTGCTTACCAGATGTTTAACGCCAACGGTTCTGTGCTTGTAGAAAACCCGGAACTACTGCGGTACTGCAGCGGCGTGCGCCACGGGTGGGTGTAAAATATCAGCGTGGTCCCCGCTCAAAAAGTCTACGACGAAATCCTTGGCCGCATGACGCCCGAACAAAAGCTGCTGCGGGTATTTGAACTTTCGGAGCTTGGGCGGGAACTTTATAAAACCGGATTGCGCATGGATTATCCCAATCTTTCCGAAGAAGAATTTCATCAACTTTATTTAACACGCCTGCTGCAATGT
>JAHFDA010000068.1 GCA_023249225.1 bacterium
AGATCATCAATTGCAGCTTGCCGAGTTGTGTTTAACCCTCTTCGCTCGCTATGGCGTGCTGGCTCCCGCAATCTACGACGACCATGAACCACCCCGACTTTTCCTGGATGCGAACAATCCTGGATCGCTGGCTGGCCGCCCATCGGTAGCCTCTGAACTGTTGCCTAAACTCGTGGATCTGGCCCAGGCGCAACTTACGGATGTCAGTAAAATTCGGCTTATTCAAAGCATGGTGCCTCACGGCGGATCGTTTGTCACGCAAGCCTGCCGTCTGGCCCAAAGCATTGAAGGTGACGAACGGCTGGAGCTTGTGGATCACCTTGTGGAGTCGAACTCTATGCTGTTGGTCGAGCTGACGCAGAATATTGCCTTGCAGCTTGCGCCCGAAAAACAATCTGCCCTGGCAGACCAGCTGGCGGCATGTCCAGAAAAGGCAACGCCCCTGCGCGAAAAAAATGTGTATGCCCTTTGGAATCTCCTGTTTGAAAAGGGTAGCTCCGAAACAAAACAACTGGTGGCTGATGTCATGGCACGCTTTATTGCGCGGAAACTGGGTTCTGCAAATTGGCAAGACTGGAACTATACCTTACGTAAGCATTATCGAATCATGGAACTACTTGGTTCACAGCAACAACATGACTTTGCCGAAGCACTGCTGGCTCACGCCGAGGCTATGCCCGAAGCTTATGTGCCACCCTTATTGGAACTGCGTTTTATTTACCACGCCTTGGATAATATCGACCACAACATACCTGAAAATATTTTATTCAAGGCCCGCTGCCTTTTGCGCTTGCAACGCGTCAATCAACGCATGGTCAGATCAACCGATCGGGATCTGATGCATTCAGACATCGATTGGACGCTCCGGAATACCCTACCCCGACAACTGGGTCAAAACGGCCTACTTCTGATGGGCGACCTGGCCCAGGAGTACGGGATACCCCTGGACTAGTTTAAATAAGCTTTGAGCATGGCAGCACGCTTTGGATGCCGCAGCTTTTTAAGCGCCTTTGATTCGATTTGGCGAATACGCTCACGCGTGACGTTGTACACTTGGCCCACTTCTTCAAGCGTGCGCTGCTTGCCATCGTCAAAACCAAAGCGCAGACGTAATACCGTGCTTTCGCGCTCGGTCAGGTCTTCCATCAACCGTTGCAAATCATCGCGCAGCAAATCGCGCTCACCCCAGCGTTCGGGCGTATAAGCTGACTGGTCTTCGACAAAATCGGCCAACTTGGAGTTTTCTTCGTCACCCACCGGCATCTCGAGCGATAAAGGAATTTGCGCAATCTTGTAGATTTCGCGCACCTTGTCGATGCCGATGCCACAACCTTTGGCAATTTCGTCATCCTGGGGCTGGCGTCCAAGATTCTGTGACAGTTCACGGGCGGTTTTACGCACCTTGTTGATAATTTCCACCATGTGTACCGGCACACGAATCGTGCGGGCCTGATCCGCGATGGCACGCGTAATGGCCTGTCGTACCCACCAGGTGGCATAAGTCGAAAATTTAAATCCGCGGCGGTGATCGAATTTTTCGGCGGCGCGTATCAAACCAATGTTCCCCTCTTGAATCAGATCAAGAAAAGCCAGGCCCCGGCCAGTATATTTTTTGGCAATGCTCACCACCAAGCGCAAATTAGACTGTATCAGATCGTCCTTGGCGCGTTTGCTGCCACGGTCAATTTCAGCCGAAAGGCGCTGTTCATCTGCTTTGGTTAACAGCGACACGCTGCCAATCTCGCGCAAGTAAATTTTAACCGCGTCTTCTGAAGACCAGTCTTCACGGGCCTCCTTGGCGTCCTCGTGAACCACCAATGCATCAGGCGCAACCGCTGTCGCTACCGCTGTCACGGTGGCGTCCAACTCATCTTCGAATGACTTGGTCACCTCAATATCAGATTTCTTTTTACGACCACGTTTTTTCTGCATGACCGCAGTTTTCACAACCATAGCCCCCCCTTTTTTTTTCTTGTCCCCGGCCTTGATTTCACAACGCCAGGAACAACCTACGCGCCCACAAGCGTGGGCGTTCGTCTTAATTTTGCGAGCTGCTGGTGCAACCCGTTTAATTCTTCGGTCAATTGACGGCACAAGTCCGCCTCAATGTCTGTCCGGTTAAGTTCGGTTTTAAGCGTTTCAAGCCGTTTTTCAATGGGGCGCTCATTTAAGACGCGCACATAATCTTTGATGCCTGCCTCTAAAGATTCGGGCTGGGCCATCACAGCCTGCCTTAAGGGTTTTAGCCAGGACAGAGGCGTTTGCTGATCGTCGAGCAGAGTCATGGGCGTCATATGTGAAAATAAATATTCGGCTGCCTGGCGCCAGGCGGGTTGTTCAAATAGATCCAGCCCAAGCAGGGCACTGATTTCGGCCCGCCGCTCGGGATGTTCGGCCAGAAATACCACCAACCATTTTTCAGCCTCGTCGGCTTTGCTGTTTTGTTTAACCGATCTGTTTTCCCAGCGGCGACGGGCCAAAGCAGCCGTGTCGCGGGCCTGCCCGCCTTCGAGCACCGAGACCCACACGGCGCGCGGCACCCCCGTGCGAGTTGCCGCCCAATCCAAATAGTAGTCCACCCTCACTGGATCTGGTTCTTGTTTTAAAAAACTGGCATATTGATGCACCAGGCGCGAACGCGACTCGGCTTGATCAAGGGGTTGCATCTGCAAGATATCTTCAAGCGCCACTTCATAAAAATCGCGGGCGGCGCGCAAGGCGCTTTGCAGGGCTTCTGGCCCCTGCTGCTTGAGCAGCTCGTCGGCATCTTTAGCGTCAAGCTTAACCACACGCACCCCCAGGCCTTGTCGCCGCAGCATTTGACCGGCACGCAAGGTGGCCTCACGTCCCGCCTTGTCGCTGTCGTAACACAGCAACACTTCGGGAACCAGGCGCTTGAGCAATTGTGCCTGATTTTCAGTCAGGGCTGTTCCTAAAGACGCTACGGCGGTACCAATACCGGCGGTATGACAAGCCAGCACGTCAAGGTACCCTTCTACTAAAAAAGCAAAACGTTGTGTTTTAAAGTTTTCGCGGGCCTCATACAGGCCGTATAGCACCTGGCCTTTTTCATAGACTGCGGTTTCGGGAGAATTAAGGTACTTGGCCGCCGTATCACCCTCGAGGATGCGTCCGCCAAAACCCAGGGTACGACCCCGCGCATCGCGAATGGGAAAGGTCAGCCGGTGATGAAAACGGTCTACCCAGCCTTGGCTGTCGCCACGCGCTGTGCACAATCCGGCATCCATCAACTGCTGCACAGACCCCTTTTGGTCACGCACAAAGCGCTGTACCAGCGCATCCCAGGCAGCCCCGCCATAACCTAAACCAAAACGTTCTACCACCTGCAGATCAAGACCACGCTGTTTAAGGGCATAAACCATGGCAGGCGATTCGGGCCACTGGCTGCGAAAAACATCCTGGGCATAGGTCAGGGTTTCATAGATTTTTTCACGGAGGTCGCGAACACCAGGGTCTTCTCCGGTTTCTGGCAATTCAACGCCCGCCGCTTCGGCCAGTTGCTTGACCGCCTCGACAAAAGAAAGATTGTCGATCTGCATGACAAACTGAAAAATATTGCCGCCCTTTTGGCAGCCGAAACAATGCCACATATGTTTGTGCGGACTTACGGTAAAGCTGGGTGTCTTTTCCTGGTGAAAAGGACACAAACCTAAAAAGTTCTGTCCGCGCTTTTTAAGCGTGACATAACGCCCTACCCATTGCACCAAGTCAAGCCGTTCCTGGATTTGCTGAAGAATTTGATCGGAAATCATAGGCTGCCCCCCACCCCAATTAAAAACAGCAGCCTAGCACAAATAGATTGTTTTAGAAAATTAACCGTTAAAAAAACTGGCCTTTCGGCCATGTTTCCCCCATTCTCACCCGACCCAGGAAACGGCTTTAGTCTTACCGTATCCCGAGTCAATAGCGTACTGCAACCTGTTATTTGTTGCAATGTTGCAAAGTTTAACTTAAACAAACTTTATGATCAAGGATGATTTATTATAACAGTCTGTAATTTTACATTCAATAGAATTTATATGTATTTTATGAAAAATTATGTAGATGAAAAAAGGAGGACGATGGGTAGGGACGGTTTCAAACCCGTCCCTACCCTTGTCATTTATTTATTCCGAAGAGCTGCTTGTGCTGACGCTAAACGCGCAATGGGCACTCGAAAAGGTGAACAGCTGACGTAATTCAGTCCTGCGCGATGAAAGAAATCAATCGAGGCGGGATCGCCACCATGTTCGCCGCAGACGCCGCACTTCAAATCGGGTTTAGTGGAACGTCCACGTTCGACACCCATCTGCACAAGCTGTGCCACGCCGCGCTGGTCAATAGATTGGAAGGGATCTTTTTCAAGAATCTGTTGCTCGACATAATCTCCTAGAAATTTGGCCACGTCATCACGACTAAAACCAAAAGTCATCTGGGTCAGGTCGTTCGTGCCAAAGCTAAAGAACTCGGCATGCTCGGCAATCTTGTCTGCCACCAATGCTGCCCGCGGAATTTCAATCATGGTACCCACCTGGTACTGAATGGACACCTTGGCACTGACCAACTCTTCCTCGGCCACACGGCGCAAGTTTGCTTCGACAATTTGATATTCCTTGCGAGAGCACACCAGCGGAATCATGATCTCGGGGATAATATCCTGCCCTTGTTTTTTGATGGTGATGGCCGCACGAATAATGGCGCGCACCTGCATCTCATAAATTTCTGGAAAAGTGATCGCCAGGCGACAGCCCCGATGCCCAAGCATAGGGTTGAGTTCGTGCAGGCTTTCAACCTTTTGGTTGAGATGATGTACCGACACTCCCATTTCCTGGGCCAGAATGCGGATCTGCTCTTGTGTCTGCGGCAGAAATTCGTGCAAGGGTGGATCCAACAGACGAATGGTGACAGGCAAACCGGTCATGGCCTTGAAAATACCTTCGAAATCGGCCTGCTGATAGGGCAACAGTTTATCCAACGCCTTACGCCGCGCGGTCTCGCTGTCCGAAAGAATCATCTCACGCATGTGCATGATGCGTTGCGGATCAAAAAACATGTGTTCGGTACGGCACAATCCAATACCCTCGGCGCCGAATTCGCGGGCACGCTGGGCATCCTCGGGGGTGTCGGCATTGGTGCGCACTTTAAGGGTACGAAACTTGTCAGCCCATTGCATAAAGATATCGAAATTTCCAGACAATTTGGCTTCGATCAGTTGCGTTTCGCCCTTAATCAGCTCGCCCGTGGAACCATTGAGCGTAATCCATTCGCCTTCGCGGATGGTTTCACCCTTGGCGGAAAACAGTTTTTTGCTGTAATCAATGACCACATCACCACAACCGGCCACACAGGGCGTGCCCATGCCACGGGCCACCACCGCCGCATGTGAAGTCATACCGCCGCGAGCCGTTAAAATGCCTTCAGACACATGCATGCCGCCAATGTCTTCAGGCGAAGTTTCCTGGCGTACCAAGACCACTTTTTCGCCTTTTTTGACCCAGGCTTCAGCCTCGTCGGCCGTAAATACCACCCGGCCTACCGCTGCGCCTGGCGATGCCGCCAGTCCCTTGGCAATCACCTGCAGTTTGGCCTTGGGATCAATTCTGGGATGCAGCAACTGATCCAAGGCATTGGCCTCGACGCGTGAAACGGCCGTCTTTTCGTCAATCATGCCTTCCTGTACCAATTCAACCGCAATGCGCAAAGCTGCTTCAGCCGTACGCTTGCCATTACGGGTTTGAAGCATGTAAAGCTTTTTATCCTGAATGGTGAACTCAATGTCCTGCATGTCCTTGTAATGGCGTTCCAAGCGCTCGTAGACCGATACCAGCTCGGCATAGGCTTCGGGCATGTCTTTTTCAAGATCCGAAATAGGTTCTGGCGTACGTATGCCTGCCACCACATCTTCGCCTTGAGCATTGATCAAGTACTCTCCGTAAAACTTCTTTTCACCCGTGGACGGATTGCGCGTAAAGGCCACACCTGTTCCGGAAGTATCTCCCAAGTTTCCAAAGACCATGGCCTGCACATTAACAGCCGTTCCCCAGCTTTCGGGAATTTCGTGGATGCGCCGGTACTTGATGGCGCGGTCACATTCCCAACTGCCAAACACCGCACAGATGGCATCGAGCAACTGGGTTTCAGTATCTTGCGGAAAATCTACGCCAAGCGCGTTACGGTATAGCTCCTTGTAACGCCGAATGACTTCTTTGAGATCCTGGGCATCCAGCTGGGTATCCTGCGAAACACCTTTTTTCTTTTTCTGTTCGTCAAGAATGTGCTCAAATTTGTCGTGATCAACGCCTTTAACCACGTCGCTGAACATTTGAATAAAACGCCGGTAAGCGTCATACGCAAAGCGCGGGTTCTGACTGCGTTTGGCCAGGCCTTCTACAGCTTGATCGTTTAATCCCAAATTGAGGATGGTGTCCATCATGCCAGGCATCGACACGCGCGCACCAGAACGAACCGAGAATAAAAGCGGATTGTCGGCATTGCCAAACTTGGCGCCGACAATGGCTTCGACCCGCGCCACATTTCTGCGAATATCTTCTAACAACCCGGTCGGTAGCTGCTTGCTATTTTGATAATATTCGATACACACCTCGGTGGTGATGGTAAAACCAGGCGGCACCGGAATTCCCAATTGGGTCATCTCGGCCAGGTTAGCCCCTTTGCCCCCTAACAGGTTTTTCATACTGGCATTGCCTTCGGCTTGTTTGTTGCCAAAGAAATACGTGCGCTTAATGCCGGTAGCGGCTGTACTTTTTTCCAGGGTTTCGGTGTGTGCGCTCATAGATACTCCTTAAAATCAAATTTTGAGGTTGATTTAACTCATCAAAGCTCGAAAAACCTAATGAGTATATCAAATCATTGAGAATTCAGGAACCGAAGTTCAACAGACTTGCCCTTGCCGCAAAGCGAACAAGCACTCGCTGTCTTTCTTCATACTGCGGCTTTTTTCTGGTAGGGATGGTTAGGAGGAATACACCCGCCAACTTCATCCGGCATCATTTTGTGTATCCCACTCCTCATACCTCACCGCCAACCGATTTAACTCATCCCGATAAAACCGCCACTTTGGCATGTGCTGGTCCATAAGCCTTACAAACTGCTCACTGTGAGTGGGCTCCAATAAGTGCATCATTTCGTGAACAACAATGTACTCGAGATATGCTACCGGTTTTTTGGCCAGTTCTGTGTTTAGGCGAATACTTTTTAAGTGTGGGTTGCAGCTACCCCAACGCGTTTTCATTTGCTGAACAAAAACGTGCCTCACTTTTACCCCTAAACGGGGCTCCCATTTGGCAAGAAGCGCAGGCATTTCTGCTTTGAGCATAGTGCGATACCAAGCATCGATAACCGTCTGCTTGATCTGATAAGCACTTCCAGGTCGAACCGAAAGCAACATTCGGCGGTGCTTTAGGTTGACACTTGGGGCGGCTTCTTTTTCGATAACCTTAAGTAAATATCGACTGCCCCACACATAATGACTTTCGCGATCCAGATACTCGCGCGGGGCCTCGCGTTCTTGGCTCTGTAGCCTTTTCTGTTGTTGCTTAATCCAAGCTAGTTTAGAAACCGCAAAGACACGAATGGTATCAAGGCTCATCCGCGAGGGTGCCGAAATGCTTACTCTACCGGTGGGGGGATGAACACTGAGATGAACGTTTTTGATGTCCTTTAAGGTTATTGTGGCAACGATACCGCCTAGCTTAAGTTGGGTTGGCATCAGTACTCCCGCTGGGCAAGCAAGATCCTAAAAATTCGCTCTAATTCGTCTTGGTTGTTATCGAGTAACGGAAAAATCGCTGCCTTGATTATGTTTTCGCGAGCTTTGTTGCCTCGCCAATCTGCGTTACGAACTTCCTTTACAACTCGGTCAATCTTTAAAGCCAATTCTTGATTGTTACCTAAGTTATTAAAGAGCGCTCGTTTGCCAGGAGTATCGAGACTGGCAGGCGTACTATCGGATTTACCATTGAACACTTGTCTTGCAATTTCGGAAATACGCTTAAGAAACTCCTCATATTCGATTCTCCGCGCCTTAAGATCGGCAATAATCTCTTTTAAAAGCGCTGACATCTTGTCGTAAAAGTACGGGTCGTTTAGATGGTCCTTGATAATTTTGCTACGCACATTGTTGGCAATGGTTTCGGCCACCGCATTTTTATTGTGCTTGATTCCATCCGGAAGCGAATTAACTGCCGCGTCCATGCCACTGTTAACGAGTAGATCTAGTAAACCATTATCGCCAAATTCCGAGATCTTACGTGGTGCACTGGCTTCGATATACGTATCGATAAGGTGCCGCATATCGGCTTCGTAAGCCTTAAGGTCGATGGTCTCCCCGCTGGCCTGACGGATAATCTCTCTCAACTTTACGTAGCGATTGAGATCATTTTTAATCTGTGCGATTTCGGTTTCTGAGTAGTCGGCTCGAGGCAAATCATCCGCAATATTTGCATAAGCTCTCAAAAAGGCTGCTGTCGCGCGGTAAAGCGCAACACGCTGCGTTTCATGGGCTTTGAGATCGTCGGGGATCTCGGTATTGCCGCAAAAATAATGGATGTGTTCGAGCTCTCCACGAGGCGGAAGTACTGGTTCACATAGCAATGCAATACTTTCTCTGGCCTGATCGAGTCGCTCCCGACCTTTTTTAAGACGTTCTTGTATCAACACTTCGGGCGATGTTCCGCCCATGCTGTGGTCGAGTTCGGCGGTATACACTTGCAAGGCTCCCGTGCCTTTTTCGTTGATCAGTTTTTTAAACAGATCTTTGTAATCCACAATAAAGCCAAACTGCTTATCTTCACCGTCAAGGCGATTGGTACGACAGATGGCCTGGAACAGGCCATGATCCTGCATAGACTTATCGATGTAGAGATAGGTACAGCTAGGCGCGTCGAATCCCGTAAGTAATTTATCCACCACAACGAGTAACCGCATAGTCGCAGGCTGGGCAATAAATATATTTTTGGCCTGGTCCTCATAAGTTTCGGTTTTTGTCTTCCCAGGTTTAGCTTCTACATCTTTGAGAAGTCCAATATATGTGTCGTATAAAAACTGCTTTTCGGTTTTAGTATTTGCACCCGTTTCTTCCAGCGTTACATCTTGAGCATGCGGATTATAGGATGTAACCACTGCACACTTACCCTTAAAGACCGTCTTCTGAAATAAATCGTAATACCTGGTAGCCTCATAAATACTTGACGCCACCAACATGGCATTGCCACGTTCGCTATTTAAGCGGGGCTTCACACTAAAATCAAAAACAATATCTTCGACCACGCGTTCCATGCGTTCGCGAGAGCTAAGCACGCGCTGCATGGTGCCCCATTGTTCCCGCAGAGCAGCCTTTTGCCAATCATTTAATCCCTTTGTTTTAGCGTCAAACCAGGCGTCGATTTTGTCTTGCGAGCCGAGCTTCTGTTCAACATCCCGTGCCTCATAAACAAGATCAAGTATCACCCCATCCTCGACACCCTCGCCAAATTTGTAGGTGTGAATATAATTGCCAAACACTTCGTAACTGGTCTGTTTATCCTGCTTGAGCAGTGGCGTACCAGTGAAACCGATAAATACGGCACCGGGCAACAAGGCCTTCATGGTCTGGTGTAATTTTCCGCTTTGGGTGCGGTGACACTCATCTACAAAAATAAACAGCTCGCCGACCGCTGGGCTGGGCTGATCCTTAAGTTCCCGAATAAAGGCTTCAAAATCCTCAACGCCTTTATGCCCAAATTTATGCACCAACGAACAGAGCAAACGCGGCGTGGCCTTTCCAAGTTGCGCCATGAGGTCATGACCACTGCTGGTACGGTAAATAGGTATTTCGACATCGGTAAAGACGCGTTCAATTTGCTTATCGAGCTCATCACGATCCGTTAGGATAAGCACGCGGGCGTTAGGCTTATTTTCTAAAATCCACTTGGCCAACAGCACCATCACCACACTTTTACCGCTGCCTTGGGTGTGCCAAATAATACCGCCTTTGTAGGCATCCACGTGCTTTTGCGCTGCTTTGATACCAAAATACTGGTGCACCCGTGGCAGTTTTTTTACACCGCCGTCAAAAAGTACAAAGTCGTGCATTAGTTCGATAATGCGGTTCTTGCTGCACATCTTGATGAGGTACTTATCAAGTTTAGAGCCCGCGTTATCTGATTCGTCTTCCTTCCACTTTAAAAACATCTTCTCTGGGGTACCCATGCTGCCATAACGCAGACCTTCGGAATCATTGCCCGCAATCACAAGCTGTACCGTGGTAAAAAACCACTCATTAAATTCTTTTTGCTGGTTAGACAGTAATTGGCGTATACCATCCCCAACCGAGACATAGCTATTTTTAAGCTCGATCACGCCAATCGCAATACCATTAACGTAGAGCACCAGATCGGGTCGGCGCTCGTGGTTACCGTGTAATGTAACTTCTTCGGCAATGCCAAAATCGTTTTCTTCGGGTTGCTGCCAATTGATGAGTTTTACTATTTCTGTAACCCTACCGGCCTCGGTTCTGACCGGTACACCGTAGCGTAAAAGACGATAAACAGCCTTATTGTTGTCGTAGAGACTGCGGTTGGGGTTTTCGGCCTCGGACTTGAGTAGATATATGGCACGGCTACTTTGCTCTGGCGTATAACCCGCGCCAGTTAGATATTCGCCCAGAATCAATTCTTCGATATTGCTATTGTCCGAACCATCAGACCAATCCCCCAAGTTTTTGTATTTCAGTGTGTCACGGAACAAGGCGATGACCCGATTTTGTGTTTCGCGCTCGGGTTTTCCGATTGTGCTCACTTCAGTACTTCCCAATGCCCGCCCTTGGCTGGCCCAATGCGCCCGATAATTTCATCAGCTTTGAGCTTGTTAATCAATCGCTCGATAGTTCTTTCAGTTCGCTTCAGTCGTTTGGCCAGCTCTGGGATGGTCATGTCGGGTTGGTCGAGTAGGAATCGAACGATTTTCCCCGACATTTTCCCCGACATTTTCCCCGACATTTTCCCCGACATTTTCCCCGACATTATTTCCAAAGTTTTCTCCAAAGGTGCAACTTTTGTGGAACCGTGTTTCTTGCGCCAGATCGTCAACATAAAGCCGTCAGAGACCCGAAATTCCGGTTCACGCAAACCAGCCTCGTGACAACGACGAATCATGTCACCTGTACCTGTGCCCATGCGCTCGATGTATTGCGTTAGGTAGAGCGGTTCTGCCAGCAGTGGATTGTGGGGTACCGAACCATGAGGCTTACGCAGATTTGCCAGCGTTAGGGTAGACGGCAGGCGTCCGGGATTCCAGACTTCGAGCCGATCGGTAAAAAGCATAACCTGAACACTGCCGTTGCTGGCATAGTCACGGTGGGCAATGGCGTTAACGATGCCCTCGGCGACCACCTCGCGCGGAATTTCGTAAGTTACTGGCGCTCGCGTACGCTGTGCCCGCGTACCAACGCTGAGGCTCAGCTTAGACATCACAAAATCCACCGCCTGATCCACGAGCGCAAAAACTGTGCCCTGGTAAGTTTGATGGGAGGGAATGGGCTTAGCGACCTGCGTCCCGTGAAAGTGGGCACACTTGATTTCGGAAGTGGGCAAAAAACGCTGCGGCTCTTTTCCAAAGAGCAGCACAGCGGCATGAGTAGGGCGACCCGCATCCAATAAATTTAAATGTGTGAGTAACTCTTTGTTAGAAGCCGATTCCTTTACCGGGAAACCACGCGAGGCACGGGCATCGCGGGTAAATGCCTTCATGCTCGGTTTACTCAGATCTTTGAGTGTGGCGCGATGACAGGGTGCCGCGTCAAAGGGACCGTTTAAAATTAGTTTATGCTCCTCCAGATAAGCGACCAAAGACGCATACACCGCCGGAATCAAACTGGCCACATTCGTAAAACGGCGGCGCACCAGTTCGTTACCGACGCGCCGAATAAGCGCTCGCATTTTGGGATCTTTGTTTCGGTCATGCTGACCCTTAACAAAGATCATCCGTGGCTTGTGTAGCTTGGTGGCCAAGCTAAATTCACGCTCCGTGGATGATCTACCCTTTTTATCCTGAACTCCATAATCGTCACCAAATAGCCCCAGGTAGATATCACATTGTTCCACCTGGTGCAGATACACTGCATCCGCCCGACGATCAGCAGCCGGCACATCTTCAAACAGCACTGGCTCAAAAAACCGGCGCATCAGCGCATCGCCGCGCAGGTAATCGCGCAAAGCGGCTCGCTCCGCCGAGAACTCCTTTTGCACACTACTTAAAAAAATTCGTTTCGGTTTCATACCAATCTAATGCTACCGGTTAATAACTCCTGCATCATGGCCTGTTTGAGGGCGCGGGTCTTCTCCCGCCGCTGCTCCAACGCCGCCAGCTCCGCGTCCATCTCTGTCAGCACTTCGGCGATGGCGGTTTGTTCACGGAGAGTCGGCAGACGAATTATGAATTTTGAAAGGTCTTGCGCACCAAGATTGGGCTGAGCGGCACCACCCGCCCACCTTTCAATCATCTGAGCACAGAGGTGAGACTTGAAGTAACAACTCAAGTAGTCGGCATCGAGAATCGTCGACTTCGGGCGAACAATTACCATAGAGCTTGCAATGGCCCCTTCGCCGAAATCTGGTTCGACTACTCCGAATTTCCCCAGCGAACCGCGTAGGCAGAACAGAATGTCTCCAGACTTGAACTTTCCTCCGCCAAGCCTGTCAAAACTCTCTTTCGTAATGTAGTCCATGCCTTCTCGGCCAATGCGACCATTATCAACATGGCCTGCGTTCACAAAAGGGATTCCGCTGTGAACGAACGATCTGGGAGATGGATAGTTTATTCCTCTATCTCCATTCTCAAAAGCGCATGTGTCGCCGAGCGTCGTCACCTCCCACTCGCCGCGGAAGCCGGGGAGGCGGGTTTGGCCGGTGAGGAGTTGCTGCATGGCGGCCTGTTTGAGGTCGCGCTTCTTGGCGATGAGCCGGTCCAGCCCGCCCAGCAGCCCATCCACATCGTTCAACGCCGTCGCAATCGCGCGTTGTTCGGGGAGAGTGGGCGGCAAAGGGATTGGCGTATTCCGCAAAGATTGAAGCGAAAGGTTACTGATGGTTGTGCCAGTCAGTTCGTTGTCGAAATACAAAGCGGTGGGACGATTCTTTAGACAGTAGGAAATGAACCTTCTGGAGACGCCCTTTCTGACATTTATGTATGCCGCACTCTTGCCCAGGACAACCTGCTCGCCATTGTAGAAAGCAAGATTTCCGATCGTGCCGTTAATCGAGAGAAGGAGTGTTCGGTCAGTGAGATTTTTCCGAAGCGTTTTGTATTCGGCCTCACTAACACACATGGTGCTATCGTTGATTGAAATTCGGTCGGCCACCAAATTGTTGCCGTTTACGAAGTGAAACTCGGAGGAGTTGACGTAGTTCGGCGTGGAGTGAATGCCATCCCCGATGTCCGCGCTGAGGCTGGACAGCAACTTCACTTCCCACTCCTCTGGGATGACGCCCGCCTCGGTCTGTTTGTAGCCGGGTTTCACTTCCAGACCGCTCCCATCTTTTTGAGGTGTCCGTCCACGCGGGCGGCCAGCGTTGCCACTTCATCGGTGAGTAGCGGCAGCGGGGTGGCGTAGCGTTCGGCGGTCATGGTTCCTCCTCTTTCTTCAAATCGCGGGTGGTTTCCTCAGCTTCGCGCAGGGTGAGTTCCAGTTCGCGGCGGAGTTCTTCGCGGCCTGGCAGGTAGAGCTGGTATTTCTGGACGAAGAGCTGGCTGTTCATCTCGTAGGTGGCGTATTCGACGAGCAGCTCGTCCTTGTTCCGGGTGAGGATGATGCCGATGGGCGGATTGTCGCCTTCCGCGTTTTCCTCGGCGGCGAAGTAGCCGAGGTAAAGATTCATCTGGCCGATGTCGTGATGTTCGACGTCGTGGAGTTTCAAATCAATGAGGACGAAGCAGCGCAGGATGCGGTGGTAGAAGACAAGATCCACCCGGTAGTGGGTGTTGTTGAGGGTGATGCGGTATTGCCGCCCGACGAAGGTGAAGCCCTTGCCCAGCTCCAGCAGGAAGGGCTGAAGGTGGTCGCAGAGGAGCGTCTCGAGATCAGTCTCGGAGACGGCGTGCGGTTCGGGGATCTTCAGGAACTCGAAGACGAAGGGATCGCGAAGGAGGTCGGACGGTTGCCCGATGATCTGCCCGTGACGGGCGAGCTGGAGGATGGCGTCCTTGTCCTTGCCTGCGGCGAGGCGGAGGAAGAGGGAGGTTTTCTTCTGGCGCTGGAGTTCGCGGACGGTCCATTTTTCGCGGATGGACTGCTGCTCGTAGAAGCTGCGTTCGAGAGGGTCTTCGATCTTCAGGAGTTCGACGACGACCGACCAGTTCAATTGGTGCGACGCTGTCGCACCTTTCGGGTAGCTGAGGTAAAACTGCCTGATGCGGACGACATTGCTCCGGCTGAAACCCCTCCCATGCCGCAGGGTAAGGTCGCGGCTGAGGCTGGCGAGGAGGGCAGTGCCGTAGTCGGCACGGACTTTGCCGCCTTGTTCAAATTCCACGATGTCACGCCCGATGTGCCAGTAGGTTTCGGTGATGACAGAGTTGACGGCCTGATGAGCGCGAAGCTGCCCGGTGGTATAGACCTCGGAGATGCGGCCCAGGAGGCTTTGGTAGCCAGAATCGGTGGTAAGTTCAGTGCTCATGGTTTGGCTCCCATCTTTTTGAGGTGTCCGTCCACGCGGGAGGCGAGCCTCGCCACTTCGTCGGTGAGCTGTGGCAGCGGGGTGTCGTAACGTTCGGCAAGCTGGCGGATGCGTCCGGTAAGAGTCTGCGAAACCCGGTCGAGTTCGCCTTGCACGGACGCGGCAAGGGCTGCCAGCCATTTGTCTTCTACCACGAGGGTTTTGATTTCGTCCTCGGTGAGCTTAGCGTATTGCTGAAGAGCCTTTTCCATCAGGCTTTCTTGCGCAACCTTAATGGCAGTGTTTGAAGTTGCCTCCTGCTCGCTGAGAGCAAGATAGTCGGCCAGCAACTTGCGTTCGTCTTCAGCATCGGCATCACCCTTGATATCTTTTAGGCGAGCCGCAACAGAGGCTTTCGTTAGCTTGTCTTTATCGTTCTTTGCATCTTCGAGCAATCCGCCTTCAACCCCGTGTTCCTCGGCCAATTCCTCTATCTGCTGCTGTAAGGTGGCCAGGTCGGTTTCCAGCTTTTCGATAATAGCCTGCTCCTTGGCGAAGTAGCGGGATACGATAAGCACAGAAGAAATCAGCTCGGCCTTGTATTTCCTTTTGCCGACGGTAAAGTCGGGGGTCTCTTTATTTTTTTTGCTCTTATCCACGACCATGAGTTGGGGCTTGGCTGCCTCCACCCAAGCATCGGCGGTTATTAGGTAGCAATCGTCTTGCATGGTCTCAGCCCAGTAGTCCATAAGGTGCTGGTAGATATCGTAGTAGTCGAGCAAGGGGGCTTGGGCAAACTTACCAAGCAGGTTTTCTGAAAGTGCTTCGATTAGTGCCTTGGGGTTACCTTTCTGGGTATGGTCTTTGAGGCGTGGAGTATTAGTGGCCTTCCACTCGGTAAACAATTTGTCCACGCCAGTCTTAAAGGTTGTGAACTCCGGATGGCCAAAAATCGTGGGCTTAATGTCAGCACCGGACAGTTCCCAGTAACCTGCATGAACAGACTTTTTAAATAAGGTTGCCCGTAGCTTGGGCATGATCTTCCAATATGGGACTAACGCATCAATATCCCGCTCGGGAATACCACCGCGTAGATGACCATTGATATCCTGGAGGTCTTCGGGTTCGGTACTATCGATGTAGCGTGGCAGGTTCAAGTTGAAATCGTTTTTTGGGTCGCTGATTTCAGCCACAGAAACCATGCGGGCATAGCGTGGCACTTCGGCCTGGCGGTTAAAGACATCTACTATCTTATGGATGTCTTGCTCACGTAGGCGGTTTTTGGGTCCGTCTTTCATAAAACCCTTAGAAGCATCAACCATAAAGATGCCTTTGCGAGCGCTAGCATTTTCTTTGTCGAGCACAATAATGCAGGCGGGAATACCGGTTCCGTAAAAAAGATTTGCAGGCAGGCCAACAATGGCCTTTAGGTAGCCGCGCAGCACCAGATTTTTGCGAATGATTGCTTCGGCATTGCCGCGAAAAAGTACACCGTGCGGCAAGATGCATGCACCCTTACCACCAGGTTTGATCGACCGTAAAATATGTAACAAATAAGCGTAATCACCTTGCTTGTTCGGTGGAATACCGTACCCATCGAAACGTCCAAAAGAATCAGATTCCGGCAGCAGCCCCGTACTCCACCGTTTATCACTGAAAGGCGGATTGGCTACCACATAGTCGAACGTTTTAAGCGCAGCTCCATCAAGAAATAGTGGATTGGCGAGCGTATTACCTTGCTTAATTTCTCTTGTGGGATAGTCGTGCAAGATCATGTTCATGTTTGCTAAGTTAGCGGTCGAAGAATCTTTTTCCTGGCCGTAAAGAGTAACTCGAACATCTTTGCCATGACTCGCCTCGTCACCAATTTTTAAAAGCAGCGATCCGGAGCCGCAGGTTGGGTCATAGACGGTGGTGGCATTACTGGTTTTTGCCTGGCGAATACCAAGGATGGACGCAATGATACGGCTGACTTCTGAGGGCGTGTAAAATTGCCCCTTACTCTTACCACTCTCGGTAGCAAAATGGCGCATCAGGTATTCGTAAGCGTCCCCAAGTAAATCATCGCCGTCGGCCCGATTTTTAGAAAAGTCGAGCGCAGGGTTTTCAAAAATAGCGATCAGGTTGGTAATTCGATCTACCATCTCCTGGCCGCTGCCAAGTTTGTTGGGATCAGCAAAATCTGGCATCTCGGATAGATTATTTTCTTTGGCTAAGGGTCCAAGAATTTTTTTATTGATTTGGTCGCCAATGTCGGTGGAACCTTTGAGGGCCACCATATCAGCGAAACTTGCACCTTTGGGTATTGTAATGGGAGCAATTGCCTTGCCCGCATATTTATCGCTAACGTATTTTACGAATAGAAGGACGAGAACGTAATCCTTGTATTGGCTTGCATCCATACCCCCGCGCAATTCATCGCAACCGGCCCAAAGTGAAGAGTAAAGTTCTGATTTTTTTAGCGCCATTTATTAGGACATCCTCATTTTCATATTGCTTTGATCACGAGCTCTCGACTCTTATTCAAAAAGCCGCCTTATTTTAACCCGTTTTCAGTCACTATGCTTGGTAAAAAACATTAATTCGATAAAATTAAGCCCAAATGAAAATGGTTTGTAATGGCTAATAAAAACATCCAAAGATCGTTTAAAGGTGAAGCGGAGGGCGCTCGCTGTTTTCGCTTTATGCTTCAGTCTTCATCTTCAGTCTTGCGAGTGACAGCGAGCGTGGTGGACCTGATCGGGATCGAAAGACGCTGCGCTTGGTTCGACCCAAGGGAGCTCAATGTTCTATGGTGGACCTGATCGGGATCGAACCGACGACCTCTAGCATGCCATGCTAGCGCTCTCCCAAACTGAGCTACAGGCCCCAAAAAAGAACTGCGCCATTATAACCCAACCGGGTTCAGGTTAAAGTCCGCTCTGCACCAGCAGTTGCGACGCTTCCGAAGCAGACGGCTCATTCCAGTCTGTCCCAAGCACTAAGGTCAATGGCCCCGCCGACACCACCTGAACTTGTGCCAGCGGGTCTAAACCTAAAAACTTGGCCAAATACAGTGCTGCTTGTATGGATTCACGTTCGTTTGAACAATAAATCAAGCTATGGTGGTATAAGCGATCGGCATCGGCAACGCGCGTGATGCGAACATCAAATTTTTGCAACCATTCCGCCGTCCGCCCAGCGACACCCCGCTGACCGTTACCATTGAGCACCGTCATGGCCACGACTGCCTTTTCTGGAAAGATGTGGTCTGCTGCAAGGTCAGTCAATTCACCCATATAAAGCGTTAAATCCACCGGGGGCTGATCCCCAGGCATGGCGTCTGCTGGTTGGGTAAGTGCGCCCGCAACACGCAAACTGGGGGCGGCTTCCTGGATCCAACCTTTGGACGGCGCTGGATC
>JAHFDA010000069.1 GCA_023249225.1 bacterium
TTTATTACAGAGCCAGCGGTGGTGAAGGTACCCTGACTACCTCTGGTAGTACGAATTTGTCAAATTCAACTGTGGTGTTTGTGGCTCAGGAAAATAGCAACATCATGCGGAACTACGTTGAAGATCTAACAAGTGTGGACTGATACAAAGGTTTATGGTGACAAGGGTTATTACGGTTGCAAAAAAGGAGAAGTAAAATTTTGGTGGACTGGTACTATACCGAAAAAAAAGGCGACAGAATTGGTCTGTCGGCAAACTGAACCATGTTTAACCCAATGACCCCTTGTGGAATGGATTAACGCAGATGCTTCGACAAAGCCCCTGCCAAAAAAGCCACATCATCCGGCGTCGTCAGTTTTCGGTTTGTTTCGTCGCCTAGAACCACATGGACCTGTTTGCCAAGCAGCTCTATCCAGGTGGCGTCATCGGTGACATTCACATGCTTAAAGCGTTCCCAGGCCTCGCGGTACCAGTCCAGGCGGAATCCCTGGGGTGTTTGGGCCGCCCAAAGTTTAGAACGGTCCAGCGTGGCTTCAACCATTTTTTCGGCGTTGACCTGCTTGAGGGTATCGACCACGGGCACTGCGGCAATGGCCGCGCCAAATTGCGTGACGGCTGCTTTGACACGCAGGATGATTTCTGGAGACACCGCTGGCCGCGCAGCATCGTGAACCAGTACAGCCTGCAGATCGTCTGGCAGCGCCTGCAATGCCGCCCCCACCGACTGGGCTCGCGTTGCGCCTCCGACCACAAAACGGTCAACGCCGGAATACTGGGAGGCAAAGCGATGCAGCTCGTCTGCGGGCACAGCCACACATAGAAATTCGCAGTGCGTCCGCAAGGCATCGATGGACCACTGCAAAACTCGTTTGCCGCCGAGCAACACATCCTGCTTGAGTTGCTTATCGCCAAAACGAGTGCTTAAACCGGCAGCGGGAATGATGCCAGCGAAACGCACTTACCCTTCTTCTCTGGCCTGCAAATGTTTGACGAGCGCCCACAACCCAAGCACATAGGAGTCTGGCCCAAAACCGCAAATTTGTCCGATGCACACCGGGGCAATCATGGAAGCGTGCCTGAAAACTTCGCGGGCGTGGATGTTTGAAAGATGTACTTCGACCACCGGAATGGAAATAGCCGCAATGGCATCGCGCAGCGCAATGCTGGTGTGGGTGTAGGCGGCGGCGTTTAGCACCACGCCGTTGACCTTGTCGGGCGCTTCATGCAAGAGGTCGATCAACTCGCCCTCGCCATTGCGTTGAGCAAAGGCCAGTTCTACCTGGAGTTCTTCGGCCATCACTTTCAACTGGGTATTAATGTCGTCGATAGTGGATTTTCCATAAATCTGTGTTTCGCGCTGTCCAAGCAAATTAAGGTTGGGTCCATGCAATATCAATATGCGCATGTTATACCTTGGTTTCCGCCAGGGAACGCATGGCGGTCAACACGTCTTCTTTTTTAAAATCAGACGTCACGCAAACCTTGCCGATGGCCTGTGGCAGCACCATGTGCAATTTGCCGGCGCGCACCTTTTTGTCGGAGCGCATGGCGTCCAGCACGGCGCTGGGTTCTAGCGGGGGCAAGGCCACTTTAAGTTCGAGCGCGTCGAGCAGCTGTTCCACGCGGTCGACCTCCTGTGCCGACCAAAGTCCCAGTGCGCAAGCCATGCGTCCTGCTGCGCGCATGCCTGCGGCCACGGCCTCGCCATGCAAGAGGCTGCTATAGCGGGTGACGGTTTCGAAGGCATGTCCAAACGTATGGCCAAAATTAAGGATGGCTCGATGACCGGTGATTTCTTTTTCGTCGCTGGCCACCACATCGGCTTTGATCTGACAGCAGCGCGCAATGACTTCGTTCCATACCGGCCAGTCCTCGTCACGAATGACATCACGGCGCAAGACGGCCACCTGATTTTCAAGAAATTCAAAAAAAGCCTGATCGGCAATGACCCCATACTTGACCACCTCGGCCAGTCCGGCCCGGCGCTGGTTGAGCGGCAGCGTACGCAGTACATGCGGGTCGATCCACACGGCCCGCGGCTGGTAAAAGGCGCCAATGAGATTTTTTCCCAAAGGATGATCCACGCCGGTCTTACCGCCCACGCTACTATCTACCTGCGCGAGCAAGGTGGTAGGCACCTGCACGTAAGGCACACCCCGTAAATAGGTGGCGGCCACAAAACCGGCCAAGTCGCCAATGACGCCTCCGCCCAGCGCAACCATAAGGTCGCCACGTTCAAAACGTAGATCGGCCAAATGGTTGTACGCATACGCCACGCTGACCAGATTCTTGTTTGTCTCACCCGATTCGATCAAGTGACTTTCTACCGGACAGTGGTAGCTGCTTTGCAAGACTGCCGCCAGCTTGGATCCGTAAATGCCAAACACGGTGGGATCAGAAAAGATGCAAATTTGTCTGGGCTTGATTGCGGGCGTCAGCATCGTCTGATCGAACAGCGCCGGTTCAATGTGGATGGTATAGGTCGGTTTTGTGCGTACTGCGACCAGGGTCACCATGCATCCATGTTATCCGTTTAGCGCGTATTCGTCATGAATTTAATGATGTCCTGGGCCACCCTCTCGGGATCCTTTCCCAGGGTATCAACCACATGGTCTGCCAGGCGTTCGTACAAGGGCTGCCGCAGCGCAAAACGTTGTTTGATGATGTCCGGATTTTTTAAAAGCGGCCGGTGCGGATCCAGGGGCACTCGCGCCATCAAGGCATCCAGGTCTGCACGTAAATAAAATACCTTGCCGAGACGCTTGATCAGCTCATGATTCTCGGGCCTTTCTACCATACCCCCACCGGTCGCCAGCACCAGACGCATATGTCCGGCCTGCCATAGTGCCTTGAGAAATTCAGTTTCAAGATTCCGAAAGTAGCCTTCTCCAAATTCCCGAAAAATGTCCGGGATGGACAGGCCCTCGCGTTCTTCAATACGTTCATCGGCATCGATAAACACGCAACCCCATTGCTGGGCCAGGCGCTTGCCAACGGAAGACTTTCCCGCACCCATAAAACCAATCAACACGACATGGGGTGGCGTTTTCATAAAGCACTACAAACCTAAACCCAAGCCCACGGAAACATCTGAAAAGCTGCGATTTAGCGCGTCGTTGGCTTTGACCATCAACTTAAGCGAACCCGGGAGCCACAGGGTTCCCTGGATATCGAGCCGACGCCGGTTAAGGTCGTAAAATTCGGTGCTAACCCCCAGAAGATCAAAAAGAAAAATATCCATGCCAAGGCCCGGCTGGTTGTAGAACAAACCCAAACGGCCTTCGAGGTTTGGCCACACGCGGTAACCCTGCTGGAAACTCGACAAGGCGGTGCTGCCGGTAAAATCGTTTAAACCAAAATGCAAATAAAAAGGGTCGACCCCCATGCGTAGGTTGGTTTCAAAGTTATAACCTGCCGATGCCGAGCGGTACAAGACGCCCGTACCGGCCTGAACGTTTCCAATACCGCGGATCACATTACCGGCGGCCTTAAGCGTACTCTGGGTTTCAGAGACAGTGTCTATGACGCTGGAGCGGAACTGCCCGTCTTTGGATAAGGATTCAAACTGTCCCGCGATTTCACGCAAGTGGTGCACAGTGCCCCGCAGATCTTCGCTCACGCCCTGATCACCCAATACCGACTCTAAATTGTCTGAAATGACGCGCAGATTGTGGGCAAACTGGGCAAAATCCTTGCTGCCTTGCGTGATCGACTGGGCAAACTCATTGTTCTGGGCCAATCCGCGGGTCAGCGCATCCATGGAATTAACGATGGCCTGAACTTTTTTAAGGGTCTCCCCAAACTGCAACTCGTCTGTCGCCATTTTTGTACGGTTGGCAAGTTCCTTGAGGGTTTCACTGATGTCCCCCACATTCAGGATAGCTGCCCGCAAACTCTGGTTGACGTCCTTGTCCGTAAGAATGTTGCGCAGTTCATTGATAATCAGTTTCATTTCTTTAAGACTCTGGGTGCCTTCATCGACAAAATCGACCAGGCTCGCGGAGCTAAAACCATAAAGCACATCGTCTTCTTTAATCATCTCCTTGGATCCGATGGCGGGCTGTACATCGATAAATTTTTCGCCGATCAGACCGTCAAAAGCAATCCGCAGCAAGGAACCTACTGGAATGCGCACATCGCGGCGGATCCACATTTGCACCAGCACATGTTGCGGAATAGGAATGACGTTATGCACCCGCCCGATAGGATAGCCACGGTAGCGCACTTCGGCGCCCGACAAGAGACCCCCCACTTCGGAAAACTCACCTACGATACGGTAGCCTCTGGAGCGCAGCACCAAGCCGCTTTTCCAGATGATCAATCCCACGATGCAAAGCACCATTGCAAGACTGGCCAGACCCACCCACAATGCCAGACGCCGCTGCGCCCTCATGCCAGCGCTCCCGCCATAAAATTGCGTACAGTTTCGTTAGAAGAATGCAGGGCTTCGTGGGGTGAACCCACTTCGAGCAGCACCCCATTTTCAAGGTAGAGCACCCGCCGTGCCGCCCGCAGCACCGTGGAAATCTGATGGGTCACGATCACCAGGGTAATGGCGAGCTGTGTGCTAAGGTCGCACATCAGGTTTTCGATAGAAGTAGACAGCAACGGATCCAGTCCGGTGGTGGGCTCGTCGCACAGCAGCACCTTGGGCCGGTGCACAATGGCACGCGCAAAACTGACACGCTTTTGCATGCCCCCCGAAAGCTCGCTCGGCATCAAATATTCTTTGCCACCCAGACCTACCAGGACCAGGGTTTCAGATACTTTTTTTTGAACTTCAGGCCAGGGCATTTTAAGCCGCTCGGTCAAAAAAAATCCCACGTTCTCCGCGACCGTGAGCGAATCAAAAAGCGCCGAGTGCTGAAACACCATCCCAAATTGTGCGCGGATGTTCATGCGTTCAGCTTCTGGCAATGCAAAAACATCTTGTCCCCCCAGTTCCACTTGTCCGGCATCCGGCTCGATCAAGGTGCCTAAAATCCGCAACAGTGTGCTTTTGCCGCAACCGCTGGGACCAATGATGGCCACCTGCTCGCCCGCCGACACTGTAAGATCCACGCCCGCAAGCACCTCGTGATGTCCATAACGCTTATGCAGGCTGTGGACGCGGATCATGAATACAACAATATTGACATTATATAATTGAGCACGAAAATGACGATAAAAGAAGTGACCACCGTGCGGGTGGCCATGTTTCCAACGCTCTGTGCCCCTGCCGACGCCTGCAAACCGTTGTAACACGCGACGGATGCAACCACCAGACCAAACAAACCCGCCTTGAGCAGGCCCCCAAACACATCGGCAGATGACAACATGTTCTGGGCCGACTGAAAAAACAAATTAGGGTTAACCTTGCCGGCATAGACGGCAATCAGTAGTCCGGATAAAAAGCCGACTGTGTCTGCCATGCCCGTGAGCAGTGGAACCATCACCACCGCAGCAATGACACGCGGTGACACTAAAAAACGTTGCGGATCAACGGCCATGGCCCGTAAGGCGTCGATTTGCTCCGTCACCATCATGGCCCCCAATTCAGCGGATATGGCCGCCCCTACGCGGCCCGCAATCACCAGGCCGGTAAAGATAGGCGCCAGTTCGCGCCATACCGCAATACCCACGATGCCGCCGATCAGTCGCATGGCCCCCAGACGCGCAAATTCGGTGGTCACCTGAACCGTAAACACGGCGCCAATAAAGGCGGCCGACACCAGCACCAACAGCATGCTTTCAACCCCGATGCGGGCCATTTGCGCCAGGGTATTGCGCCCATGCAGTTTTCCGCTAAACAGATCAGCAAACGAACGCAACACCAGCAAGACCATTTCGCCAAATGCCGTCACAAAATTGACGACCCCGCGGCCTAACAGCTCAAGCATCTTTACGCAGCTCCTTGATCACCCCGGGCAATTCTAAAAGCAGGTCTCCGGCCAGTAAGGACTCGGCCGCCCGGGTTGGGCTGACCCAACGCCTGGCAGCGCGCCCGTGCACGTAAGCCCCCAGCACCGCCGCCGCATGCGCCGACAATCCCTGCGCCAGCAGCCCGGCCACCAAGCCAGCGAGCACATCGCCGCTTCCAGCCTTGGCCAGTGCCGGATGTCCCGATGGATTGCGCCACAACGGTTTGTCTTTAGTATAGACAGCCACTGCCGGGCTTTTATAAAGGCAGACCATGCCGGTGGCCTTTACCCAGGCCGGAATGGCTTCGGCATCAAAAGCAAACACGCGTTTAAGCTCGCCCGCGTGGGGCGTGATGACCCAGCGCCCGGCCACATGGCGCTTCCAGTCTTTCAGCGCATCCAAGGCATCGGCATCAAGCAGCACAGATGTTTCACGGCCCGCCAACTCTGCCAGCAAGGGCCGCAAAAGATTTTGAGTCTGCGCGTGCCGTCCGAGACCCGGACCCAGCAAGACCGTGTGAATATGGCGTTGATCGAGAAACTCTAGAATATGGTTGAGATTCCAGCCCTGCGAGCGCAGGGGCATAGGCCAGGTCATCAGATCGGGCCAGGCAATGCTGATGGCATCGGCGGCAGCGGATTCTACGCCTAAAGTCACCAGACCGGCACCCACACGCAAGGCTGCCAAACCGGCATGGATGGCTGCGCCGTACATACCCGGTGATCCCCCTAGCACGAACACATGCCCGTAATGGTATTTATGAGCCTGGGGCAAGCGCTTGGGCCATTCTGCCAGCAGCGCCCGCAGACTGCGCGTGTCCCCCATGGTCAGGCTTCTTCTTCCTCTGTCTCGTCCTCTTCGTCTTTAAAGAAAACCTGCACATCGCCGTTTTGATAATAACCTTCTTCGTCGATCACCAAAAAGACCTGGGCGGCTGCCAGCGCGCGCGTGTGTGTCAGCGTGACATAAATATCCACAATGCCATGTTCGTTGGCATACTGGGCGGCCCGTCCGTAAAGCTCAAAGTCGGGGCGACCACCGTCATCTTTTACAATTTCGACATCGGTCCACGGAAAGGCCCGCTCGCCGATGGCCTTGACGAGCGCTTCTTTGGCGGCAAAACGCGCGGCAAAACGCTGAAATCGCAGGCGCGAGGAATAGTTGCAATATAAGATTTCACGGTCGGTAAAAAACCGTTTAAGAAATTTTTCGCCATATTTTTCGATGATCTTTTGCACCCGGTCGATGTCGACAATATCCAGACCGATCATGCCGGGGGTACCTCGGTCAGCCACGCACGGTAGGCCACGTTATCGCCACGCACGATGCCAAAATAAAGTGTTTGCAGCTGTTGGGTCAGCTTTCCCGGCACGCCCGGCCCCACCTTGCGTCCATCCACCTCCACCACCGGGCTGATCTGGGCCCCGGTGCCGCACAAAAAAACTTCATCCGCAATGTAAAGCTCCGAGCGGTCTAGCGGGCGCTCGACGCATTCGATGCCCAGTTCCTTGCCAGCCAGTTCAATGACACTTTGACGCGTGACGCCTTCGAGGATGTCACTTGAGACCCCCGGCGTGTGCAGTTTGCCGTCGCGCACGATAAAAATATTTTCGGCACTGCCCTCGCACACGTGACCACTGCGGTCGAGAAAGATGGCCTCATCGTAGCCGTGCCGGGCTGCTTCGGCCTTGGCTAAAAATGAATTGATGTACATGCCCGTACACTTAGAACGAGCCGGAACCATATTGTCTTCGATGCGTGTAAATGAGCTAACCATGACGCGGATGCCACGCTCGACTTCCAGGTAGTTGCCAAAAGGCACTGAAAAAACCACAAAATCATCGGTTTGATCAGGATAGTAAATGCCCACGCGCGTGTGCGATTTGTATGCCAGGGGGCGGATATAAAAATCGCCACCGTTCTGATTGCGGCGTGCCAGCTCCACCACCCGCTTGGCGAGCTCTTCAGGACCGATGTTGAGACCGATACCAAGAATCTTGCAACTGTCTACAAAGCGGCGCAGGTGCGGAAGCAGGTGCAAGATAAAGGTTTTTTGTTTGGAACGGCTGACATAAGCGCGGATGCCCTCGAAACAACCCGTGCCGTAGTTAAAAGCATGTGTTTGAACCGATATCTGGGCTTGCGCCGAAGGCACAAATTCTCCACGGAAGTATGTATAAGGCATGGTGATGGCATCGCCCTTTGTGCTGCTTTGTGTGGTGGTTTGGCTGCTGTGTGTCATTGGTTTAAGAAACTGCGTTTAAACTGATGCAGTTTCCGCTCCTTTCATTTTGATCGCCAGCACCTGGCCAGCAAACCCCAATAGACGGGGCCAGCGGCGTATTCGTCCAGGCTGTCGCAGGCTTCGGTAAACCCATTCCAAACCCCGCCGACGCCAGCCCTGCGGCGCCCGAGTCTGATCCCCTGCCAACACATCAATCATGCCCCCCACCCCCATATACCAAGCCTGCGGATGATGGGCATACAAACGAGCCATCAGGTATTCCTGCTTAGGCGAGCCCATGCCCAGCAATACCAGGCGAGCTCCCGAACGCATGATTGTTTCTATTATAGAGCGTTCCTGCGCTGCTTCGGCATAACCCCATTCTGCGCCTGCCACCGCAACTCCCGCAGCACGCAATTTTTCGGCCGCTCTAAGGGCCACCCCGGCTTGCCCGCCCCACAAAAAAACACTGCCATGCAGATCAGGCAGTATGGTTTCTAAAGTATCCGACCCGGCCAATCGGGCTTGCAGCGGCCGCCCTAAGATGCGGCTGGCCCACAGCACACCCACCCCATCAGGCAGACACGCATCTGATCGTTTAAGCACTTCGCGCAGCAAGGGATCTTTTTGCGCCTGCATCCATATTTCGGGATTGGCGGTGGTCACCATGCCGCCGCCGGGAGCATCCAGGCGCTGCGTAAACCATTCTGTCCAGGCCGAAAATGAAAGATTGACCCAGCGCAGGCCCAGACAATCCAAGGTCGGTAAAACGTGGGTGTGGGCATGCAAGGCTGTACCGCTTAACATGCCAGAAATTATATCTGAAGAATCTGAATTCAGGACGAAATAAAACGACCCATAAAATACGTTAGCCAACGCGCCACTCCTGGGCGATTGCGCAAAATGGCCAGGAGACCGCGATCGGCATACGTGCGGTCGCTGCGCAGCACCAGGCGCGGACCCTGCTCTTCGTCTTCGAGACAGACGACTATATTTCCGTTGGGCGCACGCAAGATCTGCACATCGTCGGCAAATTCGGTTAGCTTTTGCAATTCGAGCAGCACGGCCAGTTTGCGAGCCTGCGCCAACTGCGTGATCGGCAGGCCCCAAGCCTTGCGATTGTGGTTTAAGCCCTTTAAGAATGTCACAGACACATCCAGATCTTTAAGGACCAGCTCGATTTGTGCCTGGAGCTTGGGATCGCCCAGCGCTTCTTTAAGTGTCTCGACATCGCTCCACAAAAATCCATGGTCAGATTTAAGGCTTTCGTCTGTTAAGGCCACATGCGTGTCCGGTAAGGGCTGCAAACGTTCGAGGGTTCCCTCTGCGCCCAGAAAAGTTTGCACACGTGCCAGATCCTGTTCGTGAAATGTCCATAGAGATACATTACGAAACTTTTTGGACTGAAATCGCAGGGTCTGTCCTTCGATTTCGATGAGCCTCACTTGACCAGCCACAAGCTCGGGATCTCCCAGCAGCGCGTTTAAACGGCTGGCATGCCGCTCCGCATCTCCAGGAATTTGGCCAAAACGCTCATCGTGGGAGGTGATGCGAATTTCATAAGGCTGCACCGCCTTTAAAAGTTCGCCCAGGCGGCTAAGCTCCGCAGCGTTGCAGGTAAGCACAATATTTGTATCCTGCCAGCGGCGGCAAAGCGTCAGTGCGGCGCTTTCTGGCCCAAATTGAATGTGGGGCAAAAGCGCAGTGGCGGGAGCATCAAGGTAAGCAAGCAAGTTTTCGATACCGGACGCATCCGTACCTAATGTGAGTTCGGTATGCGAAGCACCTAAAGCAACTTCTTCTGGTTTAATGGGTAGGAGCCGTGCTTGAAACTCTGCCAGGGCACGTAAGGCCTGGGGTACGGTCCACACCGGATCCTGTGACTGCTTGAGCGTATATTCAAGTGCCTGCGGACCACTGCCAAGAATTTGTCTGGGCACTCTGGCAATCGGAATACCCGCCGCCCGTGGCGCGGCATCGGCGGGTAAACCCAGGCGGGCAAGCAGGGCCTGCAATCTACTTTCGTCGCGTTCGATCATCCGTCGAAATGTTATGTCATGCATCGAAAGCGCCATGTCTGAACCTGGATTGAGCGCCGGAAGATTTTGTAAATCGATTTCGTTTTGCAGTGCCCTTAACAGATCACACACTATGGGGATATCCGTTTCCATAAAAAACCACTGCCAATCCCCTGTTACACGAGCTTCAAAACGGATGCGAGTAACCTGAAATTCATAGTCGGCATGGATATTTTGATCCTGCCGCAAGCGCTGCAGACGCTGGGTTAGTTTTTGAAGCGCAGCTAAGGAAACTCCCGCTGCACGCAAACGGGCATTATCTTTGAGGGACAAGGGGCTGCTCCCTTGAGGTGGCGGGGCATACAGCCCTGGGAGAGCCTTGATATCCGCCAGATGTGCGGCAAGCAGATGTTCATATCTCTGTGGATAAGTCCAAAGCAACTCGCGATCTATAACTTTCATTTGGAACGTGATGATTTTATTTGATATTTTTTGAGTGACCGTAGTGGTTCCGGGCTTACGCAGACGATCCAGCAGGTCGCTAAATACACGGGAGTCTTCGCCTAGAACAGTGTCCACCATCCCGACTTGTTCCAGTTGCAGCAGCAGCGCTATCTTATCGATATCCACCGGATCAAAGGTCCAGATACGGCGGTACGCGCCCGGAATTTGCTTTAAAGTAAAAGTCACGTGAATTTGATCAAAGCCCAAGGTCCGCTCTGCTTCCCAGGCTGCGTCCGGATCTCCCAGCCAATCATTTAAACGCCGCGCCAGGTCACGGGTGCTTCCGGGCAGGGCCTTGATCAGCGCTTCACGCTCGGCCACCACGCTGTCGCTTGGATTTAAAGTTTGGATATTCTGGTTGAGCGCAAATAGTGCAGTGGCCGTTTTGCCAGGACATTGGGGACTGACCGCCATCGTCAGTCGACTGGCTAAAAGTTTTTTTAGTTTGGGAAGGTCCGCATTGCTGACTGCCCACTGGGCCGATTGATTGTGGCAGACTACAAAGACAGAAATACTTTCTTCTCCTGCTGCAAGCAGCCATTCAAACTCGCGGTCAAGCGCCGGCTCTCCCAGCAGCCCCAAAAGTTTTTGTGTTTCGTCCAAAGCGGCAACTTGCGCCGGGTCAAAAATTTCACAATGTAAAAGATAAGCCACCCGTTCCGTATCTGCTTCCGCAAAGGTCCACACGGGCACATTGGAGCTGCGCAGGCGACGGGTGAATACGATGGCCTCCTGGCCTACCCTGATGCTGACGCTATCGGATAAACTTTTTTGGGCAGAACCAATGATCGTATTCAAATGCCGGGCATATTTTTCGTAGTCCCCGCGAAAAGGTTCCAGCCCATCGCCGCGCACAGAAATAACACGTTCGCCGGGCTGCGGGGCCAAAAGGTGGGCAAAGGCACTGGGAGCAGAAAGCTGACGGTAGCTAAACATGGTCTATAAGTATATCGAAAAATTTACAGATGGGTTTCAGGTTTTTTTTAGCCATTTTCTGCTATAAAACCGGCTCTGGTCAGCCTTTGGCGCTTTTTAAATTAAGTTTTATTTCCTTGCCATAGCGCATGATTTCATCGATGAACCCTTGGGGCTCGTAATGGTTGTAATAACGCTGTGGATAAAGCAATGGTTCAATGGGCACATGACAAAATTTGGTTGCAGCTACAAAATCTGTTAATGCTTTAAAGGCCTCCGCCTCTGACCTGACTGATGGAGAAAAAATCGCCAAATCGATGTCAGAGTGTTGGTCGGCATTACCCCGGGCATACGAACCAAACAGAATCACCTTGCTGACCTTGTATTTTTTAGGAACGTGCTTAAAAAACGTATAAATTTCTTTCCTTAAATCAGTTTGGTTAAGCATTCGTACAACTCCTGGGTTTGTTTAACAACTAATTTTGTCTGCTTCGAATCAAGTGCTTTTGAAAGCTGTTCTTTGTAACCCGGATAACGTGTTGGAATATAGTGTTTCGTTAGAAAATTTAGCAAGGATGCTTGCTTGGCATTGACTTTAAACAAGTGCACCAGTTTTTCATTAAGGACTACCAAATTATGAGTATAGGGCGGTGGATCGGTGGAATGCTCTGTGATGATGGCCTTCAATGCCTTCTCAATGGTTTGCTGACAAAAATACACGCAGTGTAAGTACTGCCTGCCATGAAGCAAGAGTTTTGCGCTCTCAAAATCATAAATAGCCCTATGAATCCAATCCTTAGTAACCGGCTTCATGCCTTCAGTATAACGCAAGTAGCCCGGTAGTTTCGCCACCCTTGAGTAGGGTCTGTTTGGTTGTTGTCGAACGTTTACTTTAATATCTCGGGATCCGTTTTTCTTTTTCAATTTCGGCCACGTCTCTCGCGGTGAATTTAAAACACGATGTTTCCATGGCTAAGATGTACTCCACTTTTTCTTTCCTATTCATCACATAACAAAGCTGGTCACCCGGCCTGTAGTCGTAGACCAAAAACCTTGGATCCTTTTTTATCAGATCCACAATCTCGCACAAGAATATACCCGGTTGCGGTTGCATGATTGGGAAGTGATAAGTTTCCTGAAACAAAGTCCTTAATTTTTCAAAAAAAACTTGTGCTGCTTTATACTTTTGCATTTTGCGCCGCCTTTAATAGATTCCCCATAAGTTCAATTTTGCCGAAGCTCATAGATTTAGCAGATGGCCTAATCATAAATTTATAAATCTTAAATCCATGATTAAAAAATCCTCTGGTCATGGTAACTGCCAGTGATTCTAAAGCGTATTCCCTATTTTCATCTATGATTGTTTTAAGCATTTAATCATCCCCTTCGTGGTAAGCCAAGATTCTCATTTGTGCCCGGTAGTTTCGCTGCCCTTGAGTAGGGTCTGTTTGGTTGTTGTTGTCGAACGTTTACTTTAATATCTCGGGATCCGTTTTTCTTTTTCAATCCCCTGCATATCCTTGTTGCTGAATTTGAAACACGATGTTTCCATGGCTAAGATGTACTCCACCTTTTCTTTCCTATTCATCACATAACAAAGCTTGTCACCGGGCTTGTAATCGTAGACCAAAAACCTTGGATCCTTCTTTATCAAATCCACAATTTCAGATAGGAATACGCCCGGTTGCGGTTGCATGATCGGCGTGGTGTAGCAGGCTACCCAATTACCTCTCAGGCTATCGCCTACAACATCAAGGCTGTCCTCTAAAAATTTTTTAGACTTTTGAATTTCCGGATAAGCTGCTACCCAAAGCTCCATCAGCCTATCGAACTTTTTTTGAAGCGCTTTATATTTCTGCATGACTAATCGCCTCCAATAAATTTTGTGCCAATTCGATTTCTTCAATACTCATGAATTCGGCTGTCAATCGGCCATAATATTTTAAAATTTTTCGGGCATGTCCATCTAAATCTCGATCAATGGTCTGTGCTATGGATTCCAAAGCATAGGCCCGATCTTCTTTCAAGGATTTATATTCATATTCTTTCATTCATCACCGCCTTTATAGTCTCGCAATCGTCTTTCATGCCCCTCCTGGATTGGGCCGATCATAAAGTAGCCAATAAGCCAGGGCAAAGACATAGGTGATCCCATAGACCAGATTGTCATTGGCGTAGAGCAGGTAACAAAAAAGCGCCAGCTTGGACGCGGTGTTAACAATCACGCGCATTAAATCGGCTGGCGGGTCACTTAAAGCCCTACTAAAAGTTAAAGGCTTCATCTGCGCCTCCATACCGAAAACCGCGCTTGCTGTAAGAATAGCCAATGTTGCCTGTGTATTCTGACTTGCCATCACCCATGGGATAGGAAAGGGGTAAGTCTGAATCGGTGTCTTTTGGCATGGCCACCTTGCCATTGCCAGATACGTCATACTCTGCATAGTAGTCCTCTGCCCAAGCCTCGTAGCTGTAGCTGCCCTGGGGTGTGCCGCGCTGATAGGTGTAGCGGTCTGCCTTGTCCAGCAGTTTGTCGGCTTTTTCTGCCATGTGGTCGATTTTGTCCACATAGCCACAGCCACCGGCTGCCAATGTCGCTACGAGCATAAACAGACTGCCCATAAAAAAGTCAAAAAACAAGTCATCCACAGAATACCCTGCCATATTTCTTTGCTCCTTTTTTTTATGCATCTCTGAATTTATGATTCCCATTTGCGGGCTGGGAGAAACAAAAATGGGCCTAAAACGCAGCATTTTTAACATTTGGGCCACGCACAATGACATTGGCGGGCATTTAACCCGTTACAGCAACACGTCCGTGGGCTGGTTATAATGGAAAAAGTAATGGATCGTCACAGTTACCTGCGCATTCACAAAATCGACAAGTTGATCCGTGCGCTGCCTTATCCGGACATCCAGCGTATTCAAAAAGAAATTGGTCACGGCAGCACGCGCACCCTTGCCAGAGACATTGATGTGCTGAAAGACATGTCAAACGGGTCGCTTAAGTACAGCCGAAAGCACGGGGGATATTACTACAGCACAGCCAATTTCAGTCTTGAGCCCAAAAACCTTTCCCGGCATGAACTGGTGTCACTCTTGCTTGGTTATGAAAACCTAAAAGAGCTGGGCCTGGTAACCGTGACGCAAAACCTAAAATCAGCCATCGACAAGATTGTGCTGCTAAGCCCCCACGAGCTAAGCGCCGATGCCGCGCGTGGCACCAATCATTATTCGTTTGGCAACGTATCCAACGCCGTGCTTAACAAGCGGCAGATTGAAATGTTTGCTGTGCTGGCCGATGCCATCCACCGGCGACGGCAGGCCGAGATCAAATACACGCGGCTTTCGGATGGCCACTGCTCCACGCGCACGGTCGAACCCCTGCATCTGCGCTTTACGTTTGGCGGCTGGTACCTGGTGGCCTATTGCCGCAATCAAAAAGGCATGCGTACGTTTTTTATCAACAACATTGGCTCGGTCGGCCTGCTTAAGGCCGCCAGCGAGCACGTGCCCGACTTTAACCCGCATGAATATTTCAAACACAGTTGGGGTATCTATACCGCCGAACCCACGCAAGTACGCCTGTTATTTAAGGCCCATGCCGCCCGTTACATCGAAGACCGGCGCTGGCACCCCAGCCAAAAAACCCACCGGCACGCCGACGGCAGTGTGGATTTTACGGCCATGGTGGCCGGAACGGAAGAAATCAAACGCTGGGTTTTAGGTTTTGGCGAACATGTCCGCGTGCTTGGCCCGGCATCGTTTCAACAAGAAATCAAGAGAACAGCGCTCGCAATAAAAGCTTTGTATTGACCCGTGCAAGGCGTGGAGTCAGTTCAACAGCTACTCCACCAACCACTCACGCACTTCCGCCGTATTCACCTTAACGTCAAAGGTCAGGCGCAAATTGGCGCGGGCAGCATCTTTGGGAAGTGTTTTGGGGTCGATGGTAAGGATATAGCTGCTGTCCTGCGCCGGGCGCGGCACGTAGAGTTCACCCAGATGGTTAGACCAGAGCACACGGCCCTCGGGCTTGCACAAGACGCGCACGCCGTTTAAGGGTTCATCGCCTTCGTCACGCTGGCCATTATGATTGCGATCCCAGACCAGCCGGACAACGCGTTCGGTGGGTACGGCAAAACGCAGCCAGACTTCGTGTCGTCCCGAGGGAAGCAAATGCACCTGCTGCTCGGCGCGGTCAAGCAGTGTATGTCCGGACGGTATCGAACGCGTATCCACCATGAGTACGGTGTCTCCGGCACGCAAGCTGCGGAATGTGGCCGCACCGTCTGAACCGAGCATCTGTTCAAGACCACCGGGATACACCAGCACGCGCAAGCCATGCAACATGGGTTCATCGGGATCCCATACGCCGCTGCCGTTGCTGTCACCAAAGGCCCGTACGATCAGGGTGGCGTGGCCTTCGGCCAGTTGCAAACTGCTTGCATAGTCGAGCTGTACGCCATATTGAAAGCGATCCACGCCCTTGTCACTGTTTTCACTATCGCTACCATCGATGCCCAAACGTTCATACGCAGCAAAGAGGCGTTGCTTGTCGGCCAGCTGCCAACCCATTTCAATTTTTCCCAGGGCATAGCCGCGCGGGCTTTGGCTTGTAAAGCTTTCGTTGTAGGCCCGCAGGTTGCTTTGAAAGTGCAGCGGCGTGTCAAAATAAAATAATTTGCGTGTATCGATGCGTATCTGGTCCAGGGCGCTGCGTCCGCTGCGGCTCGAGAGACGTTCCTCGCGTTCAATTCCAAGACGTCCCAGGCTGGCAAAGTTAAACTCAATTCCACCCGCGCCCTTGTATAGAGTTTCATCCAAGGCTGTTGTGTTTGAATCTGAAAGCCAGGTGGGATTGATGCGCACGTAGGCATAGGTGCTGCGGTCTTCGGCAAAGGGATGTTCGGCTTGCAGCCGCAGGCCATGGTGCAAGCCACCGCCGTTGTCGCTGCGATGATCATATTTGTAACCCGACAGAGACCAGTGGATTCCGCCTTCGGGACGGTAACTTAACGCGGCACTAAGTTCCATATGGTTGATGCTGGGATATTGATCCGGAAACTGTAGTTGATCGTAGGCATTAAAAACGCCTGTCATCGATAACTCGGGGTTCAACCATAGGCGACCATCGATGAACATGCCGCGCGTGCCATCCTGGCCAAAATACTGCGTAAAACTGCGGTAACCGGAGGGCAGCTGTTTGTAAGACGCATCCACTTGCAGGTGCGTGCCCGCAAAACGCAGGCCAGCCAAGGCCGCTGCTTGCGACCCGTCATGCCCGGCTTCGGCATACACCTGCGTGCCACGGGGCAGTTGCCAGGCGGCGCTTAAAGCGATGTTAGAAACAGTTTGCCTGGAAACGGACATATTCTGTGAACTTAATTCCTCGCGCTCGCCTGCCAGCCACGAAAGTTCCAGGTAGCTGCGGCTTTTGCTTCCAAGGCGCAGCTGGGCTCCGCCAAAGGTATGTCGCAAGGGGCCCTGGCTCCACACACTGCCACCCCACCATTTTTTTCCGCTGACGCCTCCCAGCACATTGACTTCCATGTGCTCGACCGGCTGCAGCATGTAGCGCAAGCCTTGAAAAGAAACATACGGCGCTGACAGCGCAGAAAGCATAAGATCCTGATCTCCAAGGATCAGACGGTTGCCGTCACCGTAAAAAGCCGATTGCGCGTAAGACAAGCCCGCACCGGAATCATAGGTGTCGTACTGCGCCAGGCTGTAACTTGATCCCAGCGGCGTGTCACCCTGGGCGCTGATGGCCTGGTAGCCCCAGTGGTATACGTAGCGGTTTTGCGGCAGGGACGACTGTGCTTCTCCTGAACCCCACTGTGTTTCGTAGTGGAATTTCATGGGCTGTGCTTGGCCCTCGTCCGAAGCTGACGCAGACACCACTTGCTTTTGTTCGGCTTTTAACAAAAAACTTTGGCGACCCTGTCCCTGCGTCCACACATGCAAAACTGCGCTGCCGCTGCGCAAGGCCTTGATGTGAATCTGGCCATCGCCACTTTGTAAATCGAACCGTTCGGGCTTGTCGACCACAGCGTATTGCAGTCCGGTGAAGTCGAATTTAACGCGGTCTCCGATCGGTATGGTCAGGGTCTCCATGGCCATTGCCGTGGCGATGACGCCAAAGCAAAGACAAGCACATAGCAGACTGCGCATAATAAGTGGTTTCATCATGTATGAGCCCAAGTTTTTTTTGCAGGCTCTTAATATCTATCGCCGGAAAATTTACGTAATTTCAGTTAAAGGGTAAAGTTTTCTTCGATCACCACCGGTTCACCTTTTTCGGGTTCAACCGTCACCAGTAAGATGT
>JAHFDA010000014.1 GCA_023249225.1 bacterium
AAGCTGACTTATCCACATGATCACAGCTGTCCACAAAGAAAGAAAAAAAGAACCAAAAAAAGAAAGAAAGGCGGCGGCTACGGCCTTCTCTTCAGGCTCATTCTAGGATTGGAATACACTAGATTGAAATTGGCCTTTTTTAGGGCCGAAAACTAGCTTGAGAAGAAATGTTATGCTAAGGGCGCCTGTGACCGATTCTGAGAAAAAGATCATCACGGTAGATTTTAAAAGTTCGATAGAAGTCGAAGATATTTTTAATCGTCTGCTGCAAACCCATCCTCATGGTGCAGCATTTACAAATTATCGGAAAATGTATTTTGACCACCCGCAACTTGTATCTGATTTAAAACGACGCTTGACCCATGTTCGGGTAGAAACCATCGATCTTGCATGTCACTTGGTAGAGGAAGCCAACTTAAAGAGCGTCAATCAGCGGGTGGCAGGTTTGGCTTTTCAGTCTGACTCTTGGGCGCGGTTCAGGATTAATCAAACTTTACGCTGGTTGGGTTTAAGTCAGGAACACATTTCCCCCGTGGGATGGCTAAAAAACGATGACGTCAAAAGAATTCAATTTTGCATGGATATGCTTGCCCAAGCGGATGCTTCTCCAACAGGTTTTACGGATCAATGGAACATCTTGCGTAAAGCTCAAGGGCAAATTCAAATGCAAATTATTGGCTTCTTGGGACGTTGCCCTGATCCACGGGCGGTTGCATTTTTAAAAGCTTATGCACAGTTGCCTGATGCTGAGCTTGCCCCCCAGGCTTGCATGGAACTTGGGCGCAGATCCTCTGCTGAAATAACCCATTTTATGGAACATCTTTGGAAACACCATTTTCAGGATCCCCGCTGGCAAGCCCCGTTACTGGTAGCCTTGCGCCGCTTGTATTTGCGTCCTTTGGTACAGGTTTAAGGTTCATGAAAGGCGGGAAAATGCATCAGGTCATGTCATTCCCTAATACTTTGATCAGGCACAGGCATCGTTTAGCCCTGCAACACAAGGTGATGTCTCAACGCAATAAAGAAGGCGGAATCCTTCAGAAAGTACTTATATTCATTCATGAACTGCAAATTGGAGACACGGTTTCTGGGATTATTTTTAAACTTTTTCGCAGTCGGCGATTTCAAGGCCAAATCAGCGGTGCATTGGTGAAAATTGGCGACCGGGTTTCGGACGTGGGTTTTATTCCGGGCCGGTATCTGCAAGATTGGCCACCGGAAGAAGAGCCTCGGAAAAAATCAAAAAATAAATTTGCTAAGAAAAAAAACCAATCGGGTGTACAAGTGGGTGATGTGTTGGTTGCAGAAGTCATTGCCATCAATCCACAGGTGGAATCATATGAGGCAGAAATTATTCTTAGACCGCTTCCCCCATTGACAGATCATGCTGACTCAAAGACCTGACTCGGATTATTTAGCCGGTCCCCCTTTGAGTTTAACCACCAGCCCTTTTGCTTTTTCTGAACGATCTTTGGCTTTGGTTGCAAGGTATTTGTCGACCAATTGTTCCTGGATATCCAAGCGATCCTGCGCCTTGTCAAAAGCATTATCGTAAGCCTCGTTGGCACTGGGAAAAAGATTAAGCATTTTATAGACATCGCCGCGTGCAATCCAGATTTCGGGAAAAACCCAATTTTCCTTACTTAATCCTTGCTTGAGTTCGGCCTTTTTTATTTGATCGAGAGCCTCGGTATACTTGCCATTCTGCTGCATAAGCCGCGCCATAAAATAATGTGGCACCGGGCTATAACTGACTTGTGCTTCTAGAAGCCGGTATTCGTTTAACGCTTCATCAAATTTTCCAAAGGTTTTGGCACGTGCCGCTTTGACCCAGTGATCAGAAATTTCGAGCGCCCGGTTTTGGTAGGGCTGCATGATTTCATTTATTTTTTCTTGTTGGTACTGTGCCACAAGCTGGTCGCGGATTTGTTCATCAGTCACGCCAGGAGGACGTCCCCCCGTACGTCGGTCTTCAAGCAGGATCAGATGTAAACCTTGTTCAGTTCTCACCACTGGACTGATCTCTCCGGGCACCAATACAAAGGCAACTTTTTGGAAAGATTCATTCATAGCACCCCGACCACGCCACCCCAGGTCACCGCCGGTTTTAGCAGTAGCTATATCCTGACTGTGCAATTGGGCTGCCTGCGCAAACGAGAGCTGGCCGACTTCAATCTGCTGCTTAATCCGCCCAAGCTCCTCGCGCAAACGCGTTTCTTCGGCTTGGGCTACTTCGGGAACCGAAAATTTACTAGGGTCAAAATTTTTCAGAATGTGGCGTACTTTGACTTCGGTATAGAACTCGTCGATCTCTTTTTGGTTGACACGGATGCTGTCATAAACGCCTTGTTGAAGCTTGCCGACCATGATGTCCTGATCAACAGTCTCAAGAAAAGTGGCCCAAGGGATACCTTGCTGTTCGACTGCATTACGCACCTCGCGTTGGTTTGGCAAGCCAGCGCTTGTGGCCAATGAATCCAGGTACTGCTTACGGTCTTTACGACGCACCCGTATTTTACGGGCCTGGGCTTCTTCGAGCATCAGGGTAAAATGAACTGTCTTGTTAAAAGCATCAAGGCGCAGACTTTCGAGCAGTTCGGGAGAACGTTGGTTTGCAATACTGCCAAGCGACCGGGTATAGCGTTGATAAAAGCGTAATGAAGAAACCTTAATCGCCCCTCCGATAGTGGCCACGTTCTGATCGGACTGGGTTTGTTCTTTTTTACGTTCAATTAAATTTCGGTAACTTGAAAGACCTAGTCCCGCACCCAAAGTCAGCACGAAACAAGCAATCATGGTGAATACAATCACGCGCATATATCTACGGAAGAGTTTCAGTATCATAAAACCTAATTTAATGAACGCGTGACCGAAAAATACCCGCCCAGCATGCCTACTCCCACACCTGCCAGTATAAGCACAGCCCAGATCCAATGGAAATAGCCGAGTTCGAGAAAAACCGGAACAAAAATAAAGGAGGCCTGGATTTTTCCGAGAAACAAGCGATAGGCACCCCACAAAACAGCAATCGCCATGAGTGAAGCCATAAAACCCATCAAGACACCTTCGAATATAAACGGCCAGCGTATAAAGCTTGAGGTGGCTCCCACAAGTTGCATGATTTCGATTTCGTCTTTTCGGGCGAGTACCGTTAAACGAATGGTATTCATTACGATAAACAGTGTAGCGACCCCCAGAAAACCACTAAAGGATAATCCCACAAAACGCAGCATCTCGGAAAATTTGCGGATACGATCCACCAAGTCTCCTCCATAAACCACACGGTCGACTTCGGGATAAGCTTGAATAATTTCCGCAAGGCTGGGAATCACCTGGATATCGTAAACACCTACTCGAACAGCATGTGGCAGTGGATTATCCTCGATGCCCGCAAAAGGCATGGCCAACACAAAATCGCGTTTAAAGGTCTGCCAAGCCTCGTTGCGATGTTTAAAGCTTAATTGCTTGATCTGCGGCAAGCGTGAGAGATCCTGTATCAGTTCCTGTGTCTGACTTTCGGTGATTTCCATCTTAACGTAGACCATCATTTCTAAACGGCCAGTAATGGTTTTGAGAATACGGTTGGTATTGATCAAGCCGATCAGTACCAAACCCACCACGCAAAGGCAGATGGTCATGGTTAAAAACGCGATAAATGCCATCACCCCGTTACGGCGGATACCCAGCCAGGCTTCTTTAATGAAAAAATCGAGATTAACAACCATTATTTGGGTAATTGAACATAGTGGTAGGCTCCGAGCTGCTGATCACGCACCACTTTTCCAGACTCGAGCGCCACAACGCGTTTGCGGAATTCATCGACAACTTCTTTGTGGTGGGTGGCCACAATGACCGTGGTGCGGCGCTGGTTGATTTTATGCAGGAGCTGAAAAATCTCCCAAGATGTTTCGGGATCAAGGTTGCCGGTGGGTTCGTCGGCCAGCAGAATGGGTGGATTATTGACAATGGCCCGCGCAATGCAAATGCGCTGCTGCTCGCCCCCCGAAAGCTCGGCAGGCAAATGCTTGGCTTTAGAGACTAAATTGACCAGTTCGAGCACCTGCGTTACGCGCCGACGGATAAAATGGCGTGGGCTGCCCACCACCCTTAAAGCGAAGGCAATATTTTCATAGACCGTGCGGCGCGGGAGCAATTTGTAATCTTGAAAGACGATGCCGATATTGCGCCGCAGATAAGGAATCTGACCGCTGTTAAGTTTTCCGACATTAAACCGGTGAATATGCACCTCACCCCCCGTGGCCTGATCGGCGCGATAGAGCAATTTCAGTAATGTGGATTTGCCTGCCCCGGATGAACCCACGACAAAGACAAACTCCTGTTCATCGATCTGCAGGGTCACATCATCCAGGGCCTTAACACCATTAGGAAATATTTTTGTGACATGCTGCAACCGAATCATGCGGAACTTACGGTTGCCCAGTGGCCTCTGGTTGTTTTTCGCTACTCCCTTGACGCAGTTCCTTGAAAAATTTCTTGCGATGGCCCCATTGGCTGACATCGTTAAAAAGCACAAAGGCCATGAGCGCCATGAGCATCGCCATCCCAAAGGTATTGATCACGGTTTCCATGCGCTTTGAAAGCACTCGTCCACGTATGCGTTCGATCACCAGCAAAAGGATATGACCTCCATCTAACGCCGGAAAAGGAAATAAATTTAATATGCCAATATTCACAGTAATAATGCCCATTAAATTAAGAAAATAGACCACAGCACGCTGCAACTGATAGTCCACCACCTGCACAATACCCACGGGCCCGAGCATCTGGTCCACACTCACTTTACCCGTGATTAACTTTGAAATAGCTGCAAGCGTCTGGGCAGTTTGATAAACCGTTTCTTTTAATCCCAGTCCTAACGCATGGAGCGGATTCACATGCCTGACCACGGCCTTGAGCTGAATACCAATCAAACCCTGTCCAGATTTAGCGTCGAGCTGCGGCTCCACCACCATGGATTTTTCGCCTTGGGCACCAGACCAGCGCACTGTAATAGGTTTTCCGGCATGTGAATGAATGTAATTCACCGCTGCTTTAATGTCTTTTTGGGCATCCACCTGGTCAACCGCAATCAGGGCATCGCTGGCCACTATACCGATACGTGCTGCCACCGAATTGGGATAAACTCCCTCGATGACAGGAGACACTTCAGAAATGCCTAACAGGGAATACACCACCACAAACAGCACAAAACCGGAAAGCACGTTCATCGCGCTTCCCGCCACAAGCACCAATAGCCGCTGCCAGAAACCTTTATGATAGAAATTACGTTCAGGCGGCACCGGCTCGGTTTGTTCTTTATCATCGTCCATGCCTGCCAAGCGCACGTAACCGCCCAGCGGCAACAGGCGCAGGCTATAGGTGGTTTCGCCCCACTTGCGGCTTAAGAGCTGCGGTCCAAAACCAATGGAAAATTCGTAGGCTAAAATACCGACCCATTTGGCTGCCAGCAGATGCCCCAGCTCATGCACCAGAATGATTAGGCCAATGCCTACGACAGTCAGTAGCACATTCATGATCTTAAGAAAGTGTAGATACTTCGGGCGGCCTTATCAATAGCGCCTGGTTCACCCAACTTGCGCTTGACCGTGCGTAGATTACTGCGCATGCGTTCGCAACGCGTTGGATTCTGCAAAAGATCCTGTAATTCCTGGGCAAGTTTCTCGGGCGTGGCCTGCTGCTGCACGAATTCGGGCACAATTTGCATGTTGGCTACAATATTTGGCAAACCCACATGGCGTACCTTGATTTTCATTAAAGACCTGGCAATCCAATAGGAAAGCGGTGAGATGGCATAAGTAATGACCATGGGAACTTCTAATATTGAAAGTTCCAGTGTCACGGTACCCGAAATGGCCATGGCGGCCTGGCTACGGGCCATTAAGTCATAACGTTGCTCAAAAGGAAGCAGTTCGGCCTTAAGGTCAAATTGCTCCAGAGCCATTTTGATAGCCTCGCGGTAGCCCGTTGTCACGGGCACAAAAAAACGGACTCCCGGCGTTTTTTGCGACACGATTTTTGCAGCCTTAAAAATAAGCGGCATCAGTCGGGTGATTTCCTGGCGCCGGGAGCCTGGGAAAAGCCCCACCACCCGTTCACCGGCCTGAATGCGGTAATCGCGGGTAAAGGCCGGCACGTCCACTGGTTTGACGATGTCTAGAAGCGGGTGTCCGATAAATTCCACATGGTTGCAAAGACCCTTGTAGAATTCATCCTCGTCTTTAAAAATGGTAAAAATACGATCGGTATTGGCCACCACCCTTAAGCCACCTTCGTGTGTCCCCCACATCCATTCCTGGGGCGCAATATAATAAAAAACCGGAATTTTGTTCTGCTTGAGCAGCTTGGCCACATGCATGTTAAATCCCTGATAATCCACCAGCACCACCAGATCAGGTTTAAGATCGAGTAATGTGCGTTTGAGTCGTAGAAAAGTGCGGTAAATAGGCAGAAAATGCTGCAACACTTCGGCAAATCCAATGGTACTGCGGGCCGTTAAATCAAAAGCAACCTTGGCTCCCATCTGTCTTAAACAAACCCCTCCCATGGCGCGCAATTCAACATCGGGCAGATAATGTTTAATGCGTTCCGCCAGTTGCGCGGCATGCATGTCACCGCTGACCTCACCCGCCACCAGAAATACACAGGGCTTTTTTTTTAAAGTTTCAACGCCGGGGGCTACCTGCACAGGGCGAGCAAGCATTAGTCGTCAGCGTCCTCGGGGCTTTCATCTTGTACCCGTCGGACCACGCCCACCTTACTGGGCGCCTGCACAAATGCTGTAAAACAATACACCTCGTCGGAGCTGGGCAGACTCTCGGAAATTTTTGCCAGAGCCTGCGAAAGATTAAGGTCGGAACGGAACACCAGGCGATAGGCACGTTTAATGTCGCGAATGCGATCGGGCATCAAACCCTTGCGCTGCATGCCTACCACGTTAACCGTACGCACCAAAGCTGGATTTCCCTCGCAAAGCAGGTAAGGAGGAATGTCTTGATTGACCTTGCTGTAGCCCCCCACCATGACCATTGCGCCAATGCGGACAAACTGATTGATCCCCACCATGCCTCCGAGCACAGCCCCGTCATCGATGGACACATGGCCGGCAATTTGCGTGCCGTTAGAAATAATGATGTCGTTGCCCAGCTGGCAATCGTGCCCAATATGCACATAAGCAAGCAGAAGATTGTTATCTCCAATGACCGTGGCATCACCTTCGGCTGTGGCACGGTTGATAGAAACATACTCGCGGAATTGATTATTATCACCAATTTTGACGTAACTTTTCACGCCCATGTGTTTTTTATCCTGGCTGGCTGACCCAATGATGGCGGCATAGTGGATCTGGCAGTTTTTACCGATTTCGGTCCATTTTTCGATCACCGCGTGGGCCTCGATACGGGTGCCATCGCCAATTTTGACCCCCTCGCCTACCGTGGCATACGGACCGATATAAACATCCTTGCCGATTTCGGCCGATGGATGCACAAAGGCGGTGGCCTCAATTTGTTTTTTGGTAGGCGGATCTACGAGCGAAAAGGTTTGTTCGGCCTCGACCACCAAGGTGCCGTCGACAAAACCCTTGGCCGAGACTTTTCCGACCGGACCCTTCATTTTAAGCACTTCGATTTCCATACGGAGCTGATCCCCAGGAAGCACTGGCCTGCGGAAACGAACATCGTTCATGGCCGCAAAGAGCGCTGTTTTACCTTTTAAACCAGTCCCATAAATCAGCAACAAGCCGGCTGCCTGGGCCATGGCCTCGAGCATGATGACTCCGGGAGTGATGGGATTGCCTGGAAAATGTCCGTCGTAGAAAGCCTCATTGCGGGTAAAGTTTTTAATGGCCACCAGACGTTTTTGTGGCTCAATTTCAAGCACCCGATCCACCAGTAGCATCGGGTAACGGTGTGGCAGGATTTCCTGGATATCGATGGATTCGAGTTTCATACGTTATACCTTGGGCACAGCGCGAGTGTATTTTACCCTATGTCTGGTTTTTCAGCGTCTCGGCCAGCTTCTTCGCAAACGCAATGTTCAGCCGATGACTGGTCTTGACTGCCACGATTTCCGCCTGCAGCGGCCGACCTAAAATGGCCAAATCGCCAATGAGGTCGAGAATTTTGTGGCGCACGGGCTCGTCCGGAAAGCGTAGCGGCAAGCTAGGGCCATCCGGGGAGAATACGATGCCGCAGTCTGGTGTGGCGCCTTTGATAAGGCCTGCTTTACGCTGGATATCAATTTCATAATCCATGCAGAATGTGCGGGCTGGCGCAATGTCACGTAAATACGATTCTGCAGTACCGTCGAAATCGTAGTAGAGGTCGCCGGTGTGGGGGTAACTGGCGTAGTAGCGGATGCGGGAAAGTTGACTGGGAGACTGGGAGACGGGGAGACGGGGGGTTTGAACAGGCAACGCCACGATGAACGAATCTTTTTCTTGCACTGCCACCGGAAACTTAAGCACAAACGGCTCGACCGAGTTCTTTGGAATGCCCGCAAGTAAATCAACAAAAGGCAAAGCACTGCCGTCCATGATAGGCGGCTCGCAGGCAGACATTTTGATGGTCACGTTCCAGTGCCCGGTGCCTGCGCAGGCCGAGAGGACATGTTCGACCGTGGTCAGGTCACCGTTGGGAGAATGGATAACGGTGCCCTTGGGTTGACCTTCGGCAAGCTCGGGTTTAAGACAAAATACCGGGTGGGACTTGATCACAAAGCACAGTCCCTCTGTCTTTGCGGATGCAAGCGTCAGGGTGCATTGTTCGCCGGTATGCAGGCCGAGGCCACTGAAAAGCATGAGACTTTAAGTTTATCAGCAGGGGAAATCAATTTTTTCTATGTAAATAATTTTTATACATGAATCATTAAATCTTTCATGGCATCTTAATAATCACATGGAGGTTAACGATGGCCAATAGCATTTTAGGAAAAAGCGGGCAAACAGCGGTTCCGTCGGTGATACGCAAGGAATTTCACCTGGAGGCCGGGAGTAAATTACATTGGGAGACCGATGGTAGTCGCATCATCGTATACCCTCTGGCCAAGGATCCCATTAAAGCCCTGATTGGTGTGCTCAAAGGACACGGCAGCGTAGAAGACTTACTCATTGAAAGACAGAAAGACAAGAAACGTGGCTCTTAAAAACCCAGGCATTTATGTGCTCGATACCTCCGCACTGTTAACGCTGGCTTTTGAAGAGGCCGGATATAAAGAAGTAGAAACTCTGCTGTCGGAAGCCGGTTCCGGAAGACTTCGAGTTTTGGGTAGTTTTATCAGCCGCATGGAATATCTTTATGTCCACCTCCAGCGGTTATCTGCTGCCCAGGCTAATGAGTGCTACGAAAATCTAATGCATACCCCCATTGAATGGATTGAAAACGAAGACCCTGTTTTAAGACTTGCGGCGGAATATAAGGCCCGGTATTCCTTATCGCTGGCAGATGCATGGATTGCCGCCACCGCCAGGCTTTACAACGCTATTTTAGTTCACCGTGATAAGGAGTTTGACGTATTGGAAAAAGAAATTGAATTGCAGAAACTAGCAAAGAAATATCAGTAAGTACAACCTCCTTAAAGATCCTGCCAGGGGATGGCTGTAATATTATCTGCAATTTTTTCGGGGCGGTTCAGATTTGCGATCACGTAACCATGATCGGCCAGGCTGGCGTAATCCTGTAAAAAAATTTTGAGGCCTCGAATATCCATTTCAAGACGAATTTGCGGGTTTTGCAGGGCATACTCCATAAGATGGGGTAATTTGGACAACGCCATTTGAACCAGGGTGGTTTTTCCGGTCTGCCTTGGCCAAAGATAAAACAAGACTGTTTTTTGAATACCAGATCGTCTACTGCGCGGTGTAAATTTCTAATGTATACCTTATTTTTACCTGACATAAGTAAGGTATACATTATTTATAATGATCGCTCCAGCTTGGGTTGACCGGATGTTTTGTTCTACCTCCGCCGCCGCCGTTCGAGGCGTGCGAAGAATTCTGCGAGGGTGAGGCCAAGGCCGTCGCATAAATCGCGTAACAAGGCGGCCGAGGGATTAGAAAGGCGATTGGCGTTGCCTTCCAGCACACCAACGTATTTAGTGGACACATTGGCTTGTTCGGCCAGCTGACTTTGGCTCAAACCCTTTTCAAGGCGTATTTCGCGCACGGTTTTGCCAAGTTTGACGAGAAAATCTTTCGTTTTTTCCGCATCTTCCCGCCGCAGATAGACCATGCGGCCATTGTGCCGGTCTATCAAAAGATGGATAACTATCGCGTGATAGATAGTCCAATGTTTAAAAATAGGGTTTGGTGGGTATAAATATCAATAATCTATCAATAGATAGATAGATGTATGGATTAAAAATGAGAGGGGCTTAACAAACATGAAAAATAAAGTACTCGGCAAGAAGCTAATACATGAAAGAATTTGGCGTAGTAAAAATTTTGTAGTTGCGTATGGAGAATTAAAGCGTCGCGGTAAGGGCAATGTAAGTAAGGCCATGTTGTGTAAAGTCATTGGTGAAAAAATCCCCTATGAGGCGCTTGGAAAAATAAAGAAACATTGCACAAAACATAAATCTAATACCCATGGTGTTTATGTTGCACACGACTCCATGGGGTGTGCTCGCTATGTTGGCCGTGGAGATGTTTTTGGGAGGCTTGGCGAGTGTCAAAAAAAACATAAATACGAATTGGTTTATTTTTCTTTTTATATTGTTGAGAACAGGCAGTCTGCACGGGAGATTGAAACCTTGCTCATTCACACCGCAGGTCCCTTGCTTGAATTTAATGATAAAAAAAAGAGATCCGGAATGACACCTGGTAATGTTTACGATCATGAGGTGGGCACGTTTTTTTATGAGCGCCAAAATAAAAAAGGCCCCTCATAAATGTCAAAAATCACAAAAAAAACACTGCTAGGATTAGTCGCAGTTTTGTGTCTATGCACCGGATGTGGTGCCCTTTCAAAGGCATTGTCAGATGCGGTGGCATCTAGTACGAGTCAGTATTTGACCACTATTTCTGGAACAATTACTCTTGGAGGAGCATCTTCTCACGAAGGTATAACAGTATCTCTTTATAAACAAACCTCATCTACTTCTTCTCTTGAATCTTCTTCTTTGTCAGCACTATCATCTTCTCCAGTTGCTACCACTTCAACTTCTACCGATGGATCTTTTTCAATAAGTGGATCTATGATTTCTACTTCTGGTCTGAAATCAGAAAGTGTTGAGTTGTCAACGGGTTACTATACGGCGGTTTATACTAAGGATGGTTATATTTCAACCAGTCAGAATAATGTTTTGTTGACCGTAGGGAGTGGTTCGTATATTTTGAATACATCTACACTAAAACCTAAAATTGAATTAACTTATTCTTCTAATTCAGTAGACACTTCTTATAATTACTTAAAAGTTATTTATTCCCCTAGCAGTTCTATATCATATTATTCTGGAACTTATATTATGTACTATTCTTATGATGGTATAAGTTACACCTACTGGGGTACAGGCTACAGTAATGGCACAAGTGGTAAGTATTTGTATGGAGCTATTCCAAACTATGATTCTACTAAAAAAACAACCTACTATTTTCGTTGGTATAATGATGCTGATTTAGTAGCAGAAGCATCTTTTACTAAATCTTGAGAGTGTAAGGGTAGTGTCTGCATCAAAAAAATTTGGCTTCAAGTTTAAGACCGCCGCGCTTTAGTTTCTCGCACCCGTTCCGCCTTGAACTCAAAACCAGTGCGGCAGCCACCAAAATTTTTTAACAGAACGTGGTGAACGCTCGATCAACTGGCGCGCCTCGTTGCGAAAGCCTACGTGCGTGGCGGCCACGTAAAACACCTGGCGCTGACAGTATTTGTGCATGCGGCGCATGGTGGGGACGGCCTCACCGGGAAAAACACCTAACCCGACAACCACCGACCCCCCGCCACCCCAAGTATTAACCCTTGTGTTTAAAACCCGCCTAAAACGGGAATAACTTGTACAATGATACGTACAAGTCTAAAGGAGGCGTCATGTACCGGACCGTCAGCGCATCGGCGCTAAGGAATAACCAAAAAGAAGAGTTCGACAAAGTCTGCGACAACCATGAGGCGCTTATCGCCACCCGGCAAAATGGCGAAAACGTGGTCATTCTGTCCGAGACGGACTATCTGGCGCTCAACGAAACCGCCTACCTGCTCCGCTCGCAAAAAAACCGGACGCGCCTGATTGCTGCCCTTAAAAACAAGGGCCGTCGTTTTGATCGCATCCAGGATATGGAAAAATATCTGGGCATTTAAGCCATGCGGGTTGAACTTAAAAAACAAGCCGAGCAGGATCTGCGGTATTTCAAAAAAAACGCCCCCGAAAAAATAGAGCGCATCAAAAAGCTTATTCGTGATATTGAACAAACGGCCTATTCCGGGCTGGGGAAACCCGAACCCTTAAAATTCGGTCTGGCGGGTTATTGGTCCCGGCGCATCGACCGGGAACATCGGCTAGTCTACAAGGTGGAAGACCACACGTTAATCATTTTGCAATGCCGGTATCATTACGATTAAGCCTAAAATACTTTTTCTTCGCCAATAGCCGAACTTCAGTTTCCAGAGTTGGAATTTCCACTGCAGGCCGGGCATCCCACACTTGGCGGATAGCGTCGCAAATGGCCTTTGGGAAAACCGCTATCAAAACCAACCTACAAAAACTTGAAAACCATTTTGTGAAAGATGGGAGCGGCCTCGCCGGGAAAAACACCTAACCCGACAACCACCGATCCCCCGCCGCCATCTCAACCGTAATCCTGCGTGGTAAAATAGTGCCTCCTCATGAAGAAACTTAAAATCTATCTGGACACATCGGTGTGGAACTTTTTTTATGCCGATGATGCACCGGAAAAAAAGTCCATCACCGTCGATTTCTATGATCAGATCAATCGCTTTGATACCTACATCTCCAATACGGTTATCTCCGAAATAGAATTGGCCAACGAGTCTAAGAAATCTCTGCTTCTGGATTTAATTAAAAGGTATCCGCCGACAGTGCTGGCGCCCGATCCGGAAATTGAACGGTTGACAGTCTTGTATCTTGGCAGAGGGATAGTGCCCGTTAAAAAGACCGAAGATGCCCGTCATATTGCTTACAGCACATTTTATGAAATGGATGTTTTGTTAAGCTGGAATTATAAGCATCTGGCCAACGTATTTCGTAAAAAGCAGATCCAGATTGTTAACTTACAGGAAGGTTATCTGCGACCCTTGGATTTGATTACCCCCTTGGAGGTACTCGGTGAATAATACTTTAGATTCAAAGTCGTTGCTGGAAGTCTGGGAATGGAAACAAAGATTAGCTGACCTGGTTGAGGCTGCCGAAAATAAGGAGCAGGTTTATGAGAATCTTTCTAAAAACACGATTCGCCGTTTGGGATTAAAAACGGTGCATAGACCGAGTTCGTCGAACGTTAAGGTGGCCTGAGTTTATTAACTTGGCGTAGCTTAAACATATTTTCGGGCTTTGTCGGCGTCAGTCACATCCAAATCGTTACAACCCGCGCTACTCACAAATGAATCGCAGGGGTTACAATGCCTTTAAACATGCCCTTGATCTGTGATTACACCGACACCGATTATAAACACAATTTTTGGGAGCAGTCTGACCGGGTTTATGAAGACAAGGCCGAACGCCAGGCCCTTAAAAAACTGTTGCCCGAACGTGGAAAAGCCATTTTAGATTTAGGGGCCGGTTATGGGCGCCTGACCGATGAATATGTTGATCACTTTGAAGAAGTGGTGCTGTTTGATTTTGCCGCCAATTTGCTTAAACAAGCCGAACAAGACTGGTGCGTACGCCAAAACAAGCAACATATCCGCTGTATTCAAGGCGATGCCCACGCCCTGCCTTTTACGGATAAATCTTTTGACACCGTCTTGTGCGTGCGGCTGATGCATCATGTGCTCGATATTGAAACCGTTTTTACCGAAATAAAGCGGGTGTTAAAACCCCAGGGCCATGCGGTGGTGGAATTTGCCAACAAACGTAATGCCAAGGAAATCATACGTTTTTTGTTTGGAAAAAGCGGGACCTCGCCTTTTAGCCTTGAACCCTACCAACGTGGCGAAGGGGTTTTTTACAATTTTCATCCCGATTATGTCCGCAACCTGCTGTGGCAGCAGGGTTTAAAGATCGAAAAACAGTTGAGTGTTTCAAACTTTCGAATGCACTTTTTAAAAAAACGGATTGCCCTGGAGAAACTCCTGGCCTGGGAGGATCGCATGCAGGAACCCCTGGCTGCGCTGTATTTTGGGCCTTCGCTGTTTTTAAAGATAAAACGGCTATAAATTGAGTGGGGCACGGCGCAACGTGCCTGTACATCCATCCCATGCTAAACTTTCATTTTAGTGTCTAAGCGCGTAGACCTAAAAAGCATTCTCCTCATTGGTTCGGGTCCCATTGTGATCGGGCAAGCCTGCGAGTTTGACTATTCTGGTACCCAGGCTTGCAAAGCCCTTAAAAAAGAAGGCTACCGCATTATCCTGGTCAATTCCAATCCGGCTTCGATTATGACCGACCCGGAGTTTGCTGATAAAACGTACATCGAGCCCATCATTCCCGAGATACTCCGAAAAATTATCCAAAAAGAAAGGCCCGATGCCTTGCTTCCGACACTGGGCGGTCAGACAGCGCTCAATGCGGCAGTGGCGCTGTATGAAAATGGCACGCTGAAGGAATTTGGGGTCGAGCTGATTGGCGCAAGTTACGAGGCTATTAAAAAAGCCGAAGACCGTGACTTGTTTAAAAAGGCCATGCATAAGATTGGCCTTTCCATGCCCAGGAGCGGCATGGCTTACTCGGTGCAAGACGCCGAAGGCATCGCGGCAGAGATTGGTTTTCCGCTGATTTTGCGTCCGGCCTTTACCCTGGGCGGTAGCGGTAGCGGCATCGTCTATAACCAATCTGAACTGCACGACAAGGTCAAATGGGGCCTCGATAACTCCCCCATTGGTCAGGTGCAGGTTGAACAATCGGTGCTGGGATGGAAAGAATTTGAACTTGAGGTGATGAAGGACAAGGCCGACAACTGCGTCATCATCTGCTCGATTGAAAATTTTGATCCCATGGGCGTGCATACCGGAGATTCCATTACCGTGGCTCCGGCGCAGACTCTGACCGACAAGGAATACCAGCGCCTTAGAAACGATGCCTTTGCCGTCATACGCGAAATCGGTGTCGATACCGGCGGCTCCAACATCCAGTTTGCCATCAACCCAAAAAACGGCGATGTCATTGTCATCGAAATGAACCCGCGCGTATCGCGTTCGTCGGCGCTGGCTTCTAAGGCCACCGGCTTTCCCATTGCTAAAATTGCCGCGCTATTGGCGGTGGGGTACACGCTCGACGAAATTCCAAATGACATCACTCAAAAAACGCCGGCCAGTTTTGAGCCCTCCATCGATTACGTGGTCACCAAGGTGCCACGCTTTACTTTTGAAAAATTCCCTAACGCTGACAATCGCCTGGGAACGCAAATGAAATCGGTCGGCGAAACCATGGCCATTGGGCGCACGTTTAAGGAATCGCTGCAAAAGGCCTTGCGCTCGCTTGAGCGTGGCTATTCCGGCCTGGAGCCCCGCGGAGAAGAGCTCCCCGATGAGGAAATTAAACGCAAGATTATGATTCCGACGGCCCAACGCATCTTTTTTGTAGCCGAAGCCTTGCGGCGCGGAATGGCTATTGAAGAGATCTATAAGATCAGCGCGATTGATCCGTGGTTTCTTGAACAAATGAACGAAATCATTCAAATGCGGAATGCGGAATGTGGAACGCGGAATAGGTTGGAGGACTCGCCTACCCGCTTCGGCGAGGCAAGCGAGAAAAGTCACATCAAAAAATTAAAGCAGCTGGGTTTTTCGGATGTACAGTTGGCATCTTACTGGGGTTTAAACGAGGCGCAAGTCCGGCAATTGCGCCTGGCACAGGGCGTCAAACCGGTTTACAAGATGGTGGACACCTGCGCGGCGGAATTTGAATCTCAAACGCCTTACTATTACTCAACCTATGAATCCGAAGACGAGATTTTACCGACCACCAGAAAAAAAATCATGATTCTCGGAGGCGGACCCAATCGTATTGGCCAGGGAATCGAGTTTGACTATTGCTGCGTGCACGCTTCGTTTGCATTGAGATCGCTGGGTTACGAAACCATCATGGTGAACTCAAACCCCGAAACCGTGTCCACAGACTATGACACCTCTGACCGCCTTTATTTTGAACCCCTCACTTTTGAAGACGTCATGAACATTGTGGATGCCGAAAAACCAGACGGAGTGATCGTGCAGTTTGGCGGACAGACACCGCTTAAATTGGCGATGCCTCTCAAAAAAGCAGGCGTGCCCATCATCGGTACTGATCCCGAGCAAATCGACGTGGCCGAAAACCGCTACTTGTTTGGTGCGCTGATCACGCGCCTTGGGATCCGCCAGCCTAAAAATGGCCTTGCGCACACGGTAGACGAGGCTCTGGGCATTGCGGCTGAAATTGGTTACCCGGTGATTGTGCGCCCGTCTTATGTGCTTGGTGGCCGGGCCATGGAAATTGTCTATGACGAAGCTGACCTTAGGCATTACATGAAGTACGCAGTAGAGGTTTCGCCCGAGCATCCAGTGCTGGTGGACGACTTTTTAGAATCTGCCATTGAAATTGATGTGGATGCTATTTCAGATGGTCAGGATTGTGTCATTGCCGGCATTATGGAACACATCGAAGAAGCCGGTGTGCATTCTGGAGACAGCGCCTGTTTTCTGCCCACTGTCTCTATTCCCGAGGCCACGCTAGAGGACTTGCGTTGCCAGACGCGCTTGCTCGCGAAAGCACTCAAGGTGGTAGGCCTCATGAATATTCAATATGCCCTCAAGGACGGGGACATCTATGTGCTTGAGGTCAATCCGCGTGCGTCACGCACAGTGCCCTTTGTCAGTAAAGCCACTGGGGTAGCTTGGGCCAAAATGGCAGTGCAAGTCATGGTTGGAAAAACCATTCGGGAGTTGGGGCTTAAAGAAATCATTCCCAGTTACCATTGTGTAAAAGAAGCGGTACTACCCTTTGCCAAATTTCCGGGCACGGACCCTGTGCTGGGACCCGAGATGAAATCGACCGGAGAAACCATGGGCATTGACCCAGACCTTGGCGCAGCGTTGGCCAAGGCCGAACTGGCGGCAGGCGAGAGCATTCCTAAAACGGGTACAGCCTTTGTGAGTGTTACCGATCGCGACAAGGAATATGCGGTTGAGGTGGTCAAACAACTGGTTGACCTGGGTTGGAAGGTAATAGCCACCGCAGGCACCTCGGAATTCTTAAAAACCCGGCAGATTCCGGTTGAAACTGTGCTTAAGGTGCACGAAGGCCGCCCCAATATCACCGATCACATTAATAATGGCCAGGTGCAACTGATCATCAATACGCCCGTTGGCAAGGGATCCAAAATTGACGATACCTACATTCGCAAGGCCGCCTTAAAGAAAAAAGTATTCATGTTGACCACGCTGTCTGCCGCCCGTGCCATGGTGCGGGCCATCGAGGCGCTGCAAAAGTCTGAACTCAAGATCATGGCGCTTCAGGATCATTATGTAAGCCTTAGAGAGCCATGGATGAATGGCGTACGCACGTAAAGACGTGCACAATAAAGCTATGACCGTACACAAACGTGTGAGGGGTATGGTTTACACTTTGCTTTGCTTGCTCTGGGCAAGTCCCTTAGGGGCGTTTGGGGAATCACCGTTTGAAATGTGGAAAACCGATCCATCGACTTTGGCGGTGGAACAAGACCCGTTTATCGAAGAAATGCTGCTGCGGGATCGCTATTCTGTACGCGGTCACGTGGCTCCAGGCGACAAAGCGCTGCTTTTAGAAAGTTCTTATATGACCTGGTATACCGAGGCCCTGGCAAAAGCCTGGGCCGACAATCAGGCTCAAATTCAACATTGGTCAGATGAAAATCGCGAAAAAGTTCAGCGTCGCGACCTGGCCTTAAACAGCCGTTTTTTGATTTTTCATGCTTACTTAGAGGCCAACCCGCGTGTCTTTGGGCAAAGTTCTAAAATCGAGCAACGTGTCACCGCCCAACTTTCGGATGAACTTGGCAACGTGTACGAAGCCGTTGAAGTCCGGGCAGGCGAAGACAGCGGAGGCTGGGGTATACGGGGGATCCCCACCCTCACCCTACTGTTTTATGCCCAGGACCCACGCACTGGCGAAAACCTGATTGCCACTCGCCGCTGGCTGAATGTGGCCCTGTTGATTGACGGCAGCCGATACTATTTTGATTTTCCGGTGCAGGGAGGCTAAATCGGTATAATAAGATCCCCGCATGACCCTGCCTAAGGATTTCTGCCACTTGCAGGTGCATTCCGAGCGCTCGTTGCTCGACGCCACCGTACGTATCCCTGATTTATGTAAACAAAGCGCCGAACTCGGCATGACCGCAGTGGCGCTGACTGACATGGGCAATTTTTATGGGGCGGTGGAATTTTACCGCGAAGCTAAAAAGGCGGGCGTTAAACCCATCTTTGGTTGCGAGGTCAATGTGGCCGCACGCACGCATAAGGACAAGGAACCCTACCTGGACAAAAAAACCACGCGCCTGGTGTTACTGGCCCAGAATCAAAAGGGTTATCAAAACCTGATTAAATTAATCTCGCGCTCACATCTGGAGGGATTTTATTACCGGCCACGGGTGGATCTTGATCTGCTGGCGACATATTCCGAAGGTATTTTTTGTCTTTCGGGCGGTTTAAATGGACATATTCCTGCTGCCATCTTGCAACGGCAGCCCGATGAGTTGGTACTCCAAAAGGTTCAGGCGCTTAAAGATATTTATGGCAAGCACTTTTATCTGCAAATTAACCACCATCAAATACCCGACCAGAATCTTTGGGTGGCCAAGGTCATTGAGCTTTCGAAAAAGTTGCGCCTGCCCCTGGTGCTCACCAACGATGTTTATTACCTTAAGCAAGAAGATGCCGAGGCCTACGATGCCCTGGTATGCATTGGCGCAGGCAAACTGCTAAGCGATCCCATGCGTTTTCGGCTGATGAGCGATCAGTACTACCTTAAGTCTCCCGCTGAAATGGCCAAACTTTTTCCGGACCTGCCCGAGGCCTACGAGAATACACTCAAAATTTCTGACCATTGCGTGGTGGATCTCAATCTTAACGTCACCTTGCTGCCCCGTTTTGAGGTTCCCAAAGGCGAAAACGAGGCGTCTTACCTTAATAAACTTGCAGCAGAGGGTCTGGGTCGGCGTTACAATCCGGTGACTCCGGCCTTGCAAGATCGGCTACATTACGAGTTGTCAGTGATCGAAAAAATGGGTTATGCCGCTTATTTTTTAATCGTGCATGACTTTATTCAATGGGCCAAAGGCCGTGACATCCCCGTTGGCCCTGGCCGCGGCAGTGCCGCCGGCAGTCTGGTGGCTTATGCCTTAGGCATTACGGACATTGACCCCCTGCGCTATCACTTGTTGTTTGAACGCTTTTTAAATCCGGATCGCGTCAGCATGCCCGATATTGATGTTGATTTTTGTATTCGTCGGCGCCAGGAAGTCCTTGATTACGTGGCAAAAAAATATGGCAGTGACCACGTGGCGCAAATTATTACCTTTGGCACCATGGCCTCGCGGGCAGCCATCCGCGATGTGGGTCGTGTGATGGATGTGCCGCTTGCGCTGGTGGATAAAGTGGCCAAGCTGATTCCGGTACACCAGGGCAAACCGATGGAGCTTGCAACAGCGCGACAGGATGTTCCCGAGCTTAAAGAAATTTTGGCAGCTGATAAATCCATTGCAAAATTATTTGACCTGGCCGAAAAACTAGAGGGGCTTTCGCGCCATGCCGGAACACATGCCGCTGGCGTGGTGATCTCCAAGGATCCGCTCGATGACATTGTTCCGCGATCGATTAGCCGTTCTGACAATGAACATCAAATTGTCACTCAATTTCCCATGGGTGACCTGGAAGCCATTGGACTTTTAAAAATGGACTTTCTGGGATTGCGCAATCTAACCATGATGGGCGAAACCCTGACATTGATTAAACGCAACCACAATAAAGAAATCGATCTAACCCGGATTTTATTGGATGACGCCGAAACATACAAGCTGCTGCAATCGGGACGTTCGGTCGGCATATTTCAGCTTGAATCGAGCGGTATGCAGCAACTGATGGTTGACCTTAAACCCGAAAATTTTGAAGATATCGTTGCCCTTTTGGCGCTTTATCGGCCTGGGCCGCTGGGTTCGGGCATGGTGTCGGAATTTATTTCAAACAAACACGGCCGTACGGCAGCCCATTATCTGTTGCCGGAACTGCAGCCCGTTCTAAAGGAAACCCATGGGCTGATTTTGTATCAGGAACAGGTGATGCAGATTGCTTCAGTCATCGCCGGGTTTACTTTGGGTCAGGCCGACATGATGCGCCGCGCCATGGGAAAAAAGAAAAAAGAAGAAATGGCTAAACTTGAAAAGAATTTTATCGATGGCGCCATGTCCAAGGGATTCCAGGCCCAAAAAGCCAAGACCATCTTTGAACTGTGTGCCAAATTTGCCGAGTATGGTTTTAATAAGTCGCACTCGGCGGCCTATGCCATGATTTCGTACCAGACTGCCTACCTAAAAACCAATTACCCACTGGAGTATATGGCGGCTTTGCTGACCTCGACGCTGGGTTCCATGGACCGCGTGACCACCTACATCAACGAATGCCGCGAACTTGATATTGATATCCTGTCGCCAGATATCAACGAGTCCTGGGTAGACTTTAGCGTTGAAAACGGCAGCATTCGTTTTGGTCTGGGGGCCATTAAAAACGTGGGTCAGGCGGTCATCGAAACGATCTTGCGTGTCCGCAGCGAAAAGGGTGCTTTTCAGTCGCTCGCTGATTTTTGCCGCAAGGTCGACCTACGCGTGGTCAACAAACGCGTACTTGAAAGCCTGGTGAAAGCTGGATGTTTTGATGTCTTTGGGCGGCGGGCGCAACTGATGGCAGTGCTTGATGACACCGTAGAACACGCCGTACGCGATGCCAAAGAAAAAGCGACCGGGCAGGCCTCGCTCTTTGAACTCATGAGCGGTTCTGCGGCCCAAACCGAGCACTGGCACAACCAGCTATTGCCAGATGTGCCCGACTGGGATCTTAAACAAAAGCTCAAGTATGAAAAAGAGCTCCTGGGCCTGTATATCTCTGGCCATCCGCTTGAACACATCAAGGACATGCTTCAAAAACAGACCAATGCCACCACGCAAAGCCTTGAGAACCTAAACGACGGGGCCAAACTTGTGATTGGAGGCATCATTCAAAATACCCGCAAGGTGATTACCCGCAGCTCGCAAAAACCCATGTTGTTTGCAACGCTCGAAGACATGCAGGGCAGCGTGGAATTAGTGGTTTTTCCAGGAAAAGCCTACGATACTTGCAGCGACTTTATCCGCGATGACGGTTGCGTGATTGTCGAAGGCATCCTTAAAAAAGAAGCTGCCAACCCAAAAGTGTTGGTAGACGCCGTACGGATCTTTGACCTGCCTGGTCAAACCATCAACATTGAGCTTGGCAGTGAGGATGTCATCAGGCTCAACGACATCCATATACTGATGCTGGAGCACCGCGGACAAAATCCGGTGGTCTTTCACTACAACGGGCAAAAAATTCAGTCCGGGCAGGCACATTGGGTCAGTTCTGATGAGATTTTTATTAGTAAATTAGAAGCACTCATTGGCCACGGCAAAGTTTGGGCGGCGTAATCCAGATTATTCGCGTCACATCAACTGGTAAAAGAAGCCCGGAACAATCACATAGTCTTTAGGCAGTATGGCCGGCAAAAATGGCGTGACACCGCTGTCCTTAAATTGCAGGCTTTTTGCCAGCAGGGGTCCTAAAATTTCTGAAAAAGTTTCGGCACCCTGGGCATTGAGGTGTTCAAGGTCCTGGTAAAGAGCCTTTTGTTTAAAGACCGGATAAGTTTCGGGCCCCATTTCAATCAGCGGCACTTTTAAGAACCAGGCACATTCACGCAAGGCCGCTAAATGAAACGATTCATCCGGCCGCAGCCCGGGATCTTGACGCTGCTCACGGTAGCTTGGGCCGATGCAAAAGACCACCGCAATGTTTTTTTGGCGGGCTTGTTTTACAAAATCGATCAGTTGTTTGACAGTGTACAAGTCAAGTTCTGAACGCATCTGCCACTCTGCTTCGATAGGTTGGGAACCCAGGTTGCCACCCAGCGGAACAAATCCGGCTATGGCGGAATCTGTCTCTGGAAGCAGTGTGGGCAGCTGTCCGTTGTAGCAAAACGTCTTGAACAAAGCCAGCCGGACAAGTTTTTTCCAATGCAGCTTCCACGTGTTTTTAAGGTGCGAACCCCATTCGATGCCATCCATAACATGCGGCGCGTATCCCGGCATGCGCAGGTATTCTCGCCAGCCATAAGTCAGCAGCATGTCTTGGATGGCTGAACTTTCTGCCATGTAAGGCCTTAAGGCCGCCAGGCGAACATAGCGAAAATCTTTATCCATCAGGTCATTTAAATTTAAATTGACGACATAAAGTTTGGGTTGATCTATTTGTTCAAGCAAATTCGACAAGCCCCTTAAATACAGGATGCCCTGACCCTCTGCACCAGCATTAAAAAAAGTTAATCCACAGTGTTTTTTTAGGATGCCGGGGTGATAATGATGTTTGGCACGCGAGTCTCCAAAAATATAAGCATCGGCGTGGGCACGCCGGGCCAGGCTGATATCGTCATGACTGACCCGAACGTATGAAAACGACAACCCCTGGCTTATGCCACGATCCAGGGCTAACAAACCTGTTAGAAAAGCCAGTGTCGCGATGAACCATCGCACCGAAGATCGCCTTAAAATTGAAAGTAAATAAACTGGGCGCCTTTTTCAACGCCAAAAAGAATAATCAAAAATATAAACGCGTAGGCATAGGCGAATTTGGCGTAAATGGGGCTTTTTTTAAAGATGCCCGACACATCTAGTTTAAATTCCTGCAGAATCTCGACCAGTAAAAGAATGGCAAGCCCGATACCAAAATTAAAAAAGATCGACGGATTCATCTGAAAGGGTCCCTGGAAGGCAAGCAGTTTATGGATGGCTAATTTTAAGTCGGCCATATCCTTGACTCTAAAAATCAGCCAACTGAAAAGCACCAGATGAAAGGTGATCAAAATTCCGACCAGGCGCAGTCCGGGAATGCTTGGAATGTGTAAGCGTTCAAGAGCTGCTGTTTTAAGCTTAGAAAGCGCCAGCAACACCCCGTGATAAAAGCCCCAAAGAATAAAAGTCCAGTTGGCCCCATGCCACAGACCCCCCAACACCATCGTGATGAGCAGATTGACATAGGTTCTGACTTTTCCCTTGCGGTTTCCGCCCAGCGGGATATACAGGTAATCCTTGAGCCAGGTAGACAGCGAAATGTGCCAGCGCCGCCAAAATTCCACGATGTTTTCGGCAAAATAAGGCCGGTTAAAATTAAGCATCAGGTCAAAACCAAGCATTTTGGCGCAACCACGCGCAATGTCACTATAGCCCGAAAAATCGCAGTAAATCTGAATCGCAAACAAATACATCCCCACCAAAATGGCCTGCCCCTCATACCCCGGAATATTGTTAAAAATCTGGTCCACGTACACAGCACAACGGTCCGCAATGACTACTTTTTTCATAAAACCCCACAGCATCAATTGAAAGCCGACCGCAAATTTTTCGGGGTTAAAGCGGCCCCCGGCCTTAAGTTGTGGTAACAGGTTTCCCGGACGCTCAATGGGGCCCGCCACAAGCTGCGGAAAGAAAGTAATAAAAAGCACAAAATAAAAAGGATTCTTTTCGGCGGGCACGGTTCCACGGTAAACATCAATCGTGTAAGACATGGCCTGGAAGACATAAAACGAGATGCCAATGGGCAGGACAAACTGATGCACCGGAGGCAGATGGCCAACCGAAGTAATAAAGAAGTTGGCGTACTTAAAGAAAGCCAGAATGCTTAGGTTGCTTAAAATGCTGATACCTACCAGGGTACGGCGCTGTGCTGCCGATTCTTTAAACGTGGCAATTCCGAGACAGCAACAATAATCGATCATGGTGGTAAACAAAAGCAAAAACAAGTACTGCCACTTCCAATATCCGTAAAAGAAAAGACTGGCTGGCAATAACAACGCCCAACGCCAGCGCAATGGAATGACCCAATGCAGCAGAAAGACCGCTGTAAAAAAGATTAGATAATCGATCGAATTAAAAACCATGGGTTCTCAAGTATCATAGAAATTTCTGCTTAAATTCACAAGCCGGTCGTCAGGCCAGATTCAAAATATTCCATAGGAATCGTGTATTGCCTTGGCTCGATCGGTGGCTTATACATGCTACCTTCAAGGGTGGGTAAACTTAAAGCGTAACGCAGGTGCTGGGCCAGTTTTTCAGAAAAAAACCGTGCGCCCGCTTCGTTTAAATGGTCAACGTCCTGGTAATAACGAGAATCTCTAAATTCGGAGTAGCCCGCTTCAGAAAGTTCAATATAGGGCAGTTCCATAAGCTGCGCAATCTGACGCAAGCCAAACAAGAAAAACCATTCATCTTTGCGCAAGTTAAATTCGCTGCGATAGCGGTAATGAGGGCCCATACAGAGTACGACTTTGATGTGTTTGGCCTTGGCCTGCCTTAAAAAATGAATAAACTCCGACAAGGCAAAGGGGTCATATTGCTCAACAAGCAAAACCCACTTATGTTCGGGTGTGTCGTCTTTAAAAGGTTTATGTAGCGGCACATAGCCAAAACGGCCTTCGGTCTCCAGGTGCCCCAAACGTTGGCGCAGTATCGGTACAATGCAGTTGTTAAATCTGGGCGTATGCAGCATGCCATATCGCAGACGGTATTCATGTCCGCGGCTGGGGTGCAGCAGAGTACCAGAAACCACGGCGCTGTCATCGATATACGGGGCAAATACGTCTATACGCAAGTATCGGTAGCCTATTTGCATTAAGTCAGTCAGGTTGACGTTGACCAGGTAAAGTTTTGGTTGTTGCTCTTTTTCGATGAGGTCGGCCAAAAGGCGGGTGTACAGCACGTCCTGACCTTCGGCTCCGGCGTTAAAAAACCGTAAGCCCGTGGTCTGGCTTAAAATCTCGCAATCATAGTGGTGCTTGGCCCGCGAATTGCCAAATACATAGGCCTCGGCCCTGGCGTGCAATGCTTGATTAATGCTGCCTCCGGCTTGCTCGTCAACGAGGGTCTGGCGGTGAAAAGGTTTTACCAGGGCGGTGGCGGAACGGTCCAACGCAAATAAACCGGCGACAAAAGAACCCACGCATAAAAGCGCAAATACAAGGTTTGAGGCAAGCACATTCCAATCTAAACTGACTTCAGAACGATTGGGAGTAGGCGCTTTGAGTTTGTTTTTTTTCTTACTCACAGAGACAAGGTGTTAAAAAAGCAACTCACCGCTCCGGTATGGCAGGCGGGCCCCCCTGGATTCACGAGCACAAGCAAGCTGTCGTTGTCGCAGTCATAACGGATTTCTTTGACTTTTTGAATATTTCCAGAGGTGGCACCTTTGTGCCACAGGGCCTGGCGTGAACGCGACCAGAACCAGGTCTCTCCGCATTGGCGGGTCTTTTCGATGGACTCGGCATTCATCCAGGCCAGCATCAGCACCGCATGGCTGCGGACATCCTGCACAATGGCTGGAATCAAACCCTCGGAATTAAATTTAAGGTCGACCACGATCTATCCGTAGGTTAATCGTAGAGACGTTGCAATGCAACGTTTGACCCCCATAAAAAGTAAGACCTACCTTTAGAAATGAGGTAGGAGCCTCAAAAGGTAGGTCGTCCGCCTAAATAAGAACCTTTATGTCTATTTAATCAAAGGCAGGCTACAAATTTCCCGCCAGGTAGTCTTGATCCTCCCAACGCCCACTATCAGTGGGTGTCAGATAGGGTTTGTTATTAGAGTCAAATTGCACCATCGCCTTTTGACCCTCGATAATGCCGATCTTTTCGAGTGTGTCGGGCAAAAAGCCTAAATCCAGGAGTTCGTCATAACTCCATTCTCCGGTTTCTGATAAGCCTGGAAACATTAATCCTGCCATATCCTGTATGTTCCCAGTTTTTTTTCAATTTAAACGTGGGTTTTTAGTAGTGGGATAAGGCGGCTTATTTTATGAGGTTTGGGTAGCCCTTAAAATACCTCTTCTTAAGTTTTGCGCCCAGAATTCGGCCAGACCGTGGGGCGTGCTGTGGTTCACATAGGCATCGTTTTGGGATACAAAACACACCGTATCTGATCCCGCGACAATGACCGTTTCGCCATAAAGCTGGCCAACCTGTACCCGCGCAGGGTCGTAATTTTTTGGGTCTTGCAAGGCAATGTTAATTTCTTTTTGGATATTTTCAAAAGCCACGGCAGCGCGGTAAGAGGCATCCATGAGCCGCTTGGGTTCATGATGCAGGCGCATCACCAGTCGGCCACCCACGGTAATTTCGGCGGGCCTTGGCGAGCGGCTTAACTGCGTAAGCATATCGTCTGTGCGTAAAACTTTGAGATGCCGGGCTTCGAGGTAGGGTAAATAATCGACCACTTTTTTTAGGTCTTCCATCCAGCGTCGGGCAACTTCGTCCTGCGCCAGGCCGTAGATTCTAGCGGTGTCTGCGTTAACCGCCAGCAAGGGCATGCCATTAAAAAAAATGGTCGGAGTTCCAGAATCATTTTCACGCAAAGCCAATAAAGGCTTGTAACCCCCTTCGGTCACCGCGTCGTAACCAATGGTTTTAATGAGCTCCACGTTGTCGGCGAGCACCTCGCGCGCCTGAAAAGCCCGAATCAGAGTCTGCAACTGATCGTCATTTTGAGCCAGGGTAAAGCGCACAATACCACCCACGTCCACCACCGCAATGCGGTCATTGGGGCCAAGATTCGGCAAATTAAAAAAGTACGAATAAAGCGGAGGCGCAAAACAAAACGCCGCAAACCCCAAGCCTAGGCCGCACCATACGGCCATGGCAGACTTTCCCTTATACAAATGATTCATCATTTTTATTCTGACGGGTGCCGCCAGTGGCCGCAACTCGCCTGGGTTGGGACTACCTGTTTACAGATCCATGATCGGCAGTGGTTTGTCAGGCCTGGCAATGGCCATTTTCATCTGCGCGCGCGCAGATTTAAGCGGCAAAAAGGTATCTAGCACTTTGGCAGGCGTATTGTTTTTTTGGCTTAAATGTCCGAGCACAAGATATTTAAGTTTTAAGCGCGTATGCAGTTTGACTGTTTCAAGGGCAGCCGGATTGCTTAAATGGCCGGTTTTGCCCTCAATGCGCGTCTGCAGGTAGCGGGGATAAGGCCCATGCCGCAGCATCCAGGGGTCGTAGTTGCTTTCCAAGGTCAAGGCGTCGAGGCGTTCAAAATAGGGCGTAAGCATGTCGGGAACATACCCCAGGTCAGTAAAATGTCCGTAGAATTTTTGGCGCTGCTCAAATACAAAAGCCAGTGGTTCAACACAATCATGCGGCACGGGCAAGGCGTGTATTCCGATGTCATTCAGTGCCAGCTCCTCCCCCTTTATGACATTGACGGGATATCCTGGGCTGACCAGGCCCGCAATGGCCCCCAGAGTGCCTCTACTGGCCCAAAGCGGAATGCGGTACTTGGCGCAAATCTGGGGCAAGGCAGAGACATGATCATGGTGGGCATGGCTGATTAAGATGGCGTCGAGTGATTCCAGACTGGCCCCGTGCGCGTGCAAGGCGGCCTGTATTCTGCGGCTTGAAATGCCTGCATCAAGCAGTATGCGGGTTTGAGGGGTTTCAATATAAGTGCAGTTACCGGTGCTACCGCTGGCAATGACCAGAATCTTCACTGATCCCAGTATAATGCCAACATGCTTTTGCACTTAATCTCCGCCAAAGAGTTACACGAGCGCATCTTACAAGCGCCCGAACACCTTCGTATCCTTGACTGCCGCCACCGCCTTAACGATGCCTATGAGGGATTTCGCTTGTATCAGTCGGGACATATTCCGACAGCTTCGCACGCCCACATGGATCGCGACTATTGTGCCCCACCGGGTTTTGCGCCGGACGGACATCATTTGGGACGGCATCCCCTGCTTTTAGAAGAAGAGTTTTTGAGGCGTGTGGCTATGTGGGGCATTAGCCCAGCCACGCAAGTGGTGGTCTACGATGATGCGGGCGGAGCCTATGCTGCGCGACTATGGTGGCATTTGAGGGCTGTCGGACACCTGGCAGTCAGGGTTTTAGACGGCGGTTTTTCGGCTTGGCAGGCACAGGGCTTTCCGGTCGAAACAAAAGAGAATCCCTTGGAATGCGGTCAGGGAATTTATCCGGGAAAATTTGATCACAGTAGGGTTATTTCTTTTGATGAGGTCAAATTAATCGTTGAAAAAACACCACGCCATACGCCCATTTTAGACGCCCGTGGTGAGGGTCGCTTTCGTGGCGAGGCAGAAAACCTGGATATCCCCGGCGGACATATTCCGGGCGCGCATAATTTTCCGTATGCAAACAATCTCAAAGCGGATCAAACCTTTAAAACACCAGAAGCATTGCGGCAAATCTACGGGTCATTGCAGGGCGCAAAACCGATTGCATCATGCGGTTCGGGGGTAACTGCCTGCCACCTGATTCTGGCACTGGAAATAGCGGGCATCAAAGACGTCCGTTTGTTTGTTGAATCTTACAGTGGCTGGTGTCGTACACCCGGACTACCGATTAAAAAATAATCCGGGATCATCAATTTCCAAACGCTGCCCGGCGGTAATCTTAACTGCTAGCATGCTGTGCGTTTTGGCATTGATCCGGTTTGCTCATCTTCTTCGTAATACTCAAGGTCTAGTGACTGGCATCCAACGAGCCAGCACACTCCTCCACCGCATCCAAAAGGCAGAATCCAAGGACATATTCGGATAGGTCTTTTCCACCATGATTTTAGTGAATTGCGCAAGTTCAGGGTTTCCGGCAAACTTGGCAAACTTAAGCTGCGCATTTAAAAAATCAAAGAAATAGTTGTGGTTCATCTCTTCGTAAGAAAGAGAGGTCTCAATGCCTTCTCCCGAAACCATGCAGGTTAGAGCCACTGAAGTATGGACATGCTCAATGGCCATTTGAAAAAGAACCCGTCGTTGAGCCACAGACATGCCCTGCGTCATGATTTCCAAGGCCTTCCAAAATTCGTATTCTTGATAATGGACTACCCCGTTTTTGCCAGTCAATTCACCCCTTGTCCATTGCGGCAAAAATGGTTTTTCAGTCGCCAGTGACAGCCTTTCTATTTCAGCTTCCAAAAGCGATGCATTGCTCTGCGAGTCCGGTCCACGATACTCGGCCACCAGTTGTTTTAAACATTTCCACCGAAAAGGCTGACTGGGCACAGACAAGACGCCATCGACGTACACGCGCGCAAGCGCGGGCAAATCAAGGAGTTTGTCGTGAAGCAAAGCAGCCAAATGATTTTTCACAAATTCCTTGTGGGCATCGTCAGACAGCTTGCCAGTTTCTTTAAGAGCGTTGAGCAGTTCAAGAAACCTTGGGTGTATTTTATTTTCGACCGAAAATTGGGCCAAATACTTGAGAACCTTCACTTGTAAGGCGGAGTCGTTGCTGCGCCAGAGCAGTCCCCGCAGTATGCACCATTGCCGGTGTCGTTCCATGCCGTAAACATCACGCTTATCTTTATCGGCCATAACCCTGTCTACCAGCCTATTAAGATTCTCTTCGGATACGCGATTCAATAAACCTATGTAAACGGGTGCAGTAAACGAAATAAAAATACACATCGGTCGATCAATGTAAAACGACACTTGATCCTGATAAGCCGCCACGATATCTAAAATCTGATTTTGATCTTCTATCCGTTCCACGAGCCGTGGAATCAGCCTGGGTAAAGCAGCCTTGTCCGTGCCCGGAAATTCGCGGGCTGGCCAGCCACAGCCCTCCACCAAGGTCTTTGCGATTGGGTAGGCTGTTTCACCCTTAATGGCAGGATCGCTCAGCCTTTGGCGCAGCATGTCCAGTAGTTTGTCCCACGATGCGGTATCCAAATTCATAAATCCCATGGCATGGACAAGCTGCTTTATGCAGGTAAGAAAGCGGGCCGGACTGTAGATACCGGTGGCTTGCAAGGCGGTTAAATCCGACGGTCTCAATGTGTAAGGCGGGCTCCAGCGGCGGACGGTCTTGACGAGGGTGGCTTGAAAAGCATTGACGATACCTCGGTCATGATGGAAACGATTTCCCAAGTCATTGAATAGTTGCCGTTTTTCAGCGCTCAATTCGATTCCCATGTTCGAACGAATATAAAAATGAGTCATGCAAACACTTTTGTTATCGTGAAAGTACACGCTGAACGAACGAGTAAACCAATCGTTAAGGCATAGCGCAACAGCGTCTAAAACAGACCTGTCGATTTGGCTGTCGGCAAAGCGTAGAACCTGCTCAATAAAAAACAGCCGGTCTTCGACATCCAGATAACGCACGCAGGCGCGGATACGCGCAACACCTTGCGCCCGGGTGCTTGCGCTGGCGCTTTCCAGCTCCGCCAGCCCCTGCCGTGCCCGTTCAAGTGGGGTCAAAAACATCGTCAGTCCAAACAACGGTTTGAGGTAAACCATTTGCTTGTCATTGGTATGTAAAAATCCCGTACGCACAATAGTCTCGGGTTTGTACCACTCCTGCTTGTGGTTCTGGTGGAGGCGTTCAAGCACAGCGGTCCAAAAACACGATACTTCGGCGTTGGCAGTGAGCAGGCCGTTATAAAGCAACAATTTTCCCAGCGCACGCCGTGGGCCGGGATCAGACAACAATGAATCCAAAAAGGACAGCAGTGTGATGCTTTGTCCGCCGGGCAATGCCGCTTCGTCATCCAGCGCAAAATACGAAAAAATTCTCGACAGGCGGCTTCCCAGTTCAAAGTCGGTTTCGCCAAAAACCCGGACAAGTTCGGCCATATATTGCTCAAGTTCAGCCGGACGCATGTGCGCAAAAAGCCCTGCGGCTTCTGCGCAGCGCAGCCGCCGGATCAAGCGCGTCCAGCTTTGTTTGGCGGACAAGGTGCCCAAGGCAAGGTGTGTGGCAAGTTCATACTCGCCACCTTGCAGCAGATGGCGCAGACTACGAAAGTGCAGTTCCATAGGATCACTAACAAAATCGTCTTGCTCCAACGGGGCGTCAGTGGCAGCCCAAAGTTCGCGCAGAAAAACTTCCAGGTCTTCGCGTTTGGCCTGCGAGCGTTGGCTCTGTTGGATCAGCGTTGCTTGGGTGGAAGCGGAAAGTGCGCCCAGAATCCGGGGATGCGCCAGTAGTTGTTGCACGGTGGCACTGGTTCCCCAAGACAAACGGCTGGCGCGAGCGGTATTGGATGCTGACTTGAGGGATAATGCATTTTTTTGAAAGACGGTCTTGCTGTTGGCGTGCAATTTTTCGGGATGCAAGTACACCTGGGGCTGCATCAGATGCAATGTTTCGAGGGCGCCGTAATAAGGCTGGGTTTCGCCATCCGCTTGATCAAGGCCATTGAATAGCAAGTGATTAAGCGTTGCGTGGCCATGATTCGATCTGGCCAACTGCAAGCACACCGCGGTCAAAAGCTCCCTGGCCTGCTGCATACCGATATTTTCATCGTCTGCCATGACGCGGAAACTTTGCCCAAGGTCATGGCGCGCGTGTTTTAAAGCCAGCGCAAGAGTGCCGTGGCGTTGAAAGATTCCAGAAAAAAACAGGGCCAGCATGGCTGGAGGGGTTGCGGCCAAAATTTTGTGCAAGCTTCGGCTGACCGGAAGTTCGGCCAGAATCTGCAAACTTTGCTGCGGACTCTGCCCCGCAAAAAGCAGCAGGGCCATTTTGGAGTAGTCTTTGGCCATCCATAAGGCCATCAGGCGCAACTTGAATTTTTCGCTGCGTTCAATGGTTTCACCGCGTTCAAGCTGCTCTAAGTTTTCAAGCAGGGGCGCGACCAGCTGGGCGACATGTCGGCGGGCATCGTTGGGCAGTCCCTGTGAGGCATCCAAGTTCGCCAAAACCCGCAAGGCCCGTTCAAAGTCCTTGTTTAGCCAGGGTTCACGGTAAGCGCCAAAGGGCATTAGCCCTTGCTCCGCGTGCAATGCAATATGATGTAAAAAGAGGTTCATAAGGGCCAAAAATAGGACTGATGATTATCGATGTAAATTTGCCAGTATTGCAGGTAGAATGTTGACGAGAAATGTTGACGAACGACGAGGCTTCTCTAAAGGTTTTTTGCCAAAAATAACTTAAACAAAGGATCCACCAGTTGATAGCCCCGTGGCCCTAAGTCAATCAAGCCATAATCATAAAAACGCTTAACCGCCGATTTGATACCAGACGGACTAACGCCCGTAGCCTTGATGAAATCAGCAGACGTTACGTTTGCCAGAGCGTCACATTTGGCAATGCCAGCCAATATCTTTTTTTCCTTTTCGGTCATATTGACCAAGCGTTCAAGGTAACGGCTGCCCTTTAGATCGAGTATCTCTTCGATGCACACACGAATATCATTAGACATTATTTTTTTATGCGAACGGGTAAAGGCTAACATCTGACAGAGCTCCTGAATTGAGTTGGGGACCTCTTCCATTAACATCACCAGCTCCTGTACTTCGGGCAGGCCAATCGTTAAACCGCTCTCCTTAAAACGCTTACTCATGTAGGGGTGCCACTCCGAAATGGGAAGGGGGCCAAATTCCACTTCGGTGCCAAAGCCGTAAAAGGGTCGGCGCTCGTTATGGATCATGTCTCCGAGCACATGGTGCTTGCTACCGGTTAGCTTTCCACCCAAGTCAACTAAAAAATAGTGTCTATAAAATAGTTAGCCCTTAAACCGAAGCGCGTTTGTTTTTAAAAAACTCCGACAACAAAGCCCCGCACTCCTCGGCCAGCACCCCGGCCACAATGTCTGGCTGGTGGTTGAACCCCTGGCCTTTGAGAATATCCGCCACCGACCCGTCCGCCCCGGCCTTGGGGTCTTTGGCACCATAGACCACGTTTGGAATTCGGGCTTGCAAGATCGCTCCGGCGCACATGGGACAGGGTTCAAGCGTCACGTACAAGGTACAACCTTCTAATCTCCAACTTTTGAGTTTTTGAGCCGCAATTTGAATGGCCCGCAGTTCGGCATGGCCGAGCGGGTCCTGGGTTTGTTCGCGGTCGTTGGCGGCTTGGGCAATGATTTTTTCGTCCTTAATGATCAGGCAGGCAATGGGAACTTCGTTGTGTTTTTGAGCGGCGGTCTGCGCAAGGATCAGACACTGGCGCATGCTGGCAATATGCTGGCGGGTGAACACCCTGATAGTTTACGGCAAGGTCTCGATGTATTCTTGTCCAAGGCCTAGATAGTTTAGCGGGTCGAGCAAAAAACCTGTGTCCCATAGCTGGCCCAGAGCATAAGACTCTTGTGAAAGTAGCGCGTTTAGGTGAGCCTGGTTTTCTGAAGCATCCTTTTGGAGCAGGCCCATGATATTTTCGTGAGCGCTGCCCATCAGGACTAAAAATGCCGGTTCGGCTTGGGTCTTTACGCGCAGGGTAGCCGCCAGTTGGCTTAATTTGGCAGCCATGATGGCATTACGCAAATGTATGTCCATAGTCCACTGCGCAGTGGCTCGAAATTCCTGCCGCCACATGGGTTCGTTTTTATTAGCCATGTATAAACCCAGTGATCCAGATAATCCCAACATCCATAGCAATGCCCGACGGCGTTCTACACGAGTGGCTTGAGCAGTGACTAACGCGCTCATGCCAAGCATTCCAGCACCCAGCAATTCGGTTTTGCCGCGCGAGACCACAGCGCCTCCGCGGATCAGCGCTGATTTTTTTGCGTCATTCAGCGCATCAAATGTCACTCCCACAGATTGTGAAGAAAGGCTTTCGGGCAAGGCAGGGTCGGCAAAAAATAGTGGCACCGATTGTTCCCTGACCAGCTTTTGACTTTGCCGATCTAGTAAAGGGTACCTGGGTAAGCGTTCTGCTGAAAACTGCTTGAGTAGGCGCCAAAATGATTGCTGTGCATTGCTACCAAGATCTTCGGGACGGTAGCTTACTGCATATTCCAATACCAAAATTAAATTTGGATGCGCACGCAGAACTGTTTCTAATATTTCAACCGGCATCTCACCCCAGTGATCCACGTGGTCATCAAACCAGCCATAAACGATGCCATTGGAAGTGCTTAGGGGACCCTGCAAACCCCGTGCGGCACTTTGACCTGCGTGACTTGACGCTGTGGCCAGCGCCAGGATGCCCAAGCTGTCTAAAAAGAACGTACGACGACTGGATGCCGCAACCGAACGAACTTGAATCCCCATAATATCTATCGTTAATTATTGCGAATAATTTCAATACAACAAATTGTCGCAACAAAGAGCCTAAAAACTAGGGTTTGTTTTCTGAATTTTCTGGAGTGTGATCCATCGCATCAGCTGCCTTTGAAAATGCGGAATCTTCTCCCGAGATTGGGTTCCCGACCCAGGAACCCACCAGATCGTTATAAATAATAGTTCCAGCCTTATATAAATCCTCTGCAGAAGTGGTCACCTCATCCACAGTTTCAGAAACTCTCTCACCCCAGGACTTATTCGCTTCGGCAGTTGCTTTAGCCTCGGCTTCTCTGGCAGCAGTTTCGGCGGCACCGACATTGGCGGCTCTGATGGTACGAGCACCTTCAGTCCGAGAGTCATGTACAGCTAAAAGAGCTGATCGCACTTCGGTGTCTTGCTGATCCATAGGCTTATTAAGATATTCTTTGACGGCGCTTTGAACACCGGGTGCATCCAGGTCACTCTTAATGGGCAGACCTAATTCCTGCCTGATATATCCAGCGCTGACCTTACCCCCGCTAAACACGGCATCAAAAGTACCGCTGTTAATCTTTCCTCCATTGCCAGGCGACATGGCGTTGATCACCGATGAAGCCACCTGTTCGTTCTTTGACGCCGTTGGCAGACTCCGCAACGGCACCGCACCTTGAGAAACTCCAGAAATCTCGCCCATAAAAACTCCTTTTACTAAAGTCTTTATGGAGTTTCATTCCCCCCAAAAGGTTCACATAAACATTTTTATCGAGCTGGTAAATTTTATGAACTACTCTTCAGAAGCTGATACCGAAGGCACGTCTGGCTCCTTTTTATGGTATTCCGTGGCCTGTTCAAAAGCATAAGCAATCTTTAACAACGCGGCCTCCTCAAAGGCCTTTCCGGTAATCTGTAATCCAATCGGCAGGCCCGCCGAAAACCCGCACGGAATGCTGATAGACGGCAGGCCAGCCATATTAACCGGGATGGTCATGATGTCCGAAAGATACATGGCAATCGGGTCGCTGCTTTTTTCGCCAATTTCAAAAGCAACCGTTGGAGCCGTAGGAGTAATGATGGCGTCAAAACGCTTAAAGGCCTCGTTATATTCACGCGTAATCAAAGTGCGCACCTGCTGGGCCTTTAGGTAATAGGCATCGTAGTAACCGGCGCTAAGTACAAAGACCCCCGTCAAAATACGGCGCTTAACTTCTTGGCCAAAACCCTTGCTGCGACTGTTGCAGATCATGGCTTTTAAAGTGTCGGCTGGCACGCGCAAGCCATAACGTACGCCATCGTAACGCTCGAGATTCGACGAAGCCTCGGCCGGAGCAATGACGTAATAGGTTGAAAGTGCGTAATCGAACGATTTCATGGAGATAAATTCACAACTGGCTCCCAGAGCCTGATAAGTTTTCAAGGCTTCGTCAAAAGATTTTCGTACGGATTCCTCTACGCCCGGATTTTCGTAGAGCTCCTTGGGCACCGCCAGCTTGCAGCCACGGATGTCCTTATTTAGTCCTGCCGTGTAATCGGGCACAGGCAGTGTGGAACAGGTAGAGTCTTTAGGATCATGACCAGCAATGACCCCCAGCACAATGGCGGCATCTTTAACGCTGCGCGTCAGCGGGCCAATTTGATCAAGCGAACTGCCAAAAGCCACCAGGCCATATCGGCTAACACGGCCATACGTGGGCTTAAGACCTACGATGCCACAAAAACTGGCCGGTTGGCGGATGGAGCCCCCTGTGTCAGATCCCAAGGCAAACACAGCCTCTCCCGCCGCCACAGCCGCTGCCGAGCCGCCACTGGAGCCTCCGGGCACCCGTTCTAAATTCCACGGATTGCGGGTGTTAAAAAAAGCGCTGTTTTCGGTAGAACTACCCATGGCAAATTCATCCATATTGGTTTTGCCCACAATAATGGCTCCGGCCGCTTCTAGCTTTTCAACCACGGTGGCGTTGTAGGGTGGCCGGTAGTTTTTAAGGATTTCTGACGAACAGGTCGTGGGCATTCCCTTGACGCAGATATTGTCTTTGATGGCGATGGGAATGCCCGCCAGCGATCCAAGCGGCTCGCCTTTTTTACGCAGGTGATCCATGTGCTTGGCTTTGGGATAGGCCTCGCTAAAATGAGTGTTCACAAAGGCCCTTACCTTGCCTTCAATGTTATCGACCCGCGAGCGCATGGCACTTAAAAGCGCCTCGGCACTGGTATCGCCGCTTTGCAGGGCTTCTGAAAGGATTTCAAGCGGCAGGGTCATTTGTCCGCAAGAATTTTAGGCACGCGAAAGGCGTTGTTTTCAGCCAGCGGGGCGTTATCCATAATACCCGACAGGTTTTCAAACGGTACCAATATATCCGGACGCAATGGGGTGCCATGCGACTCCATCGTAAAGGTGGGTACAATGCCGTGCGTATCGACCTCGCTTAAATTTTCGACGTGTTTTAAGATCCGCCCAACCTGGTCCTGTAGCTTTTGCTTTTCGTTTTCATCTAATTTTAAATGCGCCAGACTTTGCAGGTGGTCAAAATCAAATTCAACCATACAGGGCACATTTTACGGCAAGTAAAGCCGCCCGTATACTTCGGAACCGTCTAAAAGTTCAAAACGCAGGTCAAAACCCCTGGACATATTTTTTGCCGGTCCCGACGGCAGGTCAAACGTAAAAACGCCGTCCCCGGCCATGCGGTCGCCGTAAGTGCCATCGTCAAAAATCTCGAACACGGTGCTGACGCCTAGCGGGCTTAAGTTAAGCTCTAGTTCCATGGGTTTTTCGTCGGGTCTGCCCAACCAACGAAGTTCCACCACTGCATCCGACCCACGGTGGACAAGAAAGCACTTAAAGTAGACATCCAGTGTTGGCGGGGCAGGCGTAAGGATGTATCGCGCCACGTTGCGTGGCGGGTCTAACGTGAGCAGCTCTTGTAGCAGGCCGACAAATTCCAGTGCCTCATAATAAGTGACCGGTGCGCTTAAATTGAAAGAAACTTCATCGGCCCATAGTTGCGGATTAAGGCCACTGCGAAAAAACCAGTCAACTGCTATTGCGTCCGGATGTTTTTCGGAAATATTCGCAAAACGTTTTTTGGATGTGCGTTGAAATAAGTGGTTCGGATAAACCGTTAAAGTGTTTTGCATCAGCTCTTGCCGACTGATCGGACTTCTGTCTGCACTGGGTTCAAACAAGGCATAAAGCAAATCATGATTCTGGGTGCCCGACGAAGCCTGTACACGATCCGCAAGCAGCATCAAAAAATGTTGGCGGGGCATCGGCTCTGCCTCCTGATAAAAAGCATTGAACCATTTGAGTTTAAGTGCGTCGCTGACCGGAATTTCCTGGGCTCCTTGCACCGGGGCGATGCAGCACACACCCATGAACAACACAGCCAAAAAACAGGCTTTAGCCACGGTGCCTTTTTTCGAGTTCAGCATTGACTTGTTCAAGGCGCAGACCACGTGCCTCCATAAGCACCAGTAAATGAAAATGCAGATCGGCAAGTTCCTCTACCATACGCTGGGCATCGGCGTTTTTGGCGGCAATAATGACCTCGCTGCTTTCTTCGCCCAGTTTCTTTAAAATTTTGTCGATCCCCTCGCGATGCAAATAAGAGGTGTAACTGTCTTCTTTGGGGTTGTTCCGGCGGTCTTGGATAATCTGGTAGATTTTTTCGAGCATCTGCATGGGCGCATTATAGCCCTAAGCCTACGGGCAGAACAGTTACGGCATTTCCTTGGCGCACCTCTTAGCGGTAGAATTTGTTACAGATGGCGATTCAAAAATCCAAAGCGATCATTGTCACTGGCGGAGCGGGGTTTATTGGCAGCGCCATGGTGTGGAAACTTAATCAGATCGGCTTTGACCGCATCATCGTCGTGGATGCGCTGGAACAGTCGGACAAATGGAAGAACCTGCGCCAACTGCGCTTTGATGATTTCATTCACAAGGATAAGTTGTGGGAAAAACTGGATCAACGCGGCTTTGCAGCCTCGGTTCAGGCCGTGATTCACATGGGGGCCTGCTCCGCAACCACAGAACGGAACGCAGATTATTTATATGAAAATAACTTTCGCTACAGTCAGCGCCTGGGGCAGTGGAGCCTGACACAGCGCAAACGGTTTATTTATGCCAGTTCGGGAGCTACTTACGGCAATGGCAGCCAGGGTTTTTCGGACAACGACAAAATCTCTCCCACCCTTTTACCTCTCAACATGTATGGGTATTCCAAACAACTTTTTGATCTGTGGGTACTGCGCCAAAACCTGCAAAAAAAGATGGCCGGCATCAAGTTTTTTAACGTCTATGGTCCCAACGAATACCACAAGGAAGACATGATGAGCGTGGTATGCAAGGCTTATGACCAGATCAAACGCACAGGCACGCTCAAACTTTTTAAGTCCTATAAGACCGAGTATGTCGACGGCGATCAAAAACGCGACTTTGTATACGTCAAAGACACGGTGGCGGTCATGGCCTGGCTACTTGAGCATCCCAAAGTCAATGGTATTTTCAACCTGGGAACCGGTAAGGCCCGAACCTGGAACGACCTGGCCAGGGCAACTTTTAGCGCCCTGGATCAGCCACTGAACATTCAGTACATCCCCATGCCCGAAGATATCCGTGACCGCTACCAGTACTTTACCCAGGCCGAGACAGACAAGTTGCGGCGGGCGGGGTACAAAGCGGCGTTTACGTCGTTAGAAGACGGCGTGCGTGATTATGTTAAAAACTATTTGTCCAAAGAAGACAACCCGTACCTGTAGCAGTACCATAAGGATAGGACGCTGGTTTATGTCAGAGTTTTCACCAGAATTTTCTTCTCAAATCCCCATCACGCCCATCAGCGCCTTTAAGCACCGCGAAGGCGGTAGCTGGAGTGGTTCGTCCGTAATCAAATGTGAAGAATGTCCTGCCGGAAAAGTATGCAAGCGCATCAGCAACTTTCGTGAAAGTTGCCCAGATGGCAAAAACGAAAAAATGAATAAAAATGGCTGGGATCGTCCGGAAAAATGTCTGGCCGGGGTGATTTTACTACTCGATCGATTTTTAGAGCGAACCGAAGCGGCGATTTAGAGGCAGGGAATACTGAAAAATCTGAATAGTTACACTAATTGAGCAAGGTCTTAATCAGTTTAAGATCCACATCAGCTACAAAATTGAGCACATCATCGGCAGAACGCACATCAGTGCCCACCAAATTAAGCAATGTCTGGCCATCAATAAGCAAATTGACTTCAATGGTCTTGCTTGATGCATCGTATTTTTGAATTCCAAGCAAACCTTCTTTTGTCTTAATCGATTTGACGCCATCACTCTGACTCGGTGCCTGTTTGATCAATGTTTCGTACTGTTCAATGTCCGGATGATCAGCCAAGAGACTAACGCTCAAGGTTTGATCGGGAGTCTTGCCGTTATACATCAGGTTAAGCATGATGCCAGACGACTGCAACATAATTTCATCCTCAAACGGACTGGCCGGTGCCAAGGTCCACTGTCCAGAATTTTTAGGGAAGGCTTTTTTTAAGCTGTCGCTTACAACAGCAACAACGCGCGCGCTTTCTTCTTTTAAAAAACTAAGCGCCGCCCGGTATTTTTTTTGTTGCAGATAGCTTTCGTACTGCTTTAGATCAGCGGCATATACGCCTGATAAACCAATCACCGTCACGATAACAAAGCAAAAAGTTCCGTACCGTTTTACCATGGACGGTTATTATCATAATTCATTTCGTCCCCGCCGTCCTGCTCGTCCGAAGCTGAACCTTCGTCGGGAGGCATGTCATTTTGTGGAGACTGTTGAAGCGGGCGATCCCCCTGCGGCTGGGGACGCTGCTGAAACTGGCGGTTTTCGCGGCGCTGACCACCCTGTCTAGAATCCTGATCCATGCCTTGTCCACCTCGTCTGCGGGCCATCTGTCGCAACATACGCGGAAACTCGGTCTGGAATTTAATGTAAAGGGCCTGTTGAGTGGGAGTCAGGATGCCAAATAAGTTGGCTTCAAGATCTTTTTTACGATCAAGATAATTTTCTTCTTGTTGCTTAAGTTCGCTAAGTGTTGCACCAAGGGATTGAGCATTTTCATTAGGCTGTCGGGTAAACTCGTCTAGTTTTTGCATCAACTTGTGCTTGGTGGCCATAAAGTCCTGGTTTAAGTTTTCAAGCTGGCTGAATACCGAAAAAAATTGCGGGCTTTGATCCTGGGTCAGCTTAAGCACACTGGTCAGTTTCCACATTTTGAAATCCTGAATACGTTGATACTGCGATTCGTCCATGGCGCATATTGCCCTGGAAGGAGCCAGAAGCAAGAACCCACTTGCAAGCGCAAAACAAAACAGCATCCCTATTTTAGTACGCATCCAGACCACCTCCATTGGAATCAATCACAGTTACATCGTCATCAGAAAGATAACCATAATTTTCTAAATAGGCTGTAATGGCTTCGTCCGACACATCCTCTAAAGATATCGCCGACGGATACCTGATGACCGGGTTGTCGATTGGCCATTGCCCAGGCAACATTTCAAGCTGATTGGCCAGTTCTTCCCCAATGGTGAGTGTATTAAAATTTTGCGACACGTGTGGCAAAGGCGTGATCAACAAGGCCGGTAAAAAGAAAATCGCCGTGAGACAGGCCAAGGCCAGGCTGGGTTGCAGTCGCAAGTTAAATTCCAAAAACCAGGCGCGCAGCACTTTTAAGAATCCTTTGGGCGTACGTTGTTCCCATTTTTCCCAAAAACGGGCATCCAAACGTTGCCAGCCCAGTTCACTTAAATCAGGAACAGGCATGTTCTGGACGCGATTTAAAAGTTGCACATGCTGCCCCAGCATCTGCTGGCATTCGGCACACTGATCGCCATGCTGACGCACTTTGGCCGCTTGATCCGGATCAAGTTCGCCCAACGCCTCTAGCAATGTCAGTTCCTCCCATTTACACGGCACGGTAGTCCTCCAAAAGAATTTTCAATTTGCGGACGGCATGAAAATAATTAGCCTTGGCGCCGCCTACCGAGCAACCCATGGCCTTGGCAACATCGACAAACTTTAGATCATCACAGGCTTTGAGTATAAATGTTGCCCTTTGTTTTTCGGGCAGTTGCGTGAGGGCTTCTTGAAGATCCACGTCTAGTGTTGAAGCATCGGTGTAACCGCCATGCATCCGGTCAAGCGCCTGGTCATTGTCATAGAGCGATTCGCGTTTTTTATACCCCCGGCCCTGATGATTCAGACAGGCGTTAACTGCAATACGATATAACCACGTATAAAACGAAGAACTGCGGTTAAACTGTTCAATTTTTTCATATACTTTCATAAAAACATCCTGCAACAAATCTTCACTTTCGATCCCGTTTTGCACAAAACGAAATATGAGCGCATAAATCCTTTTCTTATACTTATTAAAGATCGCCACAAATGCAGCTTCATCGCCTTTAAGCCATCGGTCAATCAGAGCAAAATCTTCATCTTGCGCTTGTTTTTCATCCGGCTCTGACATCAGGCATTATCATTATATAGTTGGACTATTGAGAGTGACGAAAAGGTTTAAAGGGTATACATTGGGTCAAAATGAGCTTAAAACCGGTTCTGGTGGGGTTGTTGGCTACATTTTTATCTGTGACGGCTTATGCAGCCAATCTTGATTCTTATGATAACGAACGCTTTGATGTCCATTGGCAGGTACCTAAGGGTTGGATTAAAAATGATAAGTTAAGCAATGGCCTGGTCGGTTACTCCATGCCCGCATCACAAGCCGAAGCAGCCCTTAAAGCTTTTGTCATGGATGAAGCCAGCCCAAGTATTAATGGACTGGTCGAAAGCATGGCAGTGGCTTTTTATGATGGCTGGGAGGTGGTGGCTACCCGCAGCGCCACCTCTAAAGAACTGGCCACTTCGGGTGCTGCAAGCCAATATCGTGTGCTCTACCGAAAAAAATTTTTAACAGAAGATTTTTCGGTAGAACGTCTACTGGTTTTGGAACATTATTTTTTATACAAACAAAATGCCTATATCCTGACGCTTGCGGTACCTCAAAAAGAATGGGCAAATCTGTCCAGCGATCTGCAGAGTTTATTGGATCATTTCTGCCTGGGTAACCGTAAAAATCAAAATCATTTTCAAAACGATCTAACGCCAGATGTCGGCCTTAAAAATGAAATGAGTCGCATGGATAAAAAATCAGAATACTAATTAACGTAAAAATATAAATTTAGTATTTAATTTTATAATATTGACGTAAGTTTAATTTTTTGATATCTTATTCCTGCTGCAGCACAATTCCAAAAAAATAAGTGAGGAGATTTATATGCAAAGTTATCAATATTCTGTCGCGGTAGGTCGACTGACAAAGGATCCCGAATCCAAAAGCCTTAAGGAGGTCAACAAGACCAGCTTTACCTTGGCAGTAAACCGTAGCTATCTTAAAGAAGATGGTGAAAGAGATGCAGATTTTTTTCAGGTGGTGGCCTGGGGTAAATTGGGTGAAATTTGCCAGCAATACCTTAAAAAAGGACGTTTGGTGCTCATCGAAGGCCGTTTTCAGACGCGTAGTTATGAAAAAGATGGTCGCCGCAACTATGTCACCGAGCTGATCGCCGAAAAAATGCTGATGCTTGAATCGGCTGAACGCAACAACAGCAAAGCAATTTCGTCTGTAAAAGAAGAAATGCTTGAACTTCAAACCGCCTAGATTGACATAAAGGCTGGGTCTCACGGGGCCGCCATGATGGCGGCCCCGTTTTTCTTTCCACTTACGTTCATCCCCAAGCTAAGTAAAATTTGTCATAATGGATTTATGAAAAAAATAAACCTTCGGTTCCTTGCACTCCTTTTATTTGGATTGTTATCAAAAGCCCAGGCGCTTGGCTTGTCTGACATGAACTCTTCGGCCATGGGCGGGGGCCTCGGCATGGTCTCTGCTTCAGATGGCTCGATGGTAGCCGTGGCAACCTTGCAGCCAGACCTCAAGCTGGGAGACTTTGGATTTGGTTTAAACGTCAATGTACTGCTTGACCCCACCAAAAAACCAAATAATTTTGAAGCGTTCAGCATGCGCTGGGTGGAATACGACAACGGCAGCATCGGGGGCCGTTATGGCCTGCTAAGCGATATCACCCTTGGATACGGTCTTTTAATGGATAGTTACAGCACCGCCAGGGCGGGTCAAAGTGTTTTTAGCGCTGAACAAGCCGGTATTCGTGCGTACACAAAATTGTTTGATCCACTGGGCGTTTACATACTTAGCACCAATTCCAAACTGGTGGCCCTGCGGCTGACACAGACGCTTTCTAAAGATCTATTACTGGGTCGTCCACTGACACTCGGCGAGACCTATATCTATGACAGAGATGGGGTCTTGACCAGCTCCGGTACCATTGGCGGGGATCAAGGTGCAGGGGGTGTGGATATAGGTATGCCGATCATGGAAAATTTATGGGAGGTCTTTGCTGAATATGGTGTGCTTAATAACTATGGCGCGGGTACATCGCTCGGAACCAAATTTAAATTTGGCGGGGAGCTGCTTGACTTGCGCTTTGCCTATCAGATGCTTAGCGGGCGTTTTGTGCCGGCCTACTTTAACAAGGTTTATGAAGACAGCCCGGTTAATCCGGCCACGGTGCCCAATGAAAACAAAAACGGCTGGTTCGGCACAGCGGGTATAGACTTGCTTGGTTTTGGACGCTTCGAGAGCACGTACCAGTCATTCACCACCTCCAGTGGAACCCAGTCCAATACGGTGCAAGCGGCCCTGGGAGTCAAGGAATTTCAGGGTATTTCATTTGTGGCCAATTACTTACAACCGAATTTTGCTGGCATTGGCTCGCTTTCAAGCAACAATGCCACTATCCTGGTTGATTTCTCTTATCCGCTTAATCCGTTTACAAAGATGATCGGCCATTACACCAAGGTTTACACCACCTCCACGGCTTATACAGAGTCGTACTCGGCCGAACTGTCGTTTCAGTTGCCGATTTCTTTTTAAGGCCTGAAATATATTTAATCGGAACGCGATATAGCGACAGGCATGTTTAAGTACCGTTCTGTCTCGTGGCGGCCCGACATCCGCATTGTGGAACCCTTTGCAAAGAATACAAAAATCGAAGGCTTGGCCGTGGCCATTGATGTGCTGCGAGCTTTTTCTACGGCAGTGTATTTGTTTGAGCGTGGCCTTAAAGAAATAATTGTGGCCCAAAATTTTGAGCATGCGCGCAAACTGAAGCCGTTTTTTCCGACTTCCCTTTTAATGGGCGAGCAGGATGGAGAAGTCCCAGCCGATTTTGATTTGGGCAATTCACCTTGGCAGGCGCAGTTTGCAGACGTCAAGGATAAGCAGGCGATCTTTTCAACCACCGCAGGCACACGCGGCTTGCTAAAAGCCTTAGAACAGGGTGCCCGCCCGGTGCTCACGGGATCATTTGTAAACATGAGCGCCACCTTGAGGCACATTCGTCAATTAAAGCCCGCAATCATTACGCTGGTGCCCTGTGGAAACGGAGGTTCGTTGCAGGCGTTAGAAGATGCTGAATACGCCGCTCACCTGCGCGACATGCTGCTGGGTGTTGAACGCACAGTTGAGCTGGCAGCCTGGTTGACAAAAGAACAATGTCGTCACGATGTTTTTTGCCAACGTTTTTTTAATCTGGATCAGCCGGAATACCCCGAAGAAGATTTTGAGCAATGCTTTCAAGACCGGGTGGCTTTGGTGGCCCAGGCCCGCACTGAAGTATTAAACGGAGTTTCTGTAACTATGCTGCGCCCGCTTGTGGTCTGAAGGCGAGGTCACAATATCGGTGTAAAGCTCGTGGCCAGCGCGACAATGTCGAACCAGATTCGCAAATTTTTTGATTGCCTTAATTTCAAGCTTACGCACAGATTCTCTTGTCAACGGTTGAGTGTTTATGCCAAGTTCTACCGCACGCTTTCCGATTTCTTCCAACGAAAGTGGTGCAGTGTAAAATCCCTGACGGTGTTTGAGTACGCGCGCGCCCACTGAATCCTGCTGTTCAAACTCTTCAAAAATCTTTCGGACGGTCTCATCGCGGTCGGCGTCGATTACAATCGTATCGGGGCGCAAGCTTTCGTCGGAAATAAACTGTCCAAGGGTGTTGCCTTCGTCGTTGATGGGAGTCTCAAGGGACACTTCGTTTGTGGCAAGCGAACGTTCCATCACCCCGGGCTTAAACAGATTTTTGATGGTCGTGATGCTGCGTTCAATTTTTTCTGCCATTTTTTCAAGACCCGCCTCGTCAAGTTGACGGGCGTCGTTAAGGGTTAAATTGTTTTCTTTTAAGTACTTCCAGATTCTGCGTATGGTCTGTAAGGCGCCAACTGAAATGCCACTTTGCTCGTCGAGATAGCGCTTGACACGGGCTGTCACCCACCAGCCAGCATAGGTGCTGAACTTGGTGCCACGATCCAGGCTAAAATCTTCTGTGGCGCGCCACAGACCTGCTTGGCCAATGGGGTATAGCACTTCGATCAGTTCAAATGTGGCCGGATCCTTAAAATCGTGTTTGCGTTGTCCTAAAATGCGGCTGATACTTGAACGGATCAGGCGCTCATGGCTGGCAATTAAAGTCTGTAACAAGGCCGGGTCGCTGCGTCCACCGGCAATGTATGTTTCCCACATTTGCTTTTCGTCCGCCCATGCAAAATGCCGCTTGATATCCGGTATCGGTAGGGTAGCAACCCTTGGCAAGCGTGGGGATTTAGTGCGTGTTAATGCCGGTGTATTCTGGGTATCGAGGGGCAGGCGCAAGAGGTGGGCCGGGGGTTTTGGGAATCGAGTACTGGCCACAATCCGAAGTTCCAGAAACCGAAAGTCCACCTGGCCCTGTGCTTGGTAAAGGCCCTGGGGCAGACCGGTTGGATAATCTTTTTTGTCAAAGCGCAAGTTGCCATTGGCGTCGATAGCTATTAAATAGGGAGCCTGGATTTCGGCCACATCGGATGAACATTGCAAAACTACCGATTGATCAGCCTCCTTGGCAGAATCAAAGCTGGAAAAATTGGGAATGTGTGCAAACAATGCCGCTATAAAATCCACCTGTGAATCCATGATTAATCGGGGCGCTGTCAGAAACTGCTCGCCTTCACGCAAGACATAAGTTAAACGGCGTGCTTCTTCTTGATGGGCTTCGGACAACAAACCTAGCGTCAGGCACCACTGTGCCGCCTGGTCAGGTTCAAGGCGGGCATGGCAGCGACCCAGCAATTTTTGTCCGCGCCAGGCTTCGGGCAAGCCGCTGACATAAAACTGTTGTTGCTGGATCTTGTCTTCACTTTTTACACGACGAGTGAGCACCATCAATCCCTTTTTAAGGGTAGGGCTTTTGGACTGCATCCGAAGTTCATCGAGAGTGGAAAGATAATATACACGCCCGATGTCGAGATCAGCAGGAGCCTTATCCGTCAGCCATGAAACTGCATAAGGCCCCCAGCCATAGGGATTGTCGTCTGCAAGCAAGCCATGCTTTAAAACTGCTTCTCCAGCTTGGACACCATGGGACAACAGTTTGCCGTCAACGCATAAAATGCGGTGTTCTTCTGGGGCGCTCACACCAGGCTCTAAAAGTTTCTTTTCAGGTTTCAAGCGTACTCCCCGTGCCCTGCGGCCATCGGTCAGGATACACTCAAATGGTTCTACTTCCACGTCAGTCACCAAATCGTCAAAGGGACCAAAACGCCAACGTAGGCGTGGCTCACCCAGTTCGACCAGTGTCACGCAGCGGTCACTGGGATATAGACCCATCGTTTTTGTATCCGGAGGCGTTGGTCTTAATCCGGTAACCCACTCATACAGCCACAAGCCCCAGCCCCAGGCATTGACCGGTCCGGCAATTTGCTTGGGGGTTGGCAAAATCTCTTGCCCTTTTCTTAAAAGAAAAACCATGCGGGGGGAAGTAGGGCGATCCCGGAGATCCCAGGGCACAAGGGACATGCACCACAGACGGGTTTTACCTTTGATCTGGCAGAAAAAACGTGCCTCCAGAAAAATGTGCGTCCATTCTGCGGGAACCCCGCTGATCACCAGGTTATGCCGGTCAGAGTTGATCGGCACACCACCCATAACATACACGATGTTACATTGGGGGTGAGTTTTATAGCGGCGCGTGAGTGGGGGCAGTTCACCTGTGTCTGATAGAAGCCACTGAAAGGCAGATTTGTGCCAAACACGCATGGCCGCCGGGGAGTGATTTGTCACCTCTGCGTCTTTGGGAGACTTACTTGTTATGGCCACTGTCCGGTACGCCAAGTGCATGGTTTTTATCGGCAAAACCGGGTAAGGATTGCAGAGAAATATTCGAGAACCCGTTTGAGCTAATATGATGAGCAATGTCAGCTCATCACAAGATCACACAAGTGCTCACCGGGCTCGGTTTCTCTAAAGTTGGTTTTACTCTGGCAGTAGTTCCGGAATCAGCCCAAAAAAATTTTGATGGCTGGCTTAAAAAACAATACCACGGAAGCATGGCCTGGATGGAGCGCGGGCGCGAAAAACGCGCAGACCTGCAACACGTGTTGCCGGGAGCCAAAACCGTGATCTGCACAGCCACCAACTATTACACTGCGGGCGATACGGCCGAGGTCATGCCCGCTGGCCGTGTCAGCCGCTATGCCTGGGGCGAGGATTATCACAAAGTCATTGAAAAACGCCAAAACGAATTTGTGACCTGGTTTCAAAAAAATTTTCCACAGGAATCCATCAAAGCCTATGTGGATACGGGACCCTTGCTAGAAAAAGCGCTGGCCGAAGAAGCTGGCCTGGGCTGGCAGGGCAAGCATTCCAACCTGATCACCAAGGAATGGGGCAGCTGGGTTTTTCTGGCAGAGTTTGTCACCACGCTTGCGATTGAACCCGCTGTGCCCACAGAAGATTTTTGCGGTACTTGCACAGCTTGCATCGATGCCTGTCCCACCCAGGCCATTGTGGAACCTTACGTGGTTGATGCGCGTCAGTGTCTGTCGTATTTAACCATCGAACATCGTGGTGATTTCACCGCCGTCGATTCACCGACCCGCCCTCTTGGCGACGCGTGGATTTACGGCTGCGACATCTGCCAGGACGTTTGTCCGTGGAATCGTTTTCAAACCGAAAGTCTGGAACCGGCATTTTTGCCGCGCCCGGCCTACCGCCAGCTGACGCGTGCCGCCATTGATGCCCTGACAGAAAATGAGTTTCAAACTGTCTTTTCGGGTTCGCCGATACGCCGAGCTAAATTGGATGGTTTAAAAAGAAATGTTTTTTCCATCACCAGCGCGTCTTCCTCGGGCTCACTGTAATACCGCTTGCGCGTGGAAATCACTTGAAAACCGTTTTTTTGGTAGAGCGCCAGGGCAGATGCGTTGCTGGCACGCACTTCCAAAAAAATCTTTTCTGCTCCTAGGCTGCAAGCCCGGGCCACAAGCTCGTGCAGCAGCGCCTGTCCCAAACCCTGCCGCTGCACTTTTGGGCTGACCGCCATCTCTATCAAGGACGCTTCGGGCAGGGTTAGTTCAATCCATCCATACGCCACCAATTCAGATGAAACAGTTTCCATAATCAGAAACACATGATGGGCATTTGAAATTTCGTTCAAAAATGTCTGCGGCCAGTAATCGCCTCCCATCGTGTTTTTGCGAAGGGCGGCTACGGCTTGAAAATCCTGGGCAGTGGCCAGCCGCAACCGTGTATTCATGCCGGGTTGCGCAGTTTTTCGTAATCGATGTTTTTAGAATAAATCACATTGGGCGGGTGCGAGTAGATGGGTTTGACGTGCAGTGGATCTGCAAACTTTTTTTGTTTGGCAAGCACATAGGCACGTAGCGCTACACCTTGTGCCGTCAGCAACGCTTGCCCGCCCGATACAAGATAAATCAAGCCTGGTTTGTTGCGCTTACGGGCCAGCGGATAAATGAGGGCCGCACCGTCTCCGGTCACCGTCACGGGTCCCTGGGTTTGTGCCAGTATTTCCACCGCCTGGCTTTCATGAACCACCGCATTGGGGGTCAGTCGCCGAAGCGGATCCTGGGCTGAAAGGCTGTCAACGCCAAAAAGCGCCATGTTGTATTCATCGCGGCAAGCTTTTTGCAGCACCAGCACGGTTTGAACAGACGGGCCGGCCTGCATGGCCACGGCTTCTAAAGCGTCGACCGTCACCAGTTTTTTTTCAAGAGTCTGCGCCAGCGTTTTTGCAGTAACGAGTCCGATACGCAAACCCGTAAAAGCGCCCGGTCCGTGTACTGCGGCGATGATGTGAACTTTTTTGAGCGGGCAGGCAGCCTGAATGCACAGGGCTTGTATACGGCTCATTAATTCTTCTCCAGGGTGTGCTTGCAGGTATGCAGCCAACAGCGTCTGCTCGTGGTATAAGGCCACTGATGTTGGGGATACCGCCGTGCAAAGTGCAAGAATATTCATCACTCGGTTTTAAATGAACTCACCGTCCGCGTATCTTCGTCTTTGATGGCAAGTTCAATGACCGTGGCATGTTTGGGGAGCAGCTGCGGAAATTTGTTGACCCACTCCACCAACGTAATACCATCGGCTGATGGCAGATAAGCATCCAAGCCAGCCTGCACAAAGGCTTCTATGGAGTTTAAACGGTAGCAATCTATATGATAAATGGGCCACTGGGCGCGGTAGCACTTTGAAAGTGTAAATGTGGGACTGCCCGTGTGTCCGGTGTATCCCAGGGCTTGCGCAAAAAAATGTGTAAAGGTCGTCTTGCCAGCTCCCAACTCTCCTACCAAACCAATGACCATGCCCGGCGCAGCATTTTTTGCCCAATGCTCGGCGTAACGCCGCATGGACTCAAGGCCTTTGAGTTCTTCAGTTTTCTTAGCCATGGGCTGATCCTTAAGGTTCCTTTAACAGTTCCTCGAGCAATTGATTGACCGTCTTGCCGATAATGGGATGCATGACATCGGGAGCAATATCGGCAAGCGGCTCAAGCACAAAGGCACGTTCATGCATCAGCGGATGCGGAATGGTCAAATCGTCGTTGAGCACCACTTCATCTCCGTACAGCAGAATATCGATATCAATCGAACGTGGCGCACGATCTCCCTTGGTGGCACGGCCCAGCTTTTGTTCTACCTCCATCAACGTATATAAAAGTTCTTCTGGGGGCAGGGCGGTTTCGACACTGCAACACTGGTTTAAGTAAGCGGGTTCTGTTTCGTCGCCGCTTTCGGGTTCGGATTCGTACAACTGGCTCACCGCCAAAAGATCTACATAAGGCAAGCGGTTGATTTCGTTAATGGCGCTTTCTAAAAACAACTTGCGGTCTCCAAGGTTGGACCCCAAGCCCAAATACACCACGTTCATACGGCCTTCATCATAGCATCCGTCATTAAAAGCGCGCGCTGTGCCGCACGCACCGCATGGACACGAAATAGATGCGCCCCCTGCATGCGCGAGAATACCAGGGTGGCCAGAGTGCCTTCTTCGCGTTCATGTGTTTCTACACCTAAAATTTTTCCGATAAATGCTTTACGCGAGGTACCCACCAGCACGGGCTTGCCCAGCCCCACAAGCGCTGACAAGTGTTTGAGCAGACTTAAGTTGTGTTCCAGCGCCTTGCCAAAACCAATGCCTGGGTCAAGGATCACGCGATCCGGATGGATTCCGGCATCGAGCGCCTGCGCCAGAGCCCGTGTCAAATCTTGTATGACTTCAGCGCTTGCATTCTGATAGTGCGGATTGACTTGCATTATCTCCGGACGTCCGCGCGAGTGCATGAGCACCACTGGCACCGCCAGCCTTGCGGCCACAGCCCGCATGGCAGGATCATGGTTAAGCGCGCTGATGTCGTTAATCATGCTGGCTCCCGCCTCTACCGCCTGTGCAGCCACTGTGGCCTTGTCGGTATCAATGCTGATAGGTACTTGAGGAAATTGGCGGCCAAGTTCCCGAATGGTCGGAAGGACACGTTTGAGCTCTTCTTCTGCGGACACAGGCAAGGAACCGGGTCGGGTGGACTGGCCACCGACATCAACCATATCGGCCCCGGCAGAAATCATGTTTGCGGCCTGCTCAAGCGCGGCCTCAAGTTGCATGAATTTTCCACCGTCCGAAAATGAATCGGGCGTCACGTTCAGGATACCCATCAGCAGCGGGCGATCCCAATGAAAGGTTTGAGCACCCACCTGCAGAGGAACTGGCATTTATTTACGCGTAATCCGGTAAACGTGAAAGATGCGCTGAAAGGCCGTCACATGCGTGACCACCGCCAAAAAAGCCAGCGTCCAAAACAATTGATTAAAAAACAATCCCAGCACCAAAATAATCACTCGTTCGGGACGTGCAAACCAACCCACTTTGCATTGCAGACCCAGGCCTTCGGCGCGAGCACGGGTATAACTGACCAACTGTGATCCCACCATGGCCACCACCGTCATAAGCACATCTGGCCGAAAATTAGGTGTGCCATAGTGCTTCATGAGCCACCCCAGAAGCCCCAAAAAAATTAAAAACTCGGTATAACGGTCAACCGTACTGTCCCAAAACGCGCCAAAAGTGCTTCCCCCGCCCGAAACACGGGCCACAGCGCCATCAAACATATCAAAAACACCCGAAACCAGAATCCAAATGGCACCCGTGACGCGTTCACCGATAAAAAGGTAATAGGCCGCCACAGCGCTAAGTAAAAATCCGATAAAAGTAAGTATGTTTGGCGTAATGCGCAGGGCCACAAGCAGTTTGGCGGGATATTCCATCACACGACGCACCAGCTTTTCAAGCTGTGGGAACATGCTGTTATTGTAGCGGATAAAGCATTTCTCATAAAAACCACATGCTCGGGTTTCAATTCAAGGTTAAAATCTCCATACCTTAACGCCATGGAAACCCCCATCAATGATTTTGATTGACAGCCACTGCCACATTCACTTTCCACAATTCGATGATGACCGCGGACAAGTCATTCAAAATGCCCTGGATGCAGGCATCAAGAAGATGATCTTGATTGGAACCAATCGCGACACAAATTCACAGGTGCTCAAGCTTGCGCAGCAATATGAATTTATGGTGTGCAGTTTGGGTGTGCACCCGCATGATGCCAACGCCTTTCGCGATGCAGATTTAAGCTGGATCGAAAAGCAGCTGAACCATCCCAAAGTGGTGGCTTTGGGCGAGTGTGGGCTTGACTACCACTATCAGGATCACGACCCGCACAAACAACAAGAGTTGTTCCGCGCGCAGATTAAATTGGCGCTTAAAAAAAACCTCCCGCTCGTGATTCATAATCGGGATGCCCATGACGACACGCTAAAGATTCTTGATGATTTAAAGCCCTCGGGCGGTTATCGTGGGCAATGGCATTGTTTTGACGGCAGCACAGCACATGCCCAACATGCCCTTGGGCTTGGGCTGCATCTTGGTTTTACCGGACCCGTCACTTACAAAGCCAATGAAGCGTTGCGCACAGTCATCGCCCAGATGCCGCTTGAACGCATCCTGATAGAAACCGACAGCCCTTATCTGCCCCCGGTCCCCTTTCGTGGCCAACGTAACGAACCCGCACGCTTGCCCTGGATTGCGCAAAAGATTGCTGACGTGCGCGGTTTGTCCTTAGAAAATCTGGCCCAGGCCGTATATCAAAACACCCTGGAACTGTATAAGATGTAAACACATGCGGTTTTATTACCAAGCCCGTCATCCGGACGGAAAAAAAGTCCACAGTGAGTTGACTGCCCCCTCGCGGGCCGAGGCGCTAAGCGCATTAAAAACACAGGGCTTGCAGGTTTTTGAACTTACATTGCAGATCAGCAAATATAAAATTTCAAGTGCCAAAAAAATATTCTTCCTTAAAAATCTATCAGGACTCCTGCGTGCGGGACTGGCTGCTGACAAGGCTCTTGAACTGGCGCTTCCAAAGCAGCTTCTTTTGGCAGACCGTGAAAGCATCTTGTCTGATTTAAAGGCGGGGGTATTGCTTTCAGAAATTGTAGCCGTGCTGCTTGCCAGACATCCTGACTTATTGGCCATGCTGTCCGCCGGAGAAAAAAGTGGTAACCTGGCCCGCGCCACCGAGGAATGCGCCGCACTTTTGCAGGCTCAAGAAAAATTAAACGCGTTGTTACGCAAGGCCTT
>JAHFDA010000070.1 GCA_023249225.1 bacterium
AGAGGAACTCGAACGCGGCCAGGTTCTGGCGGCACCGGGGTCCATTAACCCACACACCAGGTTCAAGGCCGAAGTGTACGTGCTTAAAAAAGAAGAAGGCGGACGGCACACGCCGTTTTTCAAAGGTTATCGGCCACAGTTTTTTGTACGCACCACCGACGTAACGGGCACGATCGAGTTGCAAGAGGGAGTCGAGATGGTGATGCCTGGCGACAACACGCAGATGACTGTCAACCTGATCACGCCAGTTGCCATCGAGCAGGGACTGCGTTTTGCCATCCGCGAAGGTGGCCGCACCATCGGCGCAGGCGTTGTGACGCAGATTATCGAATAGAGAAAACCATGGCTACAAAAACACAATCCAAGAACAGTTTACGCAAAGCGGTCGGACAAAAAATCCGTATCCGTTTAAGAAGTTTTGATCATCGTTTAATTGATCAAAGTTCACAGAAGATCGTAGGTACTGCCGAACGTTCGGGTGCCCAGGTTGTCGGCCCCGTGCCTCTGCCTACAGACAAGCGAATTTTTTGTGTCTTGCGGTCGCCCCATGCCGACAAGCGTGGTGGAGAACATTTTGAAATTCGTACCCACAAGCGTCTTATTGATATCATCGATCCTCCGGCTTCTACGGTAGACGCGTTAATGCAACTTGACCTGCCAGCTGGTGTCGATATTGAAATTAAGTTGAATTAGGTTGTAAGGATAATTATATGGTTCGCAAATTAAGTAAGGGACTACTCGGTAAAAAACTTGGATGCACGCAGTTGTTCGACGAACAAGGGCATTGTGTCGGGGTATCCGTTATCCAGGCTGGCCCCTGTGTGGTTGCGCGAATCCGATCCCAAGAAACCGATGGGTATCAAGCTGTGCAACTGGGCTTTGAAAAATCAACTAAGCCACTGTCTAAACCGATATCAGGTCAGTTTGCAAAACAGCAACTCGAAGCTCACAAACATTTAAAAGAATTTTATTTTGCCGATTCAGCTATCACGTTGGGACAGACCCTTGATGTTTCCATGTTTCAAAAAGACAGCTTGGTCGATGTGCGGGGGATCTCCAAAGGAAAAGGCTTTCAAGGAACAGTCAAAAGACATCATTTTTCACGGGGTCCCATGACCCATGGTTCTAAAAGCCACCGGATTCCTGGTTCCAGCGGTTCAGGAACCTGTCCTGGCGTGATTCGTCCGGGTAAACGTCGTGCGGGTCATCTGGGTCATGAAATGAGTTGTGTTCAAAATTTAAAAGTCATGCGTGTTCTTCCAGAGCAAAATATCTTAATGGTGCGGGGCGCCATACCGGGTCCCAATGGACAGTTGGTTTATATTACGGGGTAAAATATGTCAGAACAAAACAAAGTCATTAAAGTGGTCGATGCCTTGTCGCTCGCGGTGCGAGAAGAAAAAAGTCTTCCCTTTGAGCTTCAAGACCAGAGCGCAAGCATTTACTATGCCGTCAAAGTAGGGGCGTACCATCATCGCCGTAAGACGGCCCACACCAAAACACGCGGAATGGTTCGCGGTGGCGGAATTAAGCCTTGGCCTCAAAAAGGTCGTGGCAGCGCCCGGGCAGGTTCAATTCGGTCGCCTTTGTTCCGCAAGGGCGGAGTCATTTTCGGGCCTCAATATCAACCGCGCAAAGAAAAAGTAAATCGAAAAACATTAAAAATTGCGCGCAATGCCTTGTTGCAGCAACTCGATGTGGCCATTGTAGAACAGGCCAAACTAGATAAGCCTAGCACCAAGACAGCCCAGCGGGTACTCACTGCACTGGGACATACCAAAGCAGTGTTTGTAAGTTCTGATCTGCTCTGGAAAAAATCGGTTCGTAATTTAAAGGGCTCGTTGTGTGTTAATCCCCTTAGCCTTTCGCCAGCAATATTAGCCAAATTTAGCCTTGTGGTTTTTATCAATCGTCAGGATATCCTGGCAATCCAGGGAGCAGAACATGCTACTAAGTGATGTTTTGGTAAAACCTGTTTTAACAGAAAAGGCTTCTGCCATTATGAGCTCGGCTTGCCCAGTGATTACTTTCAGGATTCACCCGCAAGCGGGAAAACAGCTGGTGCGTCAAGCGGTTGAAAAGATTTTGGGAGCCAAAGTTCAGTCTGTGCGTATCATGACGTGTCATGGCAAACGGCGTCGTATGGGGCGCTTCATAGGCAAGACTGCAGACTGGAAAAAGGCCATTATCACCTTACGCCAAGGTGAAAAAATGACAGGGATGGAGAACTTATTACCATGATGAAGACCTTCAAACCCGTTACCAAAGGCTTACGTCAACGCGTGCAGGTCGACTATGGCGCCTTAAGTAAAAAATCCAAGTCTGGCAGGGCTCTTCGTAAACGTCTTAAAGCCACTGCGGGACGTAATCATCAGGGCCGAATTACGATGCGCCATCGTTGTGCCGGACATAAAAAACTGTATCGACAGTTAGATTTTTTGCGTCGTAGGGATCAAATTCCCGCCAAGGTTTATAGCATCGAGTATGATCCAAACCGCACTTGTTTTGTGGCCTTGTTGCACTACGCCAACGGAGACAAGACTTATATCGTTGCGCCAGAAGGTGTTGCGGTGGGAGATCAGCTTTTATCTGGTGAAAACGCCGGTATCCGTCCGGGCAATGCGTTGCCTTTATCTAAGGTGCCGGTAGGCACAATGGTGCATGCCGTCGAACTTGTACCCGGAAAGGGTGCTCAGTTAGCCCGCTCTGCGGGATCTTCACTGCAATTGATGGCCAAGGATGAAGGTTATGCCGTTTTACGTATGCCCTCCGGAGAAATTCGGCGGGTACCCGTCATGTGTCGGGCAACCATTGGTGTGGTATCAAACGCTGACCATCGCAATCGATCTTTGGGTAAAGCCGGACGTAAGCGTTACCTGGGTTTCCGTCCACAGTCGCGCGGAACCGTCATGAATGCTTGTGATCACCCGCACGGTGGTGGTGAAGGCAAGGCTCCGATTGGTCAACCTTCTCCACGTTCACCCTGGGGTTGGAAGACCTTGGGTGTCAAAACCCGTAACCCCAATAAATTAAGCAATAAATACATCATTCGTGGACGCAGTAGTAAGGTCACTGGATAAAGGAAGGGACAAAAAATGTCACGCAGTATTAAAAAAGGCCCTTTTGTAGACGAACACTTGATTAAAAAAGTGCTCAAGGCGCAAGAAACGCAGGACAAGAAAATGATTAAAACCTGGTCTCGCCGTTCGATGGTGGTGCCCGAAATGATTGGCCTGACCTTTGCAGTACATAACGGAAAGAATTTTATTCCTGTATACATTTCGGAAAATATGATTGGACACCACTTGGGAGAATTTGCGCCTACTCGAACCTTTAAGGGACATGCAGGAAACCGTTAACGGAGACAAAACCTATGTATAAAGTTGAAACCGATCAAAAAATAATCAGCAAGGCTATCGCGCGTTTTCAGCGTATCAGTCCCTACAAAGTACGGCGGGTGGTCAAACAGATCAAAGGTCGTCCCGTCGAAGAAGTTCTGACCATTTTAAGTATGCTCAAACACGTTCGGGGAGCTGGTTTTCTACATAAAGTCGTGCATAGTGCTTACGCCAATGCCAAACACAACGAAGAATTTAAGGGAACCCTTAAAGTATCACACGTGCTCATTGACCAGGCACTCATCATGAAACGGTTTCAGGCACGGTCAAAGGGCAGGGCCTTTCCTATTAAAAAACGTTATAGTCATATTGCCGTGTTCCTCTCGGAACTGGCAGGATCAAATCATAAGGAGTAGTCATGGGTCAGAAAGTTCATCCAAAAGGTTTTCGTCTGGGTATTGTCACCGACTGGGACAGTATCTGGTACGCAAGGTACAACTATCCCAAGTTAATTCTTGAGGATATGAAGATTCGCGATTATCTTTATCGCCAAGCCAAACGTGCCGGTGTAAGCAACGTCATCATCAAACGGCGGGCCGAACAGGTTGAGGTCGATCTCTACGCTGCCCGTCCTGGAATTCTGATTGGCAAGGGCGGAGAAGAAATTCAGCTTCTGCGCCAGGAACTTCGAATTCTGATTCAAAAGCGCGTCAATATCAATGTTAAAGAAGAAAAAAACGCTGAAAACAATGCTAAGTTTCTTGCTGAAATGATTGCCTTGCAGCTTGAAAAACGAATTGCTTTTAGACGCGCCATGCGCCAAATCATCATGCGGGCACGCAAGGCTGGTGCCCAAGGGGTAAAAGTAGAGTGTTCCGGACGTTTGAACGGTGCCGAAATTGCCCGTCGTGAATGGTATCGTGAAGGTCGGGTACCTCTGCAGACCTTGCGCGCAAACATTGACTACGCTTTTACAGAAGCACTGACGACCTATGGAAAGATCGGGGTCAAAGTATGGGTTTATAAGGGTGACATCCTTAAAAAAGATGATCAAGCTTCTTTGGCCATGGCCCAAATTCGGCCGGTTGAAGAATAAAGGAGCTTGTCGCCATGATGATGCCTAAAAAAATGAAATATAGAAAACAGCAACGCGGACGCAACCGCGGCCAGGCGTCGTCCAACACATGGCTCAATTTTGGAGATTATGCCATTCAAGCCCTTGAAAACGGTTGGATTACAGGACGCCAACTCGAAGCCGCACGCCGTGCCATGACACGTTTCATCAAACGCGGTGGAAAAATTTGGATCAGGGTTTTTCCCGACAAACCTGTCACCAAGCAACCCGCCGAAACTCGTATGGGAAAAGGCAAGGGTAATCCAGAATTTTACGTAGCCGTGGTTAAAAGAGGTGCGATCCTTTTTGAGCTGGCAGGCGTAACTGACAAGGTCGGAGTCGAAGCCCTGCGCTTGGCCAAGTACAAGCTTCCACTTAAGTCGCGCTTGGTATCCCGACATACGCAGGAGGTTCTGTAATGGCCAAGAAAATTAAAAATCAAAATGCACCCAAGGTTGTGCTCGATAAACTACGGGGCATGGATACCAAGGCACTCACAGCCTATGTCCATGACAGCAAAAAACAACTTTTGCAGTCCCGAATCAACCGAGTGGCACAAAAAGCCGAAGATCCTAATCTTTACCGCCAACTCAAGCGGCATGTGGCCCGTGCATATACAGTCCTTGGCGAAAAATCAGCAGTGGGGAGCAATGCGCATGCAAACTAAACAAGCTTACCGTAAAGAACGTGTCGGCGTTGTCGTTGCCGATAAAATGCAAAAGACGGTTACTGTCATGGTCGAAAGGCGTATCTTACATAAGCTTTATGGCAAGGCCTTAACCTATAGCAAAAAATTTCTAGTGCATGATCCTAACGAACAGGCACGAATTGGGGATAAGGTTCGAATTCGTGAGGTTCGTCCTTTATCCAAGCGCAAACGTTTTTGTCTGATCGAAGTCATCGAACGTAACAAGCGGGCCGGCACGGCACTACAGGCCGGAGAATCTGTGGTTGAGGAAATTTATAAAAAACCTGTTACCGCTCCTGTCGAAAATACAGTAAAGCCTGCTTCCAAGAAGTCCAAAGAGGTTGTCCCGTCATGATACAGCAAGAATCTCGCTTGGTTGTGGCTGACAATTCCGGTGCCCGACAAATCTTGGTGATTAAGGTCTTGGGTGGAACCCGGCGCCGTTATGCGGGGGTGGGCGACGTGGTCGTTGGCACTGTTAAGGACGCTCAGCCCAAAATGGCTGTCAAAAAAAGTGAAGTGGTCAAAGCAGTCATTGTGCGCACGTGTCGACCCATTACGCGAGCCGATGGTACGGTGGTGCGTTTTGACGACAACGCGGCGGTGATCATTGACGACAAGTTGATGCCCCGGGGAACCCGTATTTTTGGACCGGTGGCACGTGAATTACGCGACCGCAATTTTATGAAAATTGTCTCTTTGGCAGAAGAGGTGCTGTAGCCATGCAAAAGATAAAGAAGGGTGACCAAGTGATTGTCTTAAGAGGCCGTTACCGTGGCAAACGGGGCAAGGTTTTGTTGGTACGCCGGGATAGCGTTATTGTCGAAAAAATAAACGTCATCAAGCGTCATACCAAGCCTAGTCCCAAGAACCAATCGGGTGGCATTATCGAGAAAGAAGCTCCCTTGCATATTTCCAAGGTTGCGTTGCTTGATCCTAAGACGTCTCAACCCACGCGAGTAGGTTTCAAAATGCGAGAGGGAGTCTGGGTACGAGTGGCCAAACGAAGCGGGGAGTTGCTTAAGTCATGATGAAAACACTGCAAGAAGTTTATAAGGAACAAATTGTGCCGGATCTGCAGAAGCGTTTTAATTATACAAACGTCATGCGGGTTCCACGGTTGATTAAAATTGTAGTCAATTGTGGCGTGGGCGACTCCACTGAAAATAATAAGGCAGTGGATCATGCTGTGGCCGATATCAAGGTAATCACGGGTCAGCAGCCTATCGTGATCAAAAGTAAAAAGGCGATATCTAATTTCAAACTCAAAGAAAATCAACCCATTGGTGTTAAGGTAACCCTGCGCAAACAATATATGTACGATTTCCTGTCTCGGCTGATCAATTTATCATTGCCACGGATCCGTGATTTTCGTGGTGTGCCCGCAAAATTTGATGGACGGGGAAATTATAATCTCGGATTAAAGGAACAGACTATTTTTCCAGAAGTTAACCTGGAGCAAGTCGATAAGGTGCGTGGCATGGATATTGCCATTGTAACGACGGCCAAAACAGATGACGAAGTCTATTGGCTGCTGAAGGGTTTTGGCATGCCCTTCCGCGAAAAGCGTTAAGTCTGTAAAGAGGAGAAAAATTTGTGGCAAAAACTACTTGGATCGTAAAAGCACATCGTAAGCCAAAGTACAAGTCTCGCATCATTCGGCGTTGTTCTATATGCGGTCGGCCCAGAGCTGTTTATCGCTTTTTTGGAATATGTCGAATTTGTTTGCGAACCTTGGCCTTGGCAGGAAAATTGCCGGGTGTGCGTAAGGCCAGCTGGTAAAGAGGAGAAATGTCATGATAGATTCAATCGGAGATTTGTTGACTTGTATTCGTAATGCCAATGAGGCAAGGCATACCAGTGTGCGAGTGCCTTTTTCACGGTTACGGCATTCTATTGTGACCATTCTAAAAAAAGAAGGTTACATTTCTGATTTTGCATTGGACGGCGAGGGATATAAAAAAGACCTCTGTATCGATTTAAAGTACACGTCCGATGGAGATCGTGTGATCACATCTATCGAACGTGTCAGTACCCCTGGACGGCGAATCTACGTGGCCAAAAAAGATATCCCCAAGGTTCTTAATGGATTAGGAGTCTGTATTCTGACAACTCCCAAGGGTGTCATGACGGGTTTGCATGCACGGGTTAACCGTGTAGGTGGTGAACTCCTCTGCAAGGTATGGTAGGAGAAATAACACATGTCACATATAGGTAAATTGCCAATTGTTGTCCCCCAAGGGGTGACCATAAAAATTGAGGGTGTTCACGTGGCTGTTAAGGGTCCCAAAGGTCAACTGTCTTTTGACATTTCAGAGGGTATCGCTGTTTCAGTCGCCGAGGGTCAGCTCCAGGTTCAGCGATCCGGAAACGCGTTGCGACAAAAGGCTTTGCATGGTTTAACCCGGGCCATACTGGCCAATCTTATTGTGGGTGTCACCCAGGGGTTTAAAAAAGAGCTTGAACTAGAGGGCGTGGGTTACCGTGTGCAACAAAACGGGAAAGACCTCAAATTTCAGTTGGGTTTTTCGCATGATGTGGCTTATCCTTCCGTCGAAGGCATTGTCCTTAAAGCAGACGGACAAACCAAAGTCATTGTCGAGGGAATCGATAGACAAAAGGTGGGGCAGGTGGCTGCAGATATTCGTAATTTACGGCCAGCCGAACCCTATAAAGGCAAGGGAATTCACTATGCTGGCGAAGTCATTCGCCGCAAAGAGGGAAAAACAGGTAAGAAGTAAGGTGACCATGTATGGATAGAAAACATAAACCAAGTATGCGTGCCCTACGGGTGCAGGGAACTTCAGAGCGTCCCCGTCTGGCAGTTTTTCGCAGTCTCAAACATATCTATGCCCAAGTGATTGATGATGCGCAGGGCAAAACCTTAGCCCAGGTAAGTTCAACCCGTGGGAATCAAAAAGGTAATCGGCAAGGTGCCGAATTTGTAGGAAGTAAAATTGCCGAGATTTGCATTCAAAAGCAAATTACACAGATCGTGTTTGACCGCAGACAGCGCAAGTACCATGGGTGTATTCAGATTTTGGCAGAATCGGCGCGCAAGGGAGGATTACAGTTCTAATGGGCAACAAAAGAGATAATTTTCAATCAGACAAAGAGCAAACCGAAAAGGTGATTCAGATCCGCCGTGTCACTAAGGTGGTCAAGGGTGGCAAACGTCTGGCGTTTCGTGCGGCTGTGGTGTTGGGTGATCGTGCAGGCAAAGTCTCATTAGCACTGGGAAAAAGCCGTGAAGTGCCTAGTTCGATCCGTAAAGCTGTAGAACGTGGCAAAAAACATCTGGCGCTCATGCGTATTTCAGGAGGAACCATTCCCCATGAAATTTGGGGCAGGGCAGGTGCCACCCGGGTATTTTTACGCCCAGCTCCCGAGGGTACCGGAGTTATTGCGGGTGGTGCCGTTCGCACAGTCCTGGAAATGGTGGGTTTAAAGGATGTGGTCGCTAAGTCCCATGGATCCAGTAATTCCATTAATATGGCGCGCGCCGCTATTGACGCATTGAGGCGCCTGCAAAATGCAGAAGTCATTGGCCAGCGACGTGGCGTGACCCTCAAAACAACAAGAGTTCAGAAATCTGTAGAGACAACCTAAGGAAGGTATTTTTATGGCAGTCATCATTCAACCTCCCAAGCATTCCAGAAAACGCAGAAAACGTGTGGCCCGTGGTGAATCCAGTGGTTGGGGATGTACCGCTGGTCGTGGCAACAAGGGACAACGTAGCCGCAGCGGGTCGATGCCTTATGTGGGGCACGAAGGGGGTCGGCTGCCCCTCTACCGAAAGATCTCAAAATCCAGGGGGTTCAGTTCTTTGCTTGACCAACAATTGCCACGGGTGGCATTGACTTTGCAGCAGCTGGATCACTATTTTAAGACCAGCGGTCTTACGGTAGATATAGCTGCCTTACGCCAGGTTCAAGCCATGCCTGCTTGGGCAAAACGCGTCAAAATTATTGCCAAAGGAAAATTGACAAAGGCCTTACATCTCAAGGGTTTAGCCATATCTAAATCTGCATCCCAGGCTGTGCAAAGTTTAGGCGGAAGCGTTCAGTAATACCCCCATGCTTGAAAAGCTTAGGGGCGTATTTATCATACCGGAGCTACGCCGCCGTTTTTTGTTTTCACTTTTAATGATTGGTCTGGTGCGCTTTGGTACCCACATTGCTATTCCGGGTGTGGATATTGTGGCCATGACACAAGCGTTTTCAGGCGCAGGACTGCTTGGTTTTGTTGATTTATTTTCTGGGGGTGCCTTAAGTAAGTTCTCGATCCTGGCCCTGGGGATTCTTCCATATATCAATGCCTCAATCATCATGCAGCTCATGATGGTGGTCTGGCCTCAGTTAAAAGAAATTGCCCAGGAAGGTGATGGCGGTCGCAAGCAAATTGCTCAATATACCCGGTACCTGGCGGTGCTGATTGCAGTCGTGCAGGGTATGGTCATGTCTATCGGATTTCGCTCAGTACTCCTGCCCAACGTCTCTGTGCCTTGGTTTGTGGTATACGCAGCCGTCACCTTGGCAGCGGGTTCCACCCTGGTCATGTGGGTCAGTGAGATTATGACCGAACATGGGCTGGGTAACGGAGCATCGGTACTGATTTTTGTAGGCATTGTGGCACGCATGCCTTTTTATGTCAGCACCACATACAAACAAATATATGCTGGAACACACATTATCAATGTGTTGGCATTTTTGATCATTTTTCTGTTCTTGATCGTTGGCATCGTCGTCGTGCAGGAAGCCGAACGTAAGATTCCCGTACAATATGCCAAGCGCATTGTGGGGCGCAAGATGTACGGAGGTCAAAGCACCTATATTCCCCTGCGGCTGATCCAAGGGGGTGTACTACCCATTATTTTTGCATCGGCGGTATTACAGTTTCCAGTGATGATCACAGGCATGTTTAATGTGGCTTCGATCAACACGTTCATGAGCCATTTTTACAGCTATGACGGCGTTGCCTATAATCTTTTATTTTGTTTTTTGATATTCTTTTTTTCGTACTTTTATACGGCCATCAGTTTTAACCCTACTGAACTGGCCGATAACATTCGCAAGTATGGTGGTTTTGTGGTGGGGGTGCGTCTTGGACGACCCACAGTCGAATACCTTGAAAAGATCATTGGGCGCCTTACTTTGGTAGGAGCAAGTACATTGGCTGTGATTGCCTTGGTGCCCGTTGTGACAGCAAATGTCACACATGTGACGGCCTTTCTTGGCTTAGGTGGTACCGCACTTTTGATTATGGTTGGCGTTGCCATGGATCTGATAAAAAATGTGGATGCTCACCTTGTGGCACGGCGTTACGAAGGTATTTTGCGTTGAAGATTGCATTTCATATCGCATTATTTGGTCCTCCAGGCGCGGGTAAGGGAACTCAAGCGGAGAGGCTGGTTAAACAGTTCGGCTTTATGCATCTGTCCACCGGAGACTTGTTGCGCGCAGAGGTCAAGGCCAATACGGCTTTGGGAAATCAAATTAGTGGCTTGCTTAAAGATGGAAAACTTGTTCCCGACCACGTTGTGATTCAGCTCATTCAATCTTGTGTAAAGGATCAACCCTCTGGTGCGGTATTGCTCGACGGATTTCCCCGCACTCTGGCACAGGCAGAATCCTTAGAAAGAATATTGTCAGTTCGTAGGGTTCTGTTATTAGAAGTTGGATTACAAGTGGTCCTAGAGCGCATGGCGGGTCGCTTGACCTGTTCGGGCTGTCGGCGAGTTTTTCACCGGGTTCAGTCGCCTCCCAAACGTGAAGGTATTTGCGATACCTGTAGCCAAACACTTTTGGTGCGTGAAGATGACCGCCCCGAAACCGTGCAAAAACGGTATCAGGTTTATATGGACCAAACCCTGGACGCACTTGACCACTACAATAAATTAGGTAAATTAGTTAAGATTGACGGGTCTCGAGATCCTGAAACTGTGTTTATTGAAATACGGGACATAATTGAAGGTTTATAAAAAATAAAACTTATGGCTAAAAAAGATGGCGTTATTGAAATTGAGGGGATTGTGGCAGAAGTATTACCCAACGGAGTTTTTCGTGTCACGCTTGATACGGGTCAGTTGGTCTTGGCTCATATCAGTGGTAAAATTCGCAAAAACTATATTAAGGTTTTACTTGGGGACAGAGTCAGGGTAGAATTATCTCCCTACGATATGACTCGCGGCAGGATTACCTACCGCCTAAAGTAGATCTTATAGATATTATGAGAAAGGTGTGTTAGAATGAAGGTTCGTGCTTCGGTCAAGCGTATATGTCTTAAATGTAAGGTTGTACGGCGCAAAGGCGTGGTGCTGGTGATCTGTGAAAATCCAAAGCATAAGCAGCGCCAAGGGTAGAGGATAAAAAAATGGCTCGTATTTCAGGTGTCGAATTGCCTAATCAAAAGCGTGTGGTCATTGCCCTGACTTATATCTATGGCGTAGGAAATAGTCGTGCTCGTTTGCTTTGCCAAAAAGCCAATGTTGATGTCAATAGGCGAGTCAAAGATATGTCCGAAGACGAGGTTTTACGTTTGCGTGACGCGCTGCGTGAATTTAAGGTCGAGGGAGATTTGCGACGTGAAGTGACTTTGAATGTGCGTCGTTTGCAGGAAATTAATTCATTCCGTGGCATTCGCCACAAGAAAAATTTGCCGGTTCGGGGACAACGCACCCGTACCAATGCCCGCACAAAACGGGGTAAACGTCAGACTGTTGCCAATAAAAAGAAGGAAACGAAATAACCGTGGCTGAAGAAATTGTCGAAAAAAAGAAAGTCGTTAAGCGCAAAAAGACTAAAAAGTCTGTGTCCCATGCGTACGCGCATATTCGGTCGACCTTTAATAATACGATTATCAGTATTACAGACGACAAAGGCGAGGTTTTGGCTTGGTCGTCGGCAGGTGCAGCCGGTTTTAAGGGATCCAAAAAGGGAACACCTTTTGCTGCCCAGGTTGCTGCTGAAGGCGTGGCTCATAAGGTAAAAGAATTTGGTGTTAAATCGGTGGATGTGTTGGTCAGTGGTCCAGGTCTTGGGCGAGAAACTGCAATTCGAGCTTTACAGGCCAATGAATTAGACATTGTTGCCATCAAAGATGTCACACCCATTCCACATAATGGTTGCCGTCCGCGTAAGCGTCGGCGCGTATAATCAAGGAGGTCTGCATTGGTTCGGTATTTAGATCCCGTGTGCAAATTGTGTCGTCGTGAGGGAGAAAAACTCTACCTCAAGGGGCAGCGTTGCCACACGGCCAAGTGTAGTATCGAGAAGCGTAGCACTCCCCCTGGATTACAAATGGGGCAGCTGCCTAAAAAGCTTTCCGAGTATGGCTTGCGCCTAAGAGCCAAGCAAAAAGCGCGGCGTTTTTATGGTTTAAGTGAGCGCCAGTTTCGCTTAACTTACGAAAAAGCCACTCGGCTCAAGGGCGTAAAAAGTTTAAACTTCTTAACCCAACTCGAAAGACGTCTGGATAACTTTGTTTTTCGTATTGGCCTTGCATTAAGTCGTTCACAAGCACGTCAGCTTGTGCGCCATGGTCATATCTTTGTCAACGGCAAACGGGTCGACATCCCATCTTATCTTGTCAAAAAAGATGATTTAATCAGTACTTCAGAAAAATCCAAGTTGGTCTTCGATGCGGTTGTCAATTCTCGGGGAGATCGTAAAGTGCCCAGTTGGATTGATTTTAATGAAGCTCGAAAAGAGGGCCGCATTATGCATTGGCCCGCACGTGAAGAAATTGACGTGCCCATTACAGAACATTTAATTGTGGAATTTTATTCTAGATAAGGAATAGGGAGGAATATCCAATGACGCAGCAGGAACCTTGGGTGAAATACGAAGAACTGGATGAAAATCACGGAATATTTACGGCCGAACCGTTGTCTCGTGGCAGTGGGATTACTTTGGGCAATAGTTTGCGACGCGTCTTGCTTTCGTCGCTAGAAGGTGCCGCTGTAAGCTCCGTCACCATTGAAGGCATTACTCACGAATACACCACATTGCCCGATGTCATGGAAGATGTGCTTGATATTATCTTTAACCTTAAGCGGCTTGTTTTGGTCTCATACAATTCAGATTTGGCCCCTGTGAAGATTAACTTTAAAGGTGAAGGATTAGTGACCGCCGGAGATATCGAGCATGATGAAAGCATCGTGATCGTCAATCCCAAGCAACCCATTTGTACGTTAACGCGCAAAGGTATGGTTAAGATGGATCTCACCATCGGTACAGGCCGGGGGTATGCGCCGGCAGAACTGAATAAATTCGAAGGCATGTCGGTCAACACCATGCCTTTAGACGCAAACTTTAGCCCAGTGGTCCGGGTAAATCATTCCATTGAACCTATCCGGGTTGGGCAAAGCTTGGATTATGATCGTTTGATTTTAGAGGTTTGGACTAATGGCGCTATCAAGCCCAAGGAAGCCGTTAAAAAGGCTTCGGACATATTGATGGGACAGTTAATACTCTTTACTGATTTCCGTCCCAAGCCAAGGGAGATCGAAGTTGAAGCGCCTAAACTTGAAACAGCCCCTAAGCAAAAACTTGAAGCCGGTCTAAATCTATCCATCGAAGATTTGGAGCTTTCGGCACGCAGCAGCAACTGTCTGCGCAAGGCGGGTATTAACACCGTTGCCGAACTGATCGGTAAGGATATCAATGACTTAATGCAGATCAAAAATTTTGGCCGTAAGTCTGCCGATGAAATCAACGAGAAACTGGCCCAGTATGGTCTGTCTTTGCGAATTTCTGACAGCAGTCTATTACCCGAAGAAGATTCAAATTCATCGATGGTGCTAGAGATGGATGAAGTAAAGATCACGTCATGAGACACCGCAAAGGTAATGCAAAGCTTGGACGGCCCACGGATCAACGCCTGGCGATTATCCGTGGAACTTTACGTTCGGTAATCCAGCATGAACATGTGGTCACCACGTATGCGCGGGCCAAAGCAACCGCGCGAGTTGTTGACCGCTGCATTCAATTGGCCAAGTCGGGTTCTTTGGCGGGGCGCCGCCGGATTTTTTCGTGGGTGCAGGATCGTACCTTGGTGCGTCGCTTATGCGAAGAAGTTGCGCCACGTTTTAAGGAGAGGTCGGGAGGTTATTCGCGGGTGCTTAAGACCCATGTGCGGCAGGGAGATGGTGCAAGCATGGCCTTGCTAACCGTTCAAGAGGCCACGGCATCAGAGTCCTCCTAACCTGGGTGAATTGTTAGAAACCCGACGTGTAAGGTTGGGAATCCGGTATAACGGAAGGTTCTTTTCTGGATTTCAAGTTCAGTCTCATGCCCAAACGGTCAGTGGGGCAATTAATGCTTGTCTAAAGGCCGCCTGCAAATATGATGTGCGTGTGAGTGGCGCTGGGCGCACCGATGCGGGTGTACATGCATTTGGACAGGTACTGCATGCCGATGTGCCGGTATCTTTGGGCAATGTTCAGTTACAGCGCCTCCTGAATAGAGCGTTACGGCCCCAGGGAATCGATGTACTTTCGGTTGAAAGCGTTGATCAGCAATTTCATGCACGTTTTAGCGCCCGGCAACGAAGTTATATATACCATCTGACGCTTACGCCCTATGCGCAGCTGCCCTTAAGTGTGCTTCCATGGGTATGGGTTATTGAGGATTCCGGTATTTGGGACAAAAACAGGTTTAAACGTGCTTTAGGGCTTTTTAAGGGAGAGCATGATTTTACACAGTTTACAGTGGGTGCGCTGGATCAAACGAATCGGGTTAGGCGGGTATCTGCGGTAACTGCGCGTGTTATCAGAATCCACGATTTTTTGAATGAAAAGGCACAACCTGTTACCCTATACCAGGTACGCATTGTTGCCAACGGGTTCTTGAGGCAGATGGTTCGCCTGATTATCTCGGCGGCAGTCGAAGTTGCCAGAGGACAGGCAAGTTTGGAAGATTTAAAGTTAGCAGTTCAAAATAAACAGCCGTGGGCCAGGCGTTATCCGGCTCCGGCACAGGGTTTGGTACTGAAAGAAGTAAAATATTAATTGAGAGTTTTGAGGCAATTTATGGTTTATAAAACACAAAGTTCATTTTATGCAAAGGACAGAGGTCAGGACTGGGTTCAAATCGATGCCACCGGCAAGACTTTGGGCCGTCTTTCCAGTGAAGTGGCTTTTATTCTACTGGGAAAACACAAGGTAGGTTACACTCCTGGGGTGGTCACGGGCGACCATGTGGTGGTAACCGGTGTCGAAGGCATGCTATCCACCGGTAATAAAAAAGAAAATAAACTGTATCATCGCCATTCGCGCTTTTCAGGCGGTTTAAAAACGATTTCACTTAAACAAGTGCTTAATGAAAAACCCGAACGTGCCGTTGAATGGGCCGTCAGTAAAATGTTGCCCCGTAACAAGCTCCGTAAACAGTTGATGTCCCGCTTAAAGATCTACCCAGGTGCGCAGCATCCTCACCAGGCTCAAAAACCGGTTAAAATCGAAAATGTACGCGGAAAGGCCTTATAACCATGACTGAAAAAATCATCAGCAAGGAAAAAAAGAAATCAGGCGGACTGTGGTGGGAAGACACTCGCAAGGTCGGATTTAGTGCCACCGGAAAACGCAAGACTGCTGTGGCTCGCGTGTGGTTGCGTCAGGGGTCTGGCCGTATTTTTTTTAACCGCAAACCTTTCGCTTCAACCCGCGCTTCTGATCTTTATAAGATACTTTCTCCGCTTAAGCTGACGCGTAATGAGGGTCGCTTTGACGTACACGCGTTTATTCGTGGCGGGGGTAGCAGCGCTCAAGTCGAAGCGGTTGCCCATGGTATTAGTCGGGCCTTATTAAATGTTAATCCAGATTACCGGAGTATGCTTAAACCCGAAGGCATGCTGACCCGCGATGCCCGCGAAAAAGAGCGTAAAAAGTATTTCCATAAACGTGCTCGTAAGAGCACTCAATTCCGCAAGCGTTAGAAAGGAATTTTTATGGTTAATCTTGCCATCAAAGAATTGTTGATGATTCCTGGGCCAACCATGGTGCCCTTGGATATCTTGCTGGCGCAGGCAGGCCAGATGATCAATCACCGAGGCCCTTCTTTTAAGCAAATTCAAGACAAAATTGTCACCAAGGGGCGCGATCTGTTTAAGACGAAAAATGGCAGTGTATTTATTCTGACCTGTTCTGGCACTGGAGGCATGGAAGCTGCGGTGGTGAACACCATCAATCCGGGCGAACAGGTCTTGGTACTTAAGGTTGGAGAATTTGGCGAGCGCTTTGTCAAAATCTGCAAAGCCTTTGGCGCAGTGGTCGATGTGCTGTCCGTAGAACCTGGGCAGGCACTTCAGCCAACGGCGGTGGCCAAACAGCTTGCAAACTATGCGCCCGGAAATCTTAAAGCGGTATTGTTCCAGCAAAATGAAACCTCTACGGGCGTACTTAATCCAGTCAAGGAAATCGCTGCTTTGATCCGTAAGCAATCCCCCGATACCTTGGTGATTGTCGACTCGGTGAGCGGATTATTGACAGCCGATTTGCAGATGGATGCCTGGGATCTTGATGTGGTCTGTGCGGGCTCGCAAAAGGCCTTTATGACAGCGCCCGGAGTGGCCTTGCTGGCTGTTTCGTCACGGGCCATGAAAGCCATTGAAGCCTGTAAAAATCCGCGTTTCTATTTTGATCTGGTGGCCGCAAAAAAATTTCTTGAAACCGGAGAAACTCCCTGGACCCCTGCCATTTCGGTCATCTATGGCATGGATAAAGCTTATGATTTGATTTTTCAAGAAGGCGTGGAAAATATCTTTAAGCGCCATGAACTTTTAATGAAAGCCACCCGCGCCGGGGTGCGTGCCACGGGATGCAAATTGCTCGTGACCGATGAACGTGTGGCCAGCCGAGCGGTCACAGCCATTCTTCCGCCTGAGGGCGTAGATGCCGAGGCCCTGCGCAAAGAGGTTAAAAACAAATGGGGCGTGGTGTTTGCGGCGGGGCAGGGCGCTTTAAAGGGCAAAATTTTTCGCATCACGCATTTGGGATATACTGATCCCAAAGACACCTTTGCTGCCTTGGCTTGTCTTGAAATGGCACTGCGGTCGCTAGGATCTCCTGTTGAACTTGGCAAGGGCGTCGCGGCCGCTCAAGAGGCTTTCATGCAGGTTGAGCCCGTTGTGGCTTAAACATGTTCCGAGTCCTTGTCTGTGACCCGGTAGCGGAAGAAGGCCTGAACATCCTGCGGCAAGCAGGCTGTGATGTGCTCATCAAAACCAATCAAAATCCGGATCAACTTCTGGGTCTGGTCAAAGATGTGGACGCGATTGTGGTTCGCAGTGAGACCCGGATGACCTCTGCGCTGATTGCCGCCGCTCCAAAATTGCGGATTATCGGGCGGGCTGGGGTAGGGGTCGACAATATTGATGTGCCCGCTGCAACCAGTGCAGGCGTGGTGGTGGTGAACAGCCCCGAAGGCAATACGGTCGCGGCGGCCGAGCATACCTTTGCCATGCTCTTGTCGCTGGCTCGTCATATTCCCCAGGCCAATCAGGCTCTGCGTGAAAAACGCTGGGACCGTAAAAAATATATCGGAATCCAGTTATATCAAAAAACGCTGGGTGTGGTAGGACTTGGAAAGATCGGTCGACGCGTGGCGGGATATGCCCGGCACTTTGGCATGCGGGTTTTGGCTTATGAT
>JAHFDA010000071.1:0-14396 GCA_023249225.1 bacterium
AGCTGACTTATCCACATGATCACAGCTGTCCACAAAGAAAGAAAAAAAGAACCAAAAAAAGAAAGAAAGGCGGCGGCTACGGCCTTCTCTTCAGGCTCATTCTAGGATTGGAATACACTCTGGGAACCTATCTATAAACATCCTTGCGGTGGCTCACGTGGTAAACAGTGATAAGATTTTTTTCGATAGAGTAAAGCACCCGGTAATCCCCAACACGTAAACGATAACCATTTCGACTTCCCGCCAATTTTTTACAGTTCGGCGGAAATGGATTCATTGGCAGTTTAAGAATTGCCTGATCGATTTTTTTATACTGTGCCTTGGGAATACCATCTGCCTCTTTGTATACGCGAGGCGTAATAATCAGCTCAAAGTCTGCCATTTTTTTTTAACTGCTTGCGAAATTCTGCGTAGGGAATAAACTCATCGTTCTTACGTTCGGCAATAATTGCCAGATCTTGCAAATCCTCCATAAGATCCTCGTAGATTTCGATGGGTATGACTACCGACACACGCCTGCCCTTGGCATCCGTAATGTATTCGCTAACGTAAGACGCTGCTGTGGCCCGCTTTTTCATGGCTTAATACCGATAATGCTCCGGCTTATAGGGACCCTCGGCGGAAAGGCCAAGGTCTTCGCACTGCTTGGACGTCAGTTTTTCGAGTTTGACGCCCAGCTTTTCCAAGTGTAGCCGCGCCACTTCCTCATCGAGTTTTTTGGGGAGCATGTAGACGCCCAGGGCGTACTTGCCGGCATGCTGGAAAAGTTCCATCTGCGCAAGTACCTGGTTGGTAAAGGAGCTACTCATTACAAACGAGGGGTGACCCGTTGCGCAACCCAGATTGACCAGGCGGCCTTCGGCCAGAACGAGAATGCTGTTGCCGCCAGGGAAATGCCATAAATCGACCTGCGGTTTGACCTCTTCTTTGCGGATGCCGGGGACTTTAGAAAGTTCGGCCATTTGGATTTCGACGTCAAAGTGGCCGATGTTGCAAACAATAGACTCGTGCTTCATGCGTTGCATGTGCGCCACCGTAATAATGTCGCAGGTGCCCGTGGCGGTGACAAAAATATTGCCTTCTTTGACGGCTTCGTCCATGGTGGTGACTTCGTAGCCTTCCATGGCAGCCTGCAGGGCGCAAATGGGATCGATTTCGGTAATGATCACGCGCGCGCCCAGGCCGCGCATGGCGTGCGCGCAACCTTTGCCCACTTCGCCGTAACCGGCAATCACCACCACTTTGCCCGCCACCATGATGTCGGTAGCGCGCTTGATGCCGTCGGCCAGCGACTCGCGGCAGCCGTAGAGGTTGTCGAATTTCGACTTGGTGACGGAATCGTTGACGTTAATGGCGGGCGCTTTGAGCGTGCCCAGTTTGAGCATTTTGTAGAGCGCCTTGACGCCCGTGGTGGTTTCTTCGGTAATGCCACGCACGTGTTTCATCAGATGAGCGTAACGCTCTTCGTGCAGGACGGCGGTAAGGTCGCCGCCATCATCGAGAATCATGTTGGGGCCCTGCCCGTCCGGCCAAACAATGGTTTGATCAACACACCACCAGTAATCTTTTTCAGACTCGCCCTTCCAGGCAAAAACCGGAATCCCAGCTTTGGCAATGGCGGCAGCAGCGTGATCCTGGGTTGAAAAAATATTGCAGCTCGACCAGCGTACCTGGGCACCCAGTTCGATCAGGGTTTCGATGAGCACGGCCGTTTGGATGGTCATGTGCAGGCAACCGGATATGCGGGCGCCCTTGAGCGGTTTTTGCGGACCATAATTGCGGCGCAGGGCCATCAGGCCGGGCATTTCGTTTTCGGCCAGCTTGATTTCCTTGCGGCCCCATTCTGCCAGGCCCAGATCCGCTACTTTATAGTCTTGAGTCATGGTTGCAATACTCATATTTACTGTACTCCTTTGTTAGCCCGCACTATTCATACCTTCTTGTAGCGGGCTCCCGTGTGTAGGTATCCGCTTCATATGCATGAATAATCCGGGTTAAAAAAAATCCTGAAAATTGTAGCATGAATACCCCGCCGCAACGTGGAAAAATGCTTTTAACCGCCTAAACGAAAAGCATGTGAATGGTACTTAACCTGGTTATTTTCGTACAAGGTAACCTGGTAACGTCCGGGCGCCACCTTGATGCCATCAGCCCGCGTGCCATCCCAGAAAACCTTGTTGTAACCCCGCTGACCGCCCGGCATCCCGGCCGGTTTTAAGATGCGCCTAAGCTCCTGTTGGGTATCCTGCGACTGGATCACCATGGCCATGTTGGCATGCTGGATCAGCTGGTAACTTAACAGCGATGTTTTCATAAAGGGGTTGGTAAACAAGTGAATGTCTGACAAGTTTTCAATTTGGATCTGTGGGTCTCTTGATTCAGGTAACGCATTCATGCCTAATACTAATTTCAAAGATAGCAAAGCCGTTGTCAAATAAAATCCATGCAGACAAACAAATTGGGACTGCCGAAAAAGTCTGTTTTCTGCGACGTGTCATCCCGGCGAAAGCCGGGATCCCATAGTTGGAGTTCTTAGCCTGGGATCCCAGCTTTCGCCGGGATGACATAAAAGAGACTTTTTCAGCACTCCCAAATTTATTAGCTCACCACATCGATGCGCGTCAGTTGCAGATAAAAGCGATACGTAAAGGCCAGGATCACCGCAGCCGTAAAACCTTGAATCAGCGGCGGTAGAAAAACAAGCACTTTAACAGATTCAGCCATCAACGCGCTTAAACTTAACAAACCCACCAACACCACAAAATATTTAAAGATCGGCCAGGCATACCAACGGAATATCCGCGTCACAAGCAAAAGACTATAGCGGGTATTCATACCGTCAACCACCACGGCCACCGGCAAAAACTCTGAATACAGCACAAACAGGGTAACCACCACCCCACCCAAAAAAGCCATCAGCCATTTGACCTGCGGCCAGGATTGCCAGCCCAGGGCAGCCGCATATCCAAACCCACCCATGATGACACCTAAAAGCAAGAGCAAAAAAAATACACTCGGAAAGGTACGGCAAGCCAGTTTAAAGCTGGCCGCCACGTTAACGTCTTCATCTTTAGACGACTGCCAGACCATGGCCAGGGTCCAAAGTTGAAACCACAGCGACACCAGGGTCGAAAGACCCATGAAAATAAAAAACGGTTTCTCCAGCGGTTTAAGCGGCATCGGCAAAAGCCGCTCTGCCAGCGTCACCAGCATCGAAAAAAGCAGCATCGGCGCAAACACAATCGGATCCTTGCGCAAGATCAGCCACGCTTCGTAAAAAAGCTGATTAAAGCTGTAGGCCTTAGCCATGGGGCATCGCAGGCGATGCCGTTGTTTTGGGGTTTTCTTTTTTCTTTTTACGGTCGAACGTAATCAGATGACGTACGTAGGCCGACATGCTACAGCGCGTGAGATAGGCCTGCAGACGGATAAACTCATATTCTTCATCTGAAACAGTAACATTAATAGCAAGACGTTGTTCCATAAGTGATTACTTCCAAGCTACAACAATGCAACAGTACAACAACATTGTACATTTTCGATAAATGCGAGTCAAATAGAAGTTAAAACCCGCCTCCGCCCACAAAAATCAGCTGGCTATGGGCGGCAAGTAAGGAGGAGTCCCCCTCCGACCAAAGTGGCCAGAGGGGGACAGAGGCTAAACTGCAGCAGTTTTTTCGATATGAACGGGCCGCTCAATACGCATTTTCTGAAAGATCACATTGACATCCTGCGGCATGGCTTCGTTGGGGTTAAACACCTTCTCTAAACCAAATTCACGCAGTCTTTCAAGATCTTCCAGCGAACACTGACGGCCGTTTTTAATCAGTCGGGTGTAAAACACCCGCTGCACGTCATCCGGGTTATTAGGCACTGTAAAAGTAACCACCGCCTGGCCCTGGGCCTTGACCACAAACTGTTCCGAGTTGAGCCGGATACCCATCAGGGTAAAGATCCGCCGTAGTTCATGATCACGGATCACCGCTTGATAGTTGCGGTCTGTGTTGAGAATCCGCGCCAGCCGGTTAACACCCATCGAAAGCAAATACTTCATTTGTTGCCCCCGCAATGGAAACTGTTCCATACCCCGCAAAAGTTCCTCGAGGCACGTTTGCTCCGAAGCATGCATCCGCCGGTATTGCAGCATATAGGACACGCCGTCACGGCCGATGAGACTGCGCTGCTCTGAAAGCACGTTGATCTTAATCTTCGAAAGTAGTTGGCGTTCGGCACCTTCAAAATGAACATACTCGCCCGACCAGTCTTCCTGGATTTTTTTGGCAATCCGGTTGATCCCGTTTGGCAAGGTGATGTAATCCATTTCTTCTGCGCCAAGTTCATCCTGGGCTTTTTCTAGGCCATCCGTGACCATATCGAGCAAGCGATTGTAGACCAGACTGTTGACGTGTTGCTTGTAATTGCGCGTCACGGTAATGGCTTTTTGTTTAATAAAAACCTGCACTTTATTGATCCGAAAGTTGATTTTGCGCAAGATCGCCCACTCGAGGGGCAAGAGGTCGAGCACCCCCTGGCGAAAGTAAGCCGCCAGGCGACCCACCAAGCCATCGAGATTTAAATGTTCCAGTTCGCTTTCTTTTAAGACCCCTGCCGACCGGCCAAAGGCCCCCAAAAGACCATAGAACAAGCGGCGTTGGGCGGCATCGGCGCTATTGACGCGATAAGGCAGATAAACCAAACCGTCCACCGTCTTAATCTTGCATATGCTAAACGGCATCGGCAGGCCCAGTTCATAAAACAGTTCCCGTTCTTCGTAGTCAAAGTCAGATTTTTCTTTGCGTCGGGTGCCCGACAGCATTTCGGTCACCATGCGATTGACCCATTGCCCTGCGGCCATATAGCCCAGTGCCCGGCCCGAGAATCGAGTGCCACTATGGCAGATTTTTTCGAGCAGGGTCCCCAACACTTCGTTATACAAGGTGTTTTCGCCACTTTCAGCTTTTACGGAAAATTTACGGTTCTCGCGGCTTTTAACCGGATACTCTACCGCCACACTACCCTTATAGATTTCTATCGTATTCATATTTGCCTCCTTCACTGCCTCCTTCAACCTGCCTTGGATTTGGTTGAAATCACCGGCCCCCTCCAAGAGTCCAGCGCCTATAGTTAAGGGATTCCACCCATGGGGGCGTGGCAAAACGTAAATTTATTTAGAAGTTCAGCGGCTTGTATTCGTTTTATTTTGCTTCCATCCAATTGGGACCCACGCCAAGGTTGACCGTAAGCGGTACTTTCAATTTGAGCGTACCCGACATAAACTCGGTCACCAGTTTTTTAAGTTTTTCGGTTTCTCCGGGAGCCACATCAAAAACCAGTTCATCATGCACCTGGATGATCATTTTGGAATGAAACTTTTTATCCACGAGTTCCTGATCGATTTCGATCATGGCCTTTTTAATAATGTCTGCTGCCGTGCCCTGAATGGGATAGTTGATGGCCGCACGTTCAGCCATGGCCACCTCCTGGGGATTTTTACTTTCAATGCCAGACAGCTTGCTGCGCCGTCCCATGAGCGTCTCGACGTAACCTTGCTTGTGCGCGAGCTTTTTTGTGCTCTCGATGTAAACCTTGATGCCCGGATAGGTTTTAAAATAACTGTCAATAAAGGCCTGGGCGTCTTTGACCGGCACGCCGATACTCTGCGAAAGTCCACGCGCGCCCAAGCCGTAAGCAATACCAAAATTAATTGCCTTGCAATGGTTGCGTTGCTCGGTGGTCACCTGGTCAATGGAAACGCCGTAGATCTTAGACGCAGTGATGGCATGAATATCGGCATCTTGCTCATAAGCCGCGATAAGATGTTGATCTTCGGTGATATGCGCCAAGATACGCAGCTCAATTTGAGAGTAGTCCGCCGACAAGATGGCACCCCCTTTTTCAGAGGGTATAAAGGCCTTGCGGATGAGCCGCCCCAGATCACTGCGGATGGGAATGTTCTGCAAATTGGGATCAGACGACGACAGCCGTCCGGTGGCGGCCACGGTTTGGTGAAACCCCCCGTGAATCTTGCCTGTTTTGGGATGGACCATGCTGGGCAGGGCATCCACGTAGGTGGACTTTAGTTTTCCAACCTGGCGGAAATCCATCACCTTGCTGGCGATTTCATATTTGGACGCCAGCGCCTCGAGCACGCCGCTGTCAGTCGAAAAACCCGTCTTGGTTTTTTTAACGGGTGGAATACCCAATTTTTCAAACAGAATCTTGCCCAGTTGCTGGGTGGAATTAATATTAAATGCTTCGCCTGCCAATCCGTGAATTTCGGTTTCGAGTTTTTTGAGCGTCTTTTCCATTTCTTTAGACATCTTTTGCAAGTAACCGGCATCAATACGGACACCGGTTTCTTCCATGCGTTCGAGCACCTCCGAAAGCGGCATCTCGATGTCGTAAAAAAGTTTTTCAACACCATTTTCTTTAAGGCGCTTTTGGTAAATGGGCAACAGTTGCAAAGTGATGTCGGCATCGGCACAGGCGTACGGCACCGCCTGCTCCAGCGGAAGCTGGTCAAAAGTAATCTGCTTTTGGCCGCTGCCAATCAGTTCCTTGATTTCAGTCATGGTCACGCCCAGTTCGGCCTGGGCCAGAAATTTAAGACCGTGCGAAGCGCTGGCATCGCACAAATAACTTGCGATCATGGTGTCAAAAGTAACCCCGGCCACGGTGATGCTGTGGTGATACAAAACCTCGGCGTCAAATTTGGCATTGTGGGCATACTTGGGTACAGAAGCATCCTCAAACAAGGGTTTTAAAAGTTCCAGGCAGGCTTTAGCCCCCTTGGCTTGCTTGGCATTGAGACCCTGGTGTCCCACTGGAATGTAGTAAGCCTTTCCAGCCTCACAAGCAAAACTTACTCCGGCCAACTCGGCATAAAGAGCCAGAACACTGCTGCATTCGGTGTCAAAGGCAAAGCCTTTTTTAAGTTTTGAAAGTAGAGGCTTAAGTCGTTCGGGATCGGTCAAAAGCTGATATCCGTCTGGCCCCTCTCCCCAGGGAGAGGGGTTGGGGGTGAGGGGGTTAGCAGTGCTAGAACGGGGTGAAGGAGTGAGGGGCGCATCCTGCAATGCCAGATCAAATAATCCCGCCTGCTCGGTGACACCACTCTGCGCAAGAGTTCCTTTAACGCGCTCATAAAGTTTGGGCAGCAAACTTCGAAACGCATATTTTTTGCATAACGCATAAACCGCTTCCCAGGGTACGGTCATTTTTTGTTTTTGCCAGTCGACTTGCATGGGTACCTGCGTGTTGATCTTGGCCAGACCATAACTTAAACGCGCCAGCTTTTCGTTGCTCTGGAGTTTTTGACGCAAGGATTCTTTTTCAACCTTGTGGAGATGGGCATAAATATCGTCAATATCTTTAAACTGTTTAAGGAGCGCCAAGGCTGTTTTTTCACCGATGCCAGGCACGCCTGGGATATTGTCGGAACTATCCCCCATTAAAGCTTTAAGATCCACCACCTGCGCGGGCGTGATGTCCCACTTTTCACGCATATTGTCGGCATTCACCTCCCACAGATCAGAAATGCCCTTGCGTGTGGTCAAAATATGGATGTCGTCGTCAATGAGCTGGTAAGCATCCCGGTCGCCAGTCACAATCAAGGCGCGGTAGCCCTGCGATGCCGCTTGCTTGGCGAGGGTGCCCAAAAGATCATCGGCTTCGTAACCCGGCGCTTCGTAAAGTGGAATATCAAAGGCCTTGAAAATTTCTTTAAAAATAGGCACCTGGGGCGCAAAATCTTCAGGTGGCGGTGGTCGCTGGGCCTTGTAGTCTGGATAGATTTCTTCACGAAAGGTGGGCTCGATGCTGTCAAAACAAGCAGCCAAGGCCTGGGGTTTGTAAGTGTCGATGAATTTAAGCAGCATGGCTGTAAGTCCAAAAGCAGCATTGACTGGCTTGCCATCCGGAGCCGTCATGCCGGCGGGCATGGCATAGTAAGCTCGAAAAGCCAGAGAAAAACTGTCGATAAGCACCAAAGCGGGTTTAGGATTTTTTTGTGTCACCTGCAGATTTTAGCAGAGCATACCCTGCCCACGAGGACCTAAGAAATTACAAATCTCCCGTGGATGCCGGGATCTGAAGCCACTGGTATTCAATGACCGTGCTTCCGTAAATACGCTTGTTTTGTTCAAATGATCCATAAAATAGGGTCACTTGAGCGCTCGCGTTTCCATAACGTTGGGGTTTAGCGACACAATCCCTGGCAATGATCCCCATGCGCCAATCATCATCGGTCCCGACATGATAATGCAGACCCTCGCCACAATCATTGAAAGCATACTTTTGACGGCCAAGATCCAGGATGGCGCTTTGTTGGGTGGCATCCATCGGCAGCTCACAAACCCCCATGAGCGTCTGCAGACCAGCGGCAATTGCGTTGTGCTGCCAGGTGCCCGTCGTCAACTGACCCGACACTTCATACGGTTCTACGGGATATTCGGCCACTACTTCGATATATTCAAGCAAGAATTGACTATTGACCTGCCGAAAGCCATACCAAACATGATCCAGCGGCACGCTATTAATCGTCATTTGTTCATTGGCCAGTTGAATGTAATACCGTCCTTCTTTAAAAAACTCGGCGGAGTTTTTCTTGTCGACGGTATTCACCTTGACGCCCATCGCCCGAATGCGCTCGGCATGACCCGTTTCATCGGCGTGCTTTAAAATTTCAAGAATCTGGACATCGTTCAACTGGGCTTGCGCCAGAAACTGCGCCAGCGACGTCCCCAGATTTTTTCCACGGAAAGCAACATTAACATTAACGGAACGGCAGTCTGCGGCAACCGCGTCCGCCGGATGCTGCGCTGCTGCCGGAGGAGCCGCGACGACCGGGCCAGATCCCAGCAGGGCCAAAAAAGCAGGCAGAAAACGTGTGCCACGCGGCAAGGCCAATCTGCGATAGCTTAACGGTGACCGCATGTTGATAAATTATCGCTAAAAAATATCCGAAAACAGCTTGGATATATTAGAGATTAATCGTGGCGTGGAATTTCAACCCCGGGTAATTTCCCAAACATCTTTTCCGGCAAAATCCCAGGCCAGTCGGCCCTCGTCACCTCGTTTGGGATCAGAGTCAAAGTGTTGGTCGACAAAATAAATAATGCTTCCGGAGACCGGGGCGATATTTTTTACACCGTGGGCGACACCGGGCGGAATACGCAGCAAACGGGCGTTGCCATCGCCCAAGACCAAGCGCATCACCACGTTTTCGGACTTTGAGCCCTTGCGCACATCCACAAGCAGCACCAGCATCTTGCCAGAGGGCGGCACAAACCACACATCCGTTTGTTTACTGTGCAGGTGAAAGGCCTTGATCACCCCCGGATCCATTTCGCTGTAGTTGATTTGTTTGGCCTCAAAATCTTTAAAGTGTTCCGTCATGCCCTGGGTCAGCCGCGAAAGCTCGATAAACGATCCGCCATCGTCGTTAAAACGTTTGATGTTGATGAGTTCAACTCCGTCAATTTTGGGAGCAGACGCATAGTCTTGAATTTTATAGGCTGATTGGGCCTGGAGGTTAAATTGAGCAGCAGCCATGTTAGTTGACCACCGTCTCATTTTCAGCGCGCGGTGCGGCCAGGTCGTCAGGTATCAGTTCCAGGGGCTGATCCGGCACTGCCAGAGCCACTTTTAGAACCTGATCCATGTTTTCAGCACATACATAGGTCAGCGCGCTGCGTACCTGCTTGGGAATGTCATCCAGATCTTTTTCATTGTCCTTGGGCAAAATGATGGTCTTAATGCCCGCCAGGGCAGCCGCCATGACTTTTTCGCGCAAGCCACCGATGGGCAGCACGCGCCCGCGCAAAGTGATCTCACCAGTCATGGCCACGTCGCGCTTGATGGGGATGCCGGTCAGCGCCGACACCATGGCGGTGGCCATGGCAATACCCGCGCTGGGACCATCTTTGGGAATGGCTCCTTCGGAGACGTGGATATGGATGTCGTACTTGCGATAGAAACCCTCGTCAATGTTCAGGGCCTCGCTGCGTGAGCGAATATAGCTTAACGCGGCCTGTGCCGATTCTTGCATCACCTCTCCCAACTGGCCGGTCAACGTCAGACGCCCACGTCCGCGTACAACCGCAACTTCAACCGGCAAGGTGTCGCCCCCAGACTGGGTCCAGGCCAGGCCCGTCACCAGACCCACCGTGTTCTGTTCATCAATCTTGTCGGGCAGAAATTTTTGTTTGCCAAGGAATTCGCGCAACACGGGCAAATCGACCTCAATCGGCATGGCGTGTTTTTCGATGATGGCCTTGGCAGTCTTACGGCACAGTTCGGCAAGGGTGCGATCCAGATTGCGCAGGCCCAGTTCACGGGTGTATTCACGAATCATCAGGCGCAATCCCTCTTCGGTAAACGTCAGCGTACCCGCAGGAATTCCCTGCTTGTTAAGCTGCTTGGGAATCAAGTACCGCCGGGCAATCTCGAGCTTGTCTTCTTCGGTATAGCCCGAGAGCGTAATGACTTCCAGGCGATCCAGCAAAGGACGCTCTATCTTTTGCAGACTGTTGGCTGTAGCGATAAAAAGAACTTTTGAGAAATCAAAAGGCACCTCTAGATAATGATCCGTAAACTCGTTGTTCTGTTCGGGATCAAGCACCTCGAGCAACACGCCCGTGGGGTCGCCTTTATAGATTTCAGAAAGTTTGTCGATCTCGTCGAGCAGGATCACCGGATTATTGACGCTGGCCTTGTGCATGGCTTTCACAAAACGGCCCGGCAAGGCGCCCACATACGTGCGCCGGTGCCCGCGCAGCTCGGCTTCGTCGCGAATGCCGCCCAGCGAGATGCGCACAAAGGTGCGGTTCATGGCATTGGCAATCGAACGAGCAACGGACGTCTTACCCACCCCCGGCGGACCCACCAAACAAATGATGCTGCCCTGCACCTTTTGGGTAAGTTGCAGCACGGCAAAGTACTCTAGAATACGGTCTTTCACTTTTTCAAGGCCGTAATGGTCTTCTTCGAGGCGCTTCGAAACCTCGGCAATATCCACGTGATCTGCTGATGCAGCATTCCAGGGCATTTCCACCAGCCAGTCAAGATAAGTGCGAATCACGCCTGCCTCGGCCGACACGGTGCTTAACTTCGAAAGTCGGTCGAGCTCACGCAGCGCCAATTTTTGGGCGTAAGGCGGCATGGCCAGCTTTTCAAGCTTTTCACGGTATTCTTCGGTCTCCTGACCTTCTTTTTCGCCCAATTCCTCGCGGATCATTTTAAGTTTTTCTTTTAAAAAAAACTCTTTCTGCGCCTTTTCAATTTTATTTTTTACTTTAAAGTGCAAATCCTTGTCGAGCTCGAGCGAATGGAGTTGTTTTTCACACTGCTGCATCAGACGTGCAAAGACGTCTTTCAGTAAAACCGCTTCGAGCAGCTCCTGTTTTTCAGGGGCCGACATATTTAAATAGGAGCTCATCATGGTGGCCACGCGTTGCGGGTCTTCAAGGTTCATCATGGCCACCAGGGTTTCTGAAGGCACTGCTTTTTGAAACTTGGCAAAGGTTTCAAATTTTTGCAGGGCGTTTTGGCAAAGTGTTTTAAGAGCAGGGTCATGGGCATCGTCATAGGGATAGGGTGCCACACGCACCCGGGCGCAAGGCGCATGTTCCGTCCAGGACTGCAGTTCGACCCGCTCACGGCCCTCGACCAGGATCTTGGTAGAACCTTCGGGCATCTGCAAGACCTGTATCAGGTCTACCAACACACCCACCTGATAAAAATCCTCGTCCTGGGGGTTTTCATTGTCGGGATCTTTTTGGGTCAGCAGTACAATGCGCTGCGGCGCAGTTTGCTGGGCCTGCTGTAAGGCACTTAAACTTTTTTCGCGCCCAATATACAAGGGCACGACAATGCCCGGAAACACCACCATGTTTCGCAGGGGAATCAAAGGATAGTCTATGTTCCAATCGATTTCATGCATAAAAATCCGGGTTAAGCTGCTTTTCTTGCCTTTTCTTCACTATCGAAATCTTTCCCTTCAACGGCGGCTTCTAAACTTTCTTTGACCACACAGGCTTTGACCATTTTTTCGGTGATCACCACCTTTTGAGTACCGGCCTCGGACGGGGCGTTGTACATAATATCAAGCATGATACTTTCGACAATCGAACGCAGCGCGCGGGCTCCCACTTTGCGTGTATGCGCGTGTTCGGCAATGGTGCGCAAGGCGGCATCGGTAAATGTCAGGTCTACGCCATCCATTTTAAGCAGCGATTGAAACTGCTTAATCAGGGCATTTTTGGGTTCGTTAAGAATCTGAATCAGGGCCTCCTCGTCCAGGTCATCTAAGGCTGCCACCACCGGCAAACGCCCGATGATCTCCGGAATCAGTCCATATTTTTGCAGGTCTTCAGGCAGCGCCTGCGAAAACATATTTCTCTTTTGTGACGAGCGCTTGCGCACCTCTTCAAGCGAGACAAATCCAAACGATTGGTGCGAAAGGCGTTTTTCGACAATTTTCTCAAGGCCGTCAAAAGCGCCGCCAACAATAAACAAAATATTCACCGTATCGACATCGACCATTTCGGCATTGGGGTGTTTACGACCGCCCTTGGTGGGCACCGATACGACCGTGCCTTCAAGGATCTTAAGCAGGGCCTGTTGCACACCTTCGCCGCTGACATCGCGCGTGATCGAAGGATTCTCTGACTTGCGTGAAATTTTGTCGATCTCATCAATGTAAACAATGCCGCGCTGCGCCAGGGCCGGGTTGCCATTGGCCACCTGCATCAACCTGAAAAGCAGGGATTCGACATCATCACCCACATACCCGGCTTCGGTCAGCGTCGTGGCATCGGCAATGGCAAAGGGCACACGCAGCATCTTGGCCAGTGTTTGCGCAAGCAAGGTCTTTCCGGTGCCCGTAGGCCCGATCAGAAGAATGTTGGATTTTTGCAAGTCGACCTGGGCCTTGCCCAACTGGCGACGCTGGTTAATGCGCTTATAGTGGTTATACACCGCCACGGACAGAATTTTTTTGGCCTGGTGCTGTCCAATCACATATTGATTAAGGATTTCATGAATCTCACGCGGCTTCGGCAAGTGACCCATGGCTTCTTCCTGGATATCCTCGGTTTCGTTAAGGATATTGCTGCACAGCTGAACGCATTGATCGCAGATAAACAAGCCATCCAGGCCCGCAATCAGCTTGTCGACCTGATGCTGACTTTTACCGCAAAAACTGCAACTGGGTTCGTGCGCCATAGGTAGCCGTTTACACCCGGGGCATGTTCTTGATCACTTCGTCGATGAGGCCATATTTGACCGATTCTTCCGACGACAGAAAAAAGTCACGATCAGTATCCTTTTCGATGGCGGTCAGCTTCTGTCCCGTGTGTTCAGCCAGGATTTCGTTGAGCCGTTTTTTAATGCGCAGAATTTCCTTGGTCTGAATTTCGATATCGGTGGCTTGGCCCTGCGCGCCGCCCAAAGGCTGGTGAATCATGATGCGCGAGTTTGGCAGGGCATAACGTTTGCCTTTGGCACCTGAAGCCAGCAAGACCGCGCCCATGCTGGCAGCCTGCCCAAAACAAATGGTGCTGACCGGCGTACGGATGTATTGCATGGTGTCATAAATCGCCAATCCGGCCGTGACCACGCCCCCAGGGCTATTGATATACATATAAGCATCCTTACCGGCGTCTTCGGCTTCAAGAAAAAGCAACTGGGCAATGATCAAATTGGCGTAGTGATCATCAATGGCATCGCCTACAAACAGGATGCGTTCACGCAGCAAGCGCGAATAAATATCGTAACTACGTTCTCCGCGTCCGGTCTGTTCCACCACCATGGGGATCACTTGGTTAACCACTGTGTTTAGGCTCATATCTATGGCTCCTGTTCTAGCTTAGCTTAACGTTAACTGCCTGTTTGGAATGACTACAGATATTATCCTACAACGGCCCGTAAGCTCTTGCCAAAGAGTTAGCGCAAGACTTAAAAGCGCCTCTTATGTTTTTTCCGGAACGGTCCAGGTTTCTCCCTGCGAAAAAAGCTTGTCAAGATCACCGGGGCCGTATTTTCCGGTGATTTGCTTCATTTGTTCGATGGCGGCATCCTCATAACAGGTTTCTTCGACCGCACGAAAGACCCCCAGCGGCGTGGGAAACTCTGGAGAATGAAAACGGCTTAAAAAATAAGCCAGCGTCGGATCCTGAACCTTTTCATCATGCACCAGAATGTCTTTTTCGCTGACGCCGTTTTCACCCAATGTCACCACCCTGGGCTTAATGCCATCGAGGATGATGCCTTTTTCCAAGTTGGGCCCAAAGCGCATGGGCTTGCCATGCTCAAGGCGCAGCTGGTTAAAATCGCGCGTTTCTTTGGCGGTCACCAAACCATGTACCTTGTCATTAAAAATGACACAATTTTGCAAA
>JAHFDA010000071.1:14406-17728 GCA_023249225.1 bacterium
AAAATCATGGGTTTTCCGTGTTCGAGTTTGAGGGTGTGCTGGTCTTTGAGCTCCCGATCGGTGTAGGTGCTGTGTACCTTGTCATTAAAAATGACACAATTTTGCAAAACTTCTACCACACTGGTGCCGTGGTGTTGTTCGGCGCGCAGAAAAATATCCTGCATGTGCTTTAAGTCGGCATCAGCGGTGCGTGCGTAAAAACTGGCTTCGGCCCCCACACACAACGAAGCCGGATAAAACGAACGGTCCACAGAGCCAAAAGGCGTCGATTTTGCAACTGTGCCCCGGCGGCTGGTAGGCGAATACTGACCTTTGGTAAGACCATAAACCTCGTTATTAAAAATAATCAGGTTCAAGTTGAGGTTGCGGCGGATTAAATGAATCAGGTGGTTACCGCCAATCGAAAATGCATCGCCATCACCGGCCACAATCCACACCGACAGGTTAGGATTGATGAGCTTAAGACCACTGGCCAGGGCCGCTGCACGGCCATGGATGGTGTGAAATCCGTACGTATTCATATAGTACGGAAACCGTGAGGCACAACCGATACCGGAAATAAACACAATGTCCTCGCGTTTACGGCCCAATTTGGGCATCAGCTGCTGCATGCAGTTTAATATGGCGTAGTCGCCACAACCTGGGCACCAGCGCACCTGCTGATTGCTGACAAAATCGGTCTTGGTATAAGCAGCTTGAGTGTCGGTGCTTTGGCTCATATCAGGCTTCCTTTAACACGCGATTAATTTCTGCCATCAGTTCACGGATTTTAAACGGTTGCCCTTCCACTTTATTGAAATTGTGGGTTTTAACACCGTATTTGGCGCGGATCAGTACTTGGAGTTGTCCCAAATTAAGTTCGGGCACCAGCACATGTTTAAACCGCTTGATGATGTCACCCAGATTTTTAGGAAAGGGGTTTAAATAACGCAAGTGTGCCAAGCCTACTCTTTTACCTTCGGCATGCAGGCGTTCGACCGCGCTGTAAACGGCCCCATAGGTGCCTCCCCAGCTGATGACCAAAAGATCGCCCTCCTGGGCACCTTCCACTTTTTGCAAGGGAATATCATCGGCCACTCGCGCCACTTTTTCGGCGCGGATACGTACCATAAAGGAATGATTCTGCGAATCATAACTGACATTGCCCGATAGATCTTGTTTTTCTAAGCCCCCAATACGGTGTTCCTTGCCAGGCATGCCCGGTATGGCCCATGCACGGGCCAGGGTTTCGGGATTTCGGGCATAAGGCTGGTATTCGCCAGTGCCTTCGGCAAAGGGCGGCTTAATGTGCGGCAGATCCTTTAAGCTGGGAATCTTCCACGGTTCGGCACCATTGGCCAAATAACCGTCTGACAAGAAAATCACCGGCGTCATGTGCTCAACAGCCAGGCGACCGGCTTCAATGGCCATCAAAAAACAGTCGGCGGGCGTGGCCGGAGCGACCACGATGACCGGACTTTCTGACGGGCGCCCGTACATGGCCAGCAACAAATCGGCTTGTTCGGTCTTGGTGGGCATTCCAGTAGACGGACCTGCCCGCTGAACATCAATAATCACCAGCGGCAATTCGGCCATAACGGCCAAACCCATGGCTTCGGCTTTTAAAGCCATGCCCGGACCCGATGTGGTGGTAATCGCCAATCCACCCCCATAAGCTGCCCCCAACGCCGAACAGATCGCCGCAATTTCGTCTTCGGCTTGAAAAGTCATGATCCCATGGTTTTTAAACTTAGAGAGTTCATGCAAGATATCTGATGCGGGCGTAATAGGATAAGACCCCAGAAATAAAGGCAAGCCCGAAAGTTTAGCGGCCGCCATAAAACCCCAGGCCACCGCCGAATTACCCGAGATCAGCCGGTAGGTCCCCGGATGAATCGGTGCCGGTTTAACCTGATAACTGCTGACTGAAAGTTCTAAGGTATCGGCAAAATTGTAACCGGCATCCAGCGATTTTAAGTTTGCCTTGGCGACTTCGGGTTTTGACGAAAACTTGCTTTGAATCCATCGGCGGGTAGCTTCGATATCCCGGTTGAAAATGTAGTAAATGATTCCTAACGCGCAAAAATTTTTGCAGCGCACCTTTTGCTTGTGATCCATGTCAACATCTACCAGCGCCTTTAGCGTGAGATCGGTGATATTGATTTTGATCAACTGAAAACCATCCAGGCTGGCATCATCAAGTGGATTACGTTCATAACCGGCCTTTTGCAAGTCGCGTTCATCAAAGCTAGCCGTGTCGATAATGATCAGAGTTCCAGGCGCAAAATCGCCAATATTGGCCTTTAACGCCGCCGGATTCATGGCCACCAATACATCAGGATCATCGCCCGGGGTGTGAATATTGATGCTGCCGATATGCACCTGAAATCCAGAGACCCCTGCCAAGGTTCCAGCCGGAGCACGAATTTCTGCCGGGAAATCTGGAAAAGTTGCCAGGTCGTTGCCATACAAAGCCGATGTGGAGGTAAACTGGCCGCCCGTCACCTGCATGCCGTCACCCGAATCACCCGCAAAACGCACCACAACGTGCGAAAGTTCTTTAACGTTTTCTTTGCTGACAATCTGATCTTTTAACATGCTTTAATAACCAAGCCTAGTGTTCCCGGCCAAACAATTTTTTATGTAACGACGGATATTATTGTATTCTAACCCAGACTATTCATCCATCGATTCATCTTTTTATAGTTTATTCGTTTGATACTGGACCAGAAAATCTGGCATCATAATGATAGTTACATAAAATTTACAGGGGGAATGCAACGTGACAATCCGGTATAAAACGCTGGATGAAGCTGATGAGTTTGATGATTTGGCGGCATTGCCAGTGGATCACCGGGTGCGCTCAAGTTTATGCCAGACCCCAATTTCGGTCTTGGATATTTCCTCACGTTTGGCAATCACCTATCCCAACGACAGTATCAATTTAGCCGTCCGCCGCATGCGCGAGAAAGGCATTGGATCGGTTGTCGTGATCGACCCAGAAAGCCATGAACTGACCGGTATTCTGACCGAAAGAGACCTGCTGAATAAAATTGTGGGCAAGGGTATCGATCATGAAAAAGCCCGGGTGAAAGATTATATGACGCCCAATCCGGAATACCTGAACAAGCACGACAAGATTGCCTATGCCCTGCACAAGATGTCTGTACTGGGTTTCCGCCACGTACCGATTACAAATGTAGACCATCAGGTGGAGGGCATCGTTAGCGTTCGCACGGTGGTTGATTATCTGGTCGAACAGCTAAGCAACGAAATTTATAACCTCCGCCCCGACCCACTACGTAAGGGTTTTAGCGCACGCGAAGGCGCATAATTACACAGC
>JAHFDA010000072.1:0-12978 GCA_023249225.1 bacterium
ATGATGTGCATGGGCCTTGAGTTCCGGGCGGTCGCCGATCAGCCGATCCACCACGGCAATTTTTTCTGGCCCGTTGGCCACATGGTCAAACAGCGGACGAAACTCAAAGCGGTAAACCAGCAAGAGCAGCACCGTGAAGCTGGCGATAAATATGCCACCCGTGCGCAGCAGCGCCCGCCACGGCGAACCCTGCCAAGCCACAAGCTGTTCGCGGAAACGTGCCGAACGCCAGAACAAGACGGCAGCGATGCCAAGGTATAGTGGTATCAGCACCAGCGAATACGAACGGGTCAGCATGGCCAGGGCAAAAGTCATGCCAGCCAGCCAGGCCTGACGGCGGCCAGGTTGCAGACAGAGATTTCTAAAGCAGTACAATGCCAGCACGGTAAAACATACCGGTCCCATGTCGATGCGTGCCGAACCCGACTGGGCGATGATGTTGGGATCAAAGGCCAGCAAGCCCATGGCCAGCACACTGCCCCAGATGCCGCAGTTTTGGTATACCCAGTAAGCCACCAGTGCCATTAAGCCCAAGGTTTGCAACACGTTCATCCAGCGTGCATAGACAAACATCTGGTCGCGTACGGCAGGCGGGTTGCTGTCGTAAATCAGCACATCGCCAAAGGTATGCCAGTGGTTGATTTTCCAACTTTCATGCTCAAAAGGAGTCTTAATATTGAGCCACAAAAGCGGCAGGGCTTCCAGCATGGCCGAGAGTGGGGGTTGGTAGGCTGCCATGGTGTAATCGTTGTGACGCACTTTAAGGTAACCCGATACGATATGCATGTTTTCGTCGCCCATATGCGAGGCATAGCTGATCCAGCGCTTTTCCTGATATAGGAAGGCGGCTGCAAAAGTCAGCAGCAAAACCCAGGGAATCAGGCGGGATCTAAAGAGGTACATGTAATGGTTTTAGGATAACACTTACCCGGGGGGGAACGGCATTTTCCAGACCTTGCTGTATTGCGTGGCAGTGGGTATATTTAAAACGCAGTGGGGGCTTGCAAAATTCATCAGGTGTATTTAGGCATTTTGGTACTTTGTCTGGCACTGCTGTGGCCGTTCACGGCCCTGCAGGCGGTTGAAATTCCTTTCAAAATTAACGTGAAGCCTACTCCCGCTTGGGGCGCGCAGCGGGAGTCACGGCTGCAGACCAAAATTGACGAGCTCAATTTTAAGGCCAGACAGCATATTCCCCATGTTTCAGTGCTGGAGCAGCCTGACCGGCTGGTGATAGAAGCCTTTGTCGATTCACACTCCCAGCAAGTTGATCACTACATTCGGGGTTTTCTTTTATACGTGAACCGCGTGGTCAAGGCCAAGGTGATGTTTACGCCCGAAAACTCCAAGCCGCATTTTGTGTTTATCCTGTTTAAAAATGAACTGGTGGACGGAGATGAAATCAGCGTCATTTCAGATTGCACCGTTGACGAATATGCTTCGTATGACTTTTTATATCATGGTTCAAAAAATGGAAACAATGTGGCTGGAGAAAAGCAATACTGATATGCGCATACAAACTTTTTTGGCGTTGATAATGTTTTGCGTTTTGATGGGTGCAGCGACAAGGCTGCACGCCGATGAACCCGAAGTGGTGCCCGATGACAAACTGCTCGAAACCGCCGTGTCGACCTCTGAAGGTGACTGGGATGAGGGCAAGCGCCTGCATTACCCCAAGGTAGTGCTGTTTCAGCGTGGTCTGGAACCTAATAAGGAAGTGGCCATGCAGGTGGTGTTGGCAAATCATACGCGGGTGGCTGATAACCACATTGAAGGTTTTAGGGTCTACCAAGGCAAGGATTTATTATGCAAATTTTTGCTGACCGAGGAAGTGGTGGGGCACGAATTTACGCTTTACTTTAATGCCCAAAAATACCCTCCGGGCACCACCTTTACGTTGGTGGTCAATTGCGTCAAAGACGGTCCCTTTAAGCGTGAGGTGTCTTATTAAGGTCTCTTGTTAAAAAGATCAGACTAGAAATGGGGTTTATATGCAAGGTTCAGTCATAGAAGTTTCTGCTGGCGGAGCGCTGCGGGTGCCAGACGATCCGATCATTCCCTATATCGAAGGTGATGGAACGGGGCCTGATATCTGGCGTGCTTCGGTTTGTGTTTTAGATGGTGCGGTACACAAAGCCTATCAAGGCAAGCGCAGCATTGTGTGGAAGGAAATCCTGGCGGGTGAAAAAGCTTTTAAGCAAACGGGTGAATGGTTACCCAAGGCTTCGCTCGAAGCCATCAGGCAGTACCGGGTGGCCATCAAAGGACCCTTGACCACGCCCGTGGGCGGCGGTATCCGCAGCCTGAATGTGGCCTTGCGTCAGGAGCTCGATCTGTATGCCTGTGTGCGTCCAGTCAGGTATTTTCAGGGAGTGCCTTCGCCAGTTAAAAAACCGGAACTGGTAGACATGGTTATTTTCCGCGAAAACACCGAAGACGTGTACTCGGGCATCGAGTGGGAATCGGGCACGCCCGAAGTTAAAAAAGTAATCGAGTTTATCAATGGTGTGATGGGCAAGCACGTTAACGTCAACTCGGGTATCGGTATCAAGCCCATCTCGCCCGAAAATTCCAAACGTCTGGTGCGTAAAGCGGTTCAATATGCCATTGAACACAAGCGCAAGTCGGTGACGCTGGTGCACAAGGGCAACATCATGAAATTTACCGAGGGGGCCTTTAAAAACTGGGGGTATCAGCTGGCGCGTGAAGAATTTGGAAACCAGACCGTCACCGAAGAAGAGGTGTGGGACAAGCACAATGGGCAGGTGCCCGCAGGTAAGGTGTTGATCAAGGACCGTATTGCCGATGCCATGTTTCAGCAGATCCTGCTGCGGCCCGACGAATATGATGTGCTGGCCACCACCAACTTAAACGGGGACTATCTGTCAGATGCCATTTTGGCCGAAGTCGGCGGCCTGGGACTTGGACCGGGAGCCAACATCGGCGACGGATACGCAGTCTTTGAGGCCACCCATGGCACGGCGCCTAAATATGCCGATCAGGACAAAGTCAATCCGGGGTCAGTGATCCTGTCCGGGGTGATGATGTTTGAATATCTGGGTTGGCAGGAAGCGGCTGACCTTATTATCAAGGGATTGGAAAGAACCATTGACGCCAAGACCGTGACCTACGATCTTGAGCGCCTGATGGAAAGCGCCAAACTGCTGCGCTGTTCGGAGTTTGGGCAGGCGATCGTGAGGAATATGTAACGGAGACAAAACTTATGGACAAAAAAATTACCGTTGTCGGAGCAGGCTTTGTCGGTTCTACAACCGCCCAGCGCATTGCTGAAAAAGAACTTGGAGACGTGGTGCTTATTGACGTGGCCGAAGGCATTCCGCAGGGCAAGGCCCTTGATATGCTCGAGTCGGGTCCGGTAGAAGGTTTTGATTCAAAAATTACCGGACACAACGATTATGTTGCCGCCGCTGGATCAGACATTGTGGTCATTACCGCCGGGGTGCCGCGCAAGCCGGGCATGAGCCGCGAAGATCTTTTAAACATCAATGCCGACATCATGAAAAAAGTCTGTGCCGAGGTTAAAGCCAGGTGTCCCAACGCGGTCGTGATTGTGGTCAGCAATCCACTCGATATCATGACGTACCTGGCGTGGAAGCTGACCGGCTTTCCAGCGCAGCGCGTGATGGGTATGGCTGGTGTGCTGGATACGGCGCGTTACCGCGCATTTTTGGCCGAGGCCATTGACGTGTCGGTCGAGGACATCCAGGCCATGGTGCTTGGGGGCCATGGTGACGACATGGTGCCGCTGGTAGATTACACCACGGTGTCGGGCATTCCGGTGCGTCAATTTCTCGACGAGGCCACGCTGTCTAAAATTGTGCAGCGCGCCCGCGATGGCGGGGCTGAAATTGTGAAGCTGCTTAAAACGGGCTCGGCCTATTACGCGCCCTCATCGTCGGTGGTGCAAATGGTCGAGTCCATTGTTAAAAACAAGAAACGTATTTTGCCCTGTGCCGCTTATTTAAATGGCCAATATGGCATTAAAGATATGTTTGTGGGTGTGCCTGCCAAGCTGGGCTCACAAGGCGTCGAAGCCATCATCGAAGTGCCTCTGACCGATGCCGACAAGGCCTTGTTGCAAAAGTCGGCGGCGGTGGTCAAGGACAATATTCAGAAATTGGGGCTTTAACCCCATTCCAGCGTTGGGTAATATCGGCCCACGTAAAGCAGTAAAAACCGGGGCTATAGGCGGGAGAGCGTTGCGGCTCGAAACCAAGTAAAATATATAGGCTTTAGAACTTGGGACAAGATACCTGGTCTTAAAGAAATATGAATATGAAAAGGAACTGATCACCCCCATGGCTAAAGCCAAAACAGCTAAAGAAGAACCCCTCGAAAAACAACTCTGGAAAGCTGCGGACACGCTACGAAAAAATATCGATGCTGCCGAGTACAAGCATGTAGTGCTGGGTCTGATATTTCTCAAATATATTTCTGATGCTTTTGAAGAGCTGTATTTAAGACTAAAAAAAGATGCCGGATCGGGAGCCGACCCAGAGGATAAGGACGAATATAAAGCTGAAAATGTATTTTTTGTTCCCATCGAGGCCCGTTGGTCATATTTGGTTGCCAAAGCCATGCAACCCAATATTGGTACCCAAGTGGATGCCGCGATGGACGCCATCGAAAAAGAAAACCTGTCGCTAAAGGGCGTGTTACCTAAGGTTTATGCTCGTCAAAATCTTGATCCAACGTCGCTGGGTGCCTTGATCAATTTGGTGAGTAATATTGCTTTAGGAGATGCAAAGGCGCGTAGTGCAGATGTGCTTGGGCATGTCTTTGAATATTTTCTGGGTGAATTTGCACTTGCTGAAGGCAAGCAGGGCGGACAGTTCTATACCCCGCGCAGCATTGTGGAATTGCTGGTAAAAATGCTTGAACCCTATAAAGGCCGTGTGTTTGATCCTTGCTGTGGTTCAGGCGGTATGTTTGTGCAGTCAGAAAAATTTGTGCAGCAGCACCAAGGCCGCATCAACGACATTTCTATTTACGGACAGGAAAGTAATCAGACGACCTGGCGCTTGGCCAAAATGAACCTGGCTATACGTGGTATTGATAGCTCGCAGGTAAAGTGGAACAACGAGGGCTCGTTTCTTAACGACGCGCACAAGGATTTGCGGGCAGACTATATTATTGCTAATCCGCCGTTTAACGTAAGTGACTGGAGTGGCGAGCAATTGCGTGGCGACGGTCGCTGGAAATACGGTACCCCGCCGCCCGGCAATGCTAATTTTGCTTGGCTGCAACATTTTGCGTACCACTTGTCGCCCAGTGGTTTGGCAGGGGTAGTGTTGGCCAAGGGCGCTCTCACCTCAAAAACCTCTGGTGAGGGTGATATTCGCAAGGCGCTGATAGAGGACGGCAACCTTATGGATTGCATCGTTAACCTGCCTGCCAAACTTTTTTTAAATACTCAGATACCCGCTGCTTTATGGTTTATGAATCGTGCCCGAAAAAATGGCCAGCATCCGCGCAAAGATCAAATTCTTTTTATCGACGCCAGAAATCTTGGTCACCTGATCAATCGGCGCACCAGGGAACTATCGGTCGAGGACATTCAAAAAATTGCCGACACCTACCACCATTGGCGCAACCCCTCGGGTACTTATGAAGACATCAAAGGTTTTTGTTGTTCTGCGCCCATCGAGCGCGTAAAGCAACTGGATTATGTGCTGACGCCTGGGCGTTACGTGGGCTTACCTGACGAAGAAGATGATTTTAATTTTGCCGAACGATTTACCGCGCTTAAAGCCGAGTTTGAGGCCCAGTTAACAGAAGAAGCGGTATTGAATAAGGCGATTGCTGAAAATTTGGCGAAGATACAGTTATGATGCAAGTTAAGCTCCGTTATCTGCCCGACCATAATATTGTTGCGACAGTGTCGCAACAATTGAGTTACCGGCATATGGTGGAAGCTAAGGTAGAGTTGGATGGCAGGTAAATCACAGATGATTGATACAACCCAGCATGAAATAGACCTTTTAAAACTAAGTCAGGTTCAAGACAAGAATCAAATAATATCTCGACTGATGATGGCTTACAACGACATCTCAAACTGCAATATTTTGCAGCAGCAAATAGAGAGTAACATTGAACCTGAGGAAAGCATTCGAGGGAAACGTGGACACCTATTAAATATCCAATGTGGCCATTTATGTGAAGCGATGGACATTATTCGTGATATTCATGCAAACCCTGAAAATAAAAAATTTATCGATAGGTTTACAAATATGGCTCAGGAAGCATATTCAAATTTAGTATCTTGTCTACCCGAAGGTTCAGAAAGACAAAAATATATTAATTTGGTCGTAAATATTCGCGACGAGTTGGCATTTCATTACGGAGACAAATCTAAAAGCCAAAAAAAGTATCAAAACGCTTTGAATAATCGGGTCAAACGATCGGAAATTGGTCAAAAGTCCAAAATAACCTGTGGTGATTTTAAAGTCATGCGCTTTAATGCCGCTGACGATATTGTTGATAGCATTGTTTGCCGTGAAATATGGCGTATTCCAGAATCCGAAAAAGATATCCGTAAAGCTGCGGATGACAATATCATTTGGATTAGTGACCTAGCGCAACGCTTTTGTGGCTTTGCTTGGGAGTTTGTGTGTAGCTATCTTTTTGAAAATGGGCGTATCGGAACAGGTGAATTAATTGAGCTCAAAAAAGAAAAACCAAAATATGATATTTCAAAACGACAAGCTGCTGCCTTCCAAGCATCTAGTGAAAATGCTAAACACGCGAATGATGCGATAAAAATATCTCAAAATTGGTTATTGGTACTGGGATTAGCCGAAATGTCTTTTTTGGGATCCCTGATTTTGAAAAATAACGAATCAGTAGGTCGGATTTATTTGATAAAACTACTTTTAATCATATTGTTAATATCTTTTATGTTATTTATTTCAGGAAGTGTAAAACAATATAAACATGTGCTTATGTTGGCAAGAAAATATGAAAATATTTCAAATATCGCACTGAATTATTTAAAACAAGGCTTCGAAGTCATGGATAAGATGCCGAATGAATTGGAATTTCCAAATAATCAAATAATTTCTGACAAATGGGCAAATATTTTATTATTTGGATCGTACCTAACGATATTAGTTGTTACTAGTGCGATTGCTTTTTTGATTTTTATTTTATGAATCCATTGATTGAATTACCAGATAAATGGATAAATACTAGCCTAGGTGATATCAGTAAAGATATTGCCTACGGATACACCGCAAGCGCATCTCTGGATAGGGTTGGTCCAAAATTTCTGAGAATCACTGATATTGTGCCCGATTCAATTGATTGGAACTCTGTCCCTTTTTGCGAAATAAATAATAATGAATTACGTAAATATAAACTAAATCAGGGTGACATAGTTGTGGCTAGAACTGGTGCGACTACGGGCTTTAATAAAATAATAAAAAATATTGACTTTGATGTCGTATTTGCCTCTTATTTGATTCGTTTCGTCATTAATCGGGACGAAGCAGACCCATTTTATATTGGGCATATTCTTAGATCTCGAAATTGGTACGAATATGTAGAGGCAATTTCTGGCGGCTCAGCCCAGCCGGGAGCAAATGCAAAGCAATTGGCTTCTTTCGAAATCTTTCTCCCCCCTCTCCCCGAACAAAAAGCAATCGCTGCCGTCCTTAGTAGCCTCGACGACAAAATCGACCTGCTGCACCGCCAAAACAAAACCCTAGAGGCTATGGCTGAGACATTGTTTAGGCAGTGGTTTGTGGAGGAGGCGGGGGATTGGGAGGTGAAGCCGCTAAGGGAAGTGGTCGAAGTTTCTATTGGTCGTACCCCGCCCAGATTACAACATCAGTGGTTTTCGAATAGTTCTAACGATGTGAAATGGATTTCTATTAAAGACTTGGGCAGTAGCGGCATCTATGTGTTTAAAACAGCTGAATGCTTAACGCAAGACGCGGTTAAGGAATTCAATATTCCGGTGATTTCTGAAAACACCGTGATTCTGAGTTTTAAAATGACTGTGGGGAGAGTTGCAATTACGACCGAAAAAATGCTTTCAAATGAAGCGATTGCCCATTTTACCTTTAGAGAAGGCACACCTTTTACGGTCGAATATTTGTATTTGTTTCTGAAAAATTTTCAATATGAATTGCTGGGTAGTACGTCATCAATTGTTACGGCAATAAATTCAGCGATGATTAGAGATATGCAAATGCTTTTGCCTGATGAATCGACCATGAAAAAATTTGACCAGGTCGCTAAATCGCAGTTTTCTAAAATACGGAAGAATCAAGTTCAGATCCAAATACTTGAAAAACTTCGAGACAGCTTGCTACCGAAGTTGATGAGTGGTGAAGTTCGAGTTTGTATATGACCAACGAAATATTTGATCCGAAATATAAAAAAATAGACCGAGCTCAATTTTTGCGCGAATTAGAAGTACGAAAAACCCATGAGTTTGTATTGCTTTTAGGGGCTGGGACATCAGTCGAGTCTGGTGTCCCTATGGCAGAAGATTTGATATGGACATGGAAAAAATCTATTTATTTTTCAGCCGTTGGAGGCGATCCAAAAACAAGAGATGCGGCTGAAAAGAGCGAATACGAAGAGAAAATTCAAAATTGGATTATTGATAAGCTATTAGGCGCTCCGATTCTGGGTGACCCTGCTGAATATTCTTTTTATGCCGATAGCATTTATCAGTCCCCAGAAAGTATGCGCCTATTTTTTGAAGACCTATTGAAAGATAAAACCCCCTCAATAGGATATATTAAATTATGCCGGCTTATTGGAAAGGGGTTGTTTAGATTAGTATTTACGACTAATTTTGATGCTTTGTTAAAAAAAGCTTCTGAAAACGAATCAATTCATGTGAAAGAAGTAAATATTGACAACAGCAAGTTAATTCATCGTCCAACTGGTAGATTTGATTTAACTTATGTTGAATTGCATGGAGATTACAAATATGAGTCGTTGAAAAATACCGTTAAAGAATTAGATAGCCAGTCAGAAGACTTTAATTATGCATTAGAACGCCATTTATATAACAAACATTTAATGGTTATAGGTTACAGCGGAAGAGACAAATCTTTGATGGAATCCCTTGAAAAGGCTCTGACATCAATCGGAGGCGGAAACATATATTGGTGTGGTTATGACAAAAATATACCTAACCAGGTTGATAAATTGTTATCAAATATAGGTGACGGTACAAATAAAAATCGAGAGGCCTATTATATTGATGCTGGTAATTTTGAAAATCTAATAACGGAAATTTCACAATTCTGTTTTGAAGATGATCCCAGTTTTCAAGAATCGTTGAATCAAATTAAAAAGAACCGATTTGAATGGAAAGAAAATGTTATTGCCAAAGCTAGTTTGGTAGGTCAATGGGATGCGAACAATAAAAATGATGAAGCCTTAATAAGGAAATACAGCGATGAAGTTTGACGAATTCATGACTGGCGTTAAGGCGCTCACCCAGAACAAGGATGTTCCAATTGGACTAAAACAAGGTATTTGGTCCGTAAAAGATAGAAAAAATGCTTGGAAAAATGTTGCGACAATGCTATTTGATGATGATTTGAATAAGGTTGGAGAAATGTCCGTCGAGGTGCTGTCTGAGATCAACCCCATGTTTGAATTGGAAAAAGATAAAAGATTTGCTGCCAATATTTATGGTAAAAAGCTTAAATATTCCACTAACCTGAGAAAAGGCCAGGCAGAAACATTAGCTTTACTGGGTGCATTCGGCGACCTGTTAACAAATTGTTCTACCCATAAAGCTCGGGAAACAACGGTGCATGCTATTCGCAATATATTACAAAACGCCGATTGGAAATTATGGGGCAGTTTGGGAGACTTGTTGCCTACCATGGCGGAGTCCGCCCCCGAAGAATTTTTAAGAAATGTGGCTAATGCATTACGCGCTAACCCTTGTCCTTTTGACATTCTTTTTTCTCAAGAAGGCGATGGTATTGCTGGCCAAAATTATATGTACGGTTTGTTATGGGCACTAGAAGCATTGGCGTGGGACGAAAAATATGTTTCAGAAGTTGCTGTAGTATTAGCGGAGTTAGAAAATCATGACCCAGGAGGTACCTGGGCCAACAGGCCCATAAACTCACTAAAAACTATTTTCTTGCCTTGGTTACCACAAACCGAAGCATCATTCGAAAAACAGGTAGTTGCAATTAAAGCCGTAAAGAAAAATTATCCAGATACAGCTTGGAAAGTACTGTTAAACCTGCTGCCCAATCAGAACCAAATCTCAACTGGCACATATAAACCAAGATGGCGGCAAGATATACCCGGTGATTGGAAACCCGAAATAACCAAGGGAGAATACTTTAAACAAGTATCAAAATATGCTGAACTTGCAGTTGAACTAGCAACAGCTGACCCCAATAAATTGTCTGAACTAGCTGGGAATTTGGATAATTTACCAGAACCCTCTTTGGAAGCAGTGCTTGGACATATTTCATCAGACCAGTTTAGTCAGTTGTCAGAGGAACAAAAACTACCGGTCTGGAACCAGTTAAAAGAATTTATTGTCAAACACCGGAAATTCAAAAACGCAGAATGGGCGTTGCCCGAGGAAATCGTGTGTAAAATTGAGGCTGCTGCAGAAAATATAAAGCCCGACAACCCGTTGGGCCTTTATCAAAGATTATTTTCAAGTAACGAATCGGATTTATTTGAAGAAAAAGGAAGCTACGAGGAGCAGCGTGAAAAAGTTGCTTTGGCTCGCAGAGATGCAGTAAGCAAAATATTAGAGACCAAAGATTATGAGGGCTTAATTGAATTTTTGTATCAAGTAGAATCACCATTTCATGTTGGTTTGGCACTGGGTGAATTAGTGACCGATAAATATGACATTAAAGTGCTTCCAATATGCCTAGTCGAAGATAACAACGTATTAAAATATTTTTCGGACGGATATATTAAGGGGCGATTTCGTACAAAAAGGTGGGAATGGGTTGATAAGTTAGGACGAAACAAATGGAAAGTATTACAAAAGAGTTCGTTCTTAGTTAGCTTGCCATTTGAGAAAAACACCTGGGACAGAGTCGCGGAATGGCTGGGGAAGGCCGAAAATGAATACTGGAAGAATGTTTTTGTAAATCCCTATCAAACCAAGGATGACCTATCGGTGGCGATTGATAAACTTATTGAATATGGACGCCCCAGGTCAGCTATTGAGTGTTTGGATTGTCAGGTGCAAAACAAGCTACCAATTGACCAAGCAAGATCTATTGCCGCGCTCATGGCAGCCGTTGAAAGCAATGAGCCAATGGTCTCAATGGACACCTATCATATTAAAGAGCTAATTAAATCACTTCAAAAAGCTCCCGATATTGATTTGGATGCGATGTATAGAATTGAATGGAAATACTTGAGTTTGCTTGATCGACATGAAAACGCTGCTCCAAAATATTTACAAAGGCGTTTGGCAAATGAACCAGAGTTTTTTGATGAGGTCATGCAGCTTATTTACAAGCCAAAAAATAGAAAAGGCGATAAAAAAGTTAAAAGGCAAATTGATGCGGAGATCGCAAGTCACGCTTGGAAATTGTTGCACGAATGGAAACGCCCCCCGGGGTTGAATGACGATGATAGCTTTGACCCCGAAAAATACAGGTTGTGGATTCAAAAGGCTATAAAATTATGTACAGAGTCGGATCGCATCGATATAGCCATGATTCATATCGGGCAGGTCTTGTTTTATAGCCCAAAAGATCCCAGTGGATTATGGATTGTAAAAGCGGTTGCGAGTAGTCTTGATGATGCAAATGCCGAAGAAATGAGAAATGGCTTCACACAACAGGTTTATAACTCCCGGGGTGTCCACTGGGTTGATCCGTCAGGTGCTCCAGAAAAGGAACTGGCTCTGGAATGGCGTAACAAAGCAGATGAGATCGAAAGTGAAGGATTAGTCCGTTTTGCATCCAAGCTGAAACAGTTAGCCGATTCATACGATCGTGAAGCTGACCGAATCAAAGATGAGCACAAGAGCGAGGATTCCAAGGAACAATGAATAAAAACAAAAAGCTCCCCGACAATCAAATTGCCCTATATCAAACACCCGATGGCAATATAAACATTGAGGTCATGTATGCCAATGAAAATGTTTGGTTGCCACAAAAACGTATGGCAGACCTATTTGCAGTTGACCGTAGTGTAGTCACAAAACATCTAAAAAATATATTTAAGGACAATGAGCTATCCGAGGATTCAGTATGTGCATTATTTGCACATACTGCCGATGATTTCTCGGTAGTTCAAAAAGAAGGTAATCGTGAGGTATCCCGAACGGTCGAAAAATCAACTATTTCCAAAATGGAAACGATTACCTAAAAACAATGGCCTCTGTCATCCTATCCAGAAAAATGGTATATTTTTTCTGGATATAAATGAGCCAAAAAAACCATCAAAACCTTATAGATAAAGCTTTTTATTACATATCAGGCCATGGTAGGGGGTGGGTCTTTTCACCAAGCGATTTGACCGCTCGTTTTAGCCGTCAGCAAGCTGACAGCCTATTGTCGGAACTGCACAAACAAGGCAAAATCCGCCGGGTTTCCCACGGCATATACGACTATCCTGTTTTTAATGAATTGTTGGGTAAGCAATTAAGCCCGGATATTGATCAGGTTGCCCGGGCCTATGCCCGCAAATTCAACTGGCGCATTGAAGTCGATGGGGAAACAGCGCTGAATTTACTCGGATTGTCTAATCAGGTGCCGGCGTCCTATGTGTATCTAAGCAATGGCCCCAATCGGCGCTACCAAATTATGGAACAGGCATTAGAGTTTAAAAAATCGGCCCCCAAGAATGTTGGTTTTAAATACAGTGAAAGTTCACTTTTAGTGCAAGCACTAAAGGCCCTAGGTAGTGCCCATGTTAATAAATCTGTCCTAGCTAAATTACGTCAACAGATCGACCTTACAAAACAGGAACGTATTCTAAAGGATACCA
>JAHFDA010000072.1:12988-17658 GCA_023249225.1 bacterium
GATACCAAGGGTACAACCAGTTGGGTTTACGAAACAATTAAGCAAATATTTAAAACCGCAAAATCCAATGGATGATATTGCCCGATGGTCTAACGAAGATCGCAAAGATTTATTTGCAGAAACAGCTGCCAAAATGCACGTTGTGCCTGCAATTGCCGAAAAAGATTTTTGGGTGGTGTGGGTGCTTGATAAGTTGTTTGCAGATGAACAACTCAAAACCATATTTCAATTTAAAGGGGGCACAAGTTTATCCAAAGCATTTGGTTTGATTCAACGATTTTCAGAAGACATTGATTTAATTTTAGACTGGCGCAGAGTAACGGACCAAGACCCTTGCCAGCCACGCAGTAAAAACCAACAAGCTAGGTTTAACGAAGAAATTAATAATCAAGCTCGATTGTATATCGAGCAAGAGCTTTTACCACAGCTCAATCGCTTGTTAAATCCGATATGTCAATGTCAGATGCACGAAAGTGATGGCCACTCAATCTACGTACGGTATCCGGAGGCATTTAAAAATGCTTATTTACGACCCGACGTATTGTTAGAAATTGGACCGCTTGCTGCTTGGTCGCCATCAGAGACTATAGAAATTTGTTCGTATGCTGCAACATATTTTCCAAAAGTATTTAAGAAAGCCAAGTGCCAAGTACCCACCCTTATGGCCAAACGTACTTTTTGGGAAAAGGCGACCATCCTTCATCAAGAAGCGCATCGTGAATTAGATAAGTTGATGCCTCCACGATATTCTCGCCATTATTATGATATGGCAATGTTGGCAACGAGTGATATTTGCATCGATGCGCTCGCTGATTTAAATTTACTTGTGTCAGTGGTTGATTTTAAACAATGTTTTTACCCAAGTGCATGGGCAAAATATGATTTAGCTAAACCAGGTTCTTTTCGCCTGCTTCCTTCTGCCAAAAGGTTTGCGGAAATTAAACAAGATTATGCAAAAATGCAGACTATGTTATTTGGGGAGGTCCCCAATTTTGAAATACTACTACAAACCCTTTCAAATTTAGAAAAAGAAATCAACCAGTTGGGCCACCATGACAAATAGACTCACCGAATCCCTCATCGAAACCTACGCCATCGAGCTATTTGAGGACCTTGGGTACGAGTCCATCTATGCCCCAGACATCGCCCCCGACGGCGACGCTCCCGAGCGCAGTCGCTACGATGAAGTATTACTCATCGGTCGACTAAAAACGGCCCTAAAGCGTATCAACCCTGGCGCTAGCGAGTTAGTGTTACAAGACGCTTTAAATCAAGTCGTCCGCATTGGTTCGCCGGATCTATTGGCCAATAACGAGACCTTTCATCGGCTACTTACCGAAGGCGTAAACGTAAGTTACCAACACGATGGCCATGAGCGGGGCGAGTTGGTCTGGCTGATTGATTTTGTTAATCCCGACCGCAACGAGTTTTTGGTGCTCAATCAATTTACGGTGATTGAAAACGGTCAGCAGAAACGTCCGGACGTAGTGCTGTTTATAAATGGTATCCCGTTGGTCGTCATGGAACTGAAAAATGCCGCAGATGAAAACGCCACTGTTAAATCGGCCTATCGGCAATTAGAAACCTACAAGCAAATGATTCCGGCTTTGTTTACTTATAACGCCCTGCTGGTGATTTCTGATGGTCTCGAAGCCAAGGCCGGGTCCTTGTCGGCGGGGCTTAGTCGCTTTATGGCGTGGAAGTCTGCCGATGGTAAGTCGGAAGCCTCTCGACTGGTAAGCCAGCTTGAGATTCTGATCAATGGCATGCTGAATAAAGCAACGTTGCTAGACCTCATTCGGCATTTTGTGGTGTTTGAAAAATCAAAAAAAGAAGACCCGCAGACGGGTGTTATCAGCATCACTACGGTTAAAAAAATTGCAGCCTATCATCAGTATTACGCCGTTAATGCGGCAGTAGCCTCTACTTTGCGTGCTTCCGGAAAAGCAATAAACGATCAAGCGGCTTTGATTTCGGCACCGGCCGCCAGCCATGGCTTGCCCGATGTAAAAGCCCAACCCATTGGAGATTGTAAGGCAGGTGTGGTTTGGCATACGCAGGGCAGTGGCAAGTCGCTTTCTATGGTTTTTTATACCGGCAAAATAGTGCTGGCCTTGGATAATCCCACGGTGCTGGTAATCACCGACCGTAACGATTTGGATGAGCAGTTGTTTGATACTTTTGCGGCCTGTAAGCAATTGCTACGACAAGAGCCTAAACAAGTGGAGAGCTGCGCGCAGTTAAAAGATTTGTTGAGCGTGGCGTCTGGTGGTGTGGTTTTTTCGACCATCCAAAAATTTCAACCCGAAGATGGCAATGTATACCAACAGTTGTCCGACCGTCGCAATATTGTGGTGATTGTGGATGAAGCGCATCGTACCCAGTACGGCTTTGCTGCGAAGACTGTCGATGAAAAAAATGACCGAGGCGAAGTTATCGGCAAAAAAGTGGTTTATGGTTTTGCCAAATATTTGCGCGATGCCTTGCCCCACGCTACCTACCTTGGTTTTACCGGTACGCCCATCGAAAAGACGGATACGAACACCCCGGCGGTATTTGGTAACTACGTGGATATTTATGATATTGCCCAGGCGGTACATGATGGTGCCACCGTTCGTATTTATTACGAAAGTCGCTTGGCCAAGGTGGCTCTAAGTGATGAAGGCCGCAAGCTGATTAAAGAGCTGGATGAAGAACTAAACCAAGACGAACTGACCGAAACTCAAAAGGCCATGGCCAAGTGGACGCAGATGGAAGCCTTAATTGGCAGTGAGCGACGCATCAAAAATATTGCTCAAGATATCGTGACGCATTTTGAGGCTCGGCAACTGGGTTTTATTGGAAAAGGCATGATTGTTTGTATGTCGCGCCGAATTGCGGCCGATCTTTACGACGAAATAATAAAGCTGAAACCGCAGTGGCATTCGGATGCCCTAAACAAAGGCATGATTAAGGTGGTAATGACCACGGCATCATCCGATGGGCCAAAACTAGCCAAACACCATACCAATAAGGCAAACCGCAAGGCTTTGGCCGAGCGCATGAAGGATGATGGCGACGAGCTAAAGCTTGTGATCGTACGTGATATGTGGCTTACCGGTTTTGATGCCCCCAGTCTGCATACCCTTTACATCGATAAGCCCATGAGGGGGCATAACCTGATGCAGGCCATTGCTCGTGTAAATCGTGTACATGGTGACAAACCAGCTGGCCTGGTGGTTGATTACCTGGGCATCGCATCCGATCTAAAAGAAGCCCTCTCGTTTTATTCTGATTCGGGGGGTAAGGGCGAGCCGACCCTGCCCCAGGAAAAAGCGGTGGCCCTGATGCTGGAAAAATTAGAAGTGGTTTCGGCGATGTACCACGGGTTCCCGTACGAAGAATATTTTGAGGCCGATACGTCAAAAAAACTGTCGCTAATTTTGGCGGCAGAAGATTATATTCTTGCCCTTGAAGACGGTAAAAAGCGATATATCAACGCTGTGACATCGCTGTCTAAAGCCTTTGCAATTGCACTGCCGCACGAACAAGCCATTGATGCCAGGGATGAGATCGCCTTTTTTCAGGCCGTAAAAGCCCGCCTCGCTAAATTCGATAGTACCGGCAATGGCCTAACTAACGAAGACATCGAAACCACTATCCGGCAGGTCATTGATAAGGCCCTGGTGTCCGAACAGGTAATCGATATATTTGACGCCGCAGGCCTCAAAAAGCCTGATATTTCGATTTTGTCTGACGAGTTTCTGGCCGAACTCAAGGGATATGTGCACAAAAATGTTGCAATCGAGGTTTTAAAAAAACTGCTGACCGATGAACTCATGAGTCGATCTAAAACCAACTTGGTAGGCAGTAAATCCCTTTTGGAAATGCTTGAAAATGCCATTAAAAAGTACCAGAACAAAATCCTTACTGCGGCAGAGGTCATTGAAGAGCTTATTAAAATCAGCAAGGCGATTGTAGCTTCCGATGACGAGGCAAAACGGATGGGTCTGTCTAACTATGAATATGCCTTTTACACGGCGGTGGCCAATAACGAAAGTGCAAAGCAGTTGATGCAACAAGACAAACTGCGTGAGCTAGCGGTAGTGTTGTTTAAAAGCATTCGTGAAAATGCCAGTATCGATTGGACAATAAAGGACAGCGTCCGAGCAAAGTTAAAGGTCGCTGTGAAGCGCATCCTACGGCAATACGGTTACCCGCCGGACATGCAGTTGCTTGCAACAGAAACTGTGCTTAAACAAGCGGAGATGATGGCGCAGGAGTTGAGCGGGTAAAAGTCCGGGGGCGATCCAGCGTGTTAACTCTGCCGCTCAAGCAACTTACGAGTCAGGTTTTTCAGGGCGGTATTTGCTTCAGAATCGGGCAGCGGCTCCAGGCAAGCCAGCGCCTGACGCAGATATTCACGCGCTTTTTCGCGTGCGGCTGTGAGGCCAATCAGCTGTGGCAGCGTCTTTTTTCCATTATGGGCATCGTTGCGGATGTGTTTTCCAAGTTCACTGTGGTTGCCTTCGACGTCCAGGATATCGTCGATAATCTGAAAACAAGTGCCCAGCGACAAGCCATATTCATTGAGCAGTTTTTGCTGGTCGGGTGTGGCTCCGCCCAGTCGGCCACCCAGTCGGCAGCAGTCGGCCATGAGCTGGGCGGTCTTGGCCTGCACAATGTGATAA
>JAHFDA010000073.1 GCA_023249225.1 bacterium
CATATATAAGGCGGCATACTGTTCTTCGATGCGGCGCAGGTCGTCGATTTTCAGGTCGTCTGCGATCACCGCGATATCGATGTCGGAGCCCGGTTTAAAGTTGCCCTTGGCGCGCGATCCAAACACTATTGCCGAACGTATGCCCGCAACGCCGGTCAGGATGGAAATAATTTTTTGGCTCTGTTGCGGGCTTAGCCCGGCAATGGGGCTGGTCATTTGGCCACAAGGTACTCAACCAGTTCATCGAAAGGGTTTAAGTATGCAATGGTAATGCGCCGAAATATTTTTTCCATTTCATTGGAGTCGTAAATGTGACTGGATAAATTCCGGCTTTCAAGCATGTTAAACCAAAGCTCGCCATCCCGGATGATCTGGTCCTGAAAGGCCTGCTGGAGTACCGGCCGGGGACCGCTGATATCCGTGTATCCACGGTCAGCCTTTAAATAATCCTGAATGGTTTTCCAAGCCAGATCAAAGGTATATTCAAAGCACTTGATGACGCCTTGCTTTTGAAAATTATCGGGGTTTCCAATCGCCAGCCCGGTATGCAACTGCCTGACCGCATCCTTTAAATTGTCGAGCCGTTGCTTCCAACGGATATCCTTGCTCATCCTGTTAAATTATATCCAAAGTCATACCGCTTTCCTGCGGACTAAAAACGGATCCCTAAGGGTCTTGCTTAATAGCGCTCCCTTCCCCCTACGTAAGCTTAAAAATGACTGGGGGAAGGGCTGGGGTTAGGGGGTTCGGCACCCTTCAACAAGCACCAAGTTTTTAGCCCGCACTATTCATACTTTCTTGTAGCCCGCTAAATGCGCGGGCTGCGTGAAGTAAAGGATGCTTCGAAAGCATGCATGATTCACGATATGCGGGCTCCCGTGTGTAGGTATCCGCTTCATATGCGTGAATAATCCGGGTTAAATGCCTATGTCCTCAATCGATTTAATCAAGCTGCCAATATCGTTTGAGACTTCCTGACGATGTGGATTTTGTCCGGTCAGGCCCTGCTGCCAGGCTTCTTCAGTATGTTCCTCAAGTTGATCCTGGGCGTTGGCAGTGGCCGATTCATCCGGAAGTTGTGACAATAAAAGTTCGGCAAACTGTTTGCGGTTTTCGACATCCTGGACACCACGTGCCTTGGAACTGCCTGTATTGATAGCGGATGATCCGCCCGCTTGAAATAAGCTAAGTTGATCCATGCTACCGATGTTTATTCCCAGCTTTCGGCTTGGCTAAACCTATCCGGGCTCGTACCATAACGCTATGCGTATTGGCCAGGGTTACGATGTGCACCGCCTCGAAAGCGGGCGCAAGCTTATCCTGGGAGGGGTGGAAATTCCTTTTGAAAAGGGACTGCTGGGCCATTCTGATGCCGATGCGGTTTGCCATGCCCTGACTGATGCTGTTTTAGGTGCCGCTGGCCTTGGTTCCATCGGCCAGCATTTTCCCAACACCGACCCATGTTACAAAGGCATCTCCAGCCTTATCTTGCTCAAACAGGCCTACATCCTGGCGCAAAAGGCCGGTTACACCCTTGGTAATGCCGATGTGGTGATCATGGCCGAAGCGCCCAAGCTAATGCCGCATGTGCCCCACATGCTTGCCACGCTGACGACAGCCTTGGAATTGCCCGCCCATGCCCTGCATATCAAAGCCACCACCCACGAAGGGTTGGGCGCCATCGGCCGGGGCGAGGGTATTGCGGTATCGGCGGTATGTTTGCTTGTGCCAATCTGAAGCGCTTTCGTTACAATAAAAATTAAGGTTCATGGTATGTCTTTAGAACACATCATTGCCGCGCTCGAAACTTTGCAGTCCGATGCGCTCGATAAGATTGGCCGCGCCCAGCAAAGTCACCAGCTCGAGGATGTCCGCCTGCAATTCCTTGGTAAAAAGGGTCGCCTGACCGAAGTGCTGCGCCAGCTTGCGGGCCTGGCCGCCGAAGAAAGACCGCAGCTGGGTCAAAAAAGCAACGCCGTTAAAGAACGCCTTACCCAGGCCATCGATCAAAAATTACAGGCGCTTAAGTTCGCCGAAGTCGAAACCCGCATGCAATCCGAACGCCTGGATGCCTCATTGCCCGGATCGGGTTTTCCGCGCGGACATCGGCACCCCCTGCACCTGGTCATGGACGAGCTGATCGACCTGTTTGCGCGCCTGGGTTACTCGCTTGCCAGTGGCCCAGACGTCGAAGATGACTGGCATAACTTTGAGGCGCTCAATATTCCGGCGGATCATCCCAGCCGCGATATGCACGATACGTTTTATCTCGAAGACGGACGCTTGCTGCGCACACATACATCGCCCGTGCAAATTCGCGCACTCAAAAAACAAAAACCGCCCATCCGGATTATTGCGCCGGGACGCGTTTACCGCTGCGACAACGATGCCAGTCATTCGCCCATCTTTCATCAAATCGAAGGCTTGGCGCTTGATCACAACATCAGCATGGCTGATCTTAAAGGCACGCTGAAGCATTTTACGGCCGAATTTTTTGGCCCCGAATTTCCGCTGCGCATGCGCCCCAGTTTTTTTCCATTTACCGAACCCAGCGCCGAAGTCGACCTCGGCTGCGTTTTTTGCCGTGGCAGTGGTTGCAGCGTTTGCAAGCGTACGGGCTGGATCGAGATTCTGGGTTGTGGCATGGTCGACCCCGCAGTCTTAGAAGCGGTGGGTCTGCATTGGGAAGAAACCCAGGGCTTTGCCTTTGGTATGGGCATCGAACGCATGGCCATGCTGCGCTATGGCATACCGGACATCAAGTTGTTTTACGAAAATGACCGGCGCTTTGTGGGGCAATTCTAATGCGTGTCCCCATCAAGTGGCTTAAGCAGTTTATTGATCTTCCTGAACCGGTTGAAGAAATTGTTGCGCGTCTGGGTGAGGCCGGCTTCGAAGTTGAGGACGTATGGCGTCCGGCAGATGACATTCGCAATGTGATCGTGGGTCAAATTAAAAAAATAAGCCGCCACCCCAATGCGGATCGGCTGTCTGTTTGCGATGTCGACGTATCCCAGTCGCCGGTGACCAATCTGCCCAATCCGCCGCGTGGTTTGCTTAAAATTGTCACGGGCGCCGCCAATGTGGTGGCTGGTTCCTGCGAAGGCAGCCTGGTGCCGGTGGCCATCGATGGCGCCAGCGTGGCCGGGGGCAAACACATCCGGGTGTCAGAGCTGCGCGGCCAATTATCGCAGGGCATGTTGTGCAGTTTGCAGGAGCTTGGGCTTGAAGAAACATCGTCTGGCGTGGCGCTGCTCGATGGCGATTATCTGATTGGCCAAAACATCATGGTGGCCCTGGGTTTTGACGAGCCGGTGCTCGAAATTAACGTGCTCCCAAACCGGCCCGACTGCCTCTCTATTTTAGGCATGGCCCGCGAACTGGGGGCCTTGTACCAGCGTCCCGTGCGTTTTGAGGATCCCGCGCCAACGCTTAAAACCGATCAGGCCGCTTGCCCGGTCAGTGTGGTGGTCGAAGACATCGAAGGTTGCAGCCGTTACATGGGGCGTTATGTGGCGGGCGTGCAGATCGGTCCCAGCCCCGCCTGGCTGCAAAGCCGCCTGCGCCTGGTGGGTTTGCGTCCGATTAACAATGTGGTCGATGTCACCAACTATGTGCTCTACGAACTGGGGCAGCCCCTGCATGCCTTTGATGCCGATACAATTGCAGACAAAACCTTGTGGGTACGCAAGGCCCGCCCGGAAGAAAAAATCGACGCCTTAAATGACCAGGATTACGCGCTCTATCCTGACGATTTGGTGATCGCCGATGCAAAGGGGCCCGTTGCCCTGGCGGGGGTTATGGGCGGCAGACGCACAGCGACTACCGCGCAGACGGTTAACGTATTCTTAGAGGCAGCACAATTTAATTCACGATCGGTGCGGCGTGCGGTGCGTCGGCATCGGCTTTCAAGTGATAGTTCCGTACGCTTTGAGCGTGGGGTAGATTTTGATGCCATCCCGCAAGCCCTTGATCGCGCTGCCAGCCTGCTTCAAGATTTGGCCCGTGGAATTGTGCGCAAGCCGCTCATCGACCAGTGTTTTCACCAACCCCAGCCGGTGGCGGTGCGCCTGCGTTACGCGCGCTTAAACCGCTTGCTTGGATACGAGATTGCGCCCGAAAAAATCAACGCTTATTTTCGGCAGCTGGGTTTTAAGGCACTCAAAAGCGATGCCGAAGGTGTCGAGTTGGGTGTGCCCAGCTTTCGTAGCGCCGATGTATTTCGTGAAGCGGATCTTATCGAAGAAGTGTTACGGCTCGATGGTTTAGGCGGAGTGCCCGCCACGCTGCCCCAAGTTGGCATCGTGGCGCAGCCTTTGCCACCGGTCGAGCTTGCCCGCCGCAAAGCCAGCCAGGCTTTGGCCTATATGGGTTTTTACGAAGCGGTGCATTTTTCAATGGTCTCAACCCATGAAAATCAGCGCTGTCATCTTGGACAGCCTTATCCGTCCCTGAACAATCCGATTAATCCGTCCAGCGAACAAATGCGCAGCGGCCTGTTGGCAGGTTTACTGCGTTATGTGCACTATCACCTTGGGCAACAGATTACCGATCTGGCGGTTTTTGAGGTGGGCAAAATCTTTCGCCAGCCCGATGGTGAAACATGGGTTTTGGCCGCTTTGGCACAGGGCTTGCGCAACGCCAACGATTGGCGGGACAAGCGCTGTTGGGATCTATTTGCTTTTAAAGCAGTGCTGGAACATTTGTGCGCGGCTCTGTGGCAGTTGCCACTCGAAGCACGTACGCCGGTAGAAGATGATCGCTTTCATCAGGGCCAGAGTTTTTATATTTCGGTGGGCGGTAAAAGTCTGGGAGTGGCGGGCAAGATTCATCCGGTTTTTGCCATGCAGCAGGATCTACCCGCCGAACTGTTTTATTTTGAACTCAACCTCGACCTTCCTGCCACGGGCCTGCGGCAAGCTTTCCGTGCTTTCAGCGGTTTTCCGGCCGTCCGCCGCGATGCTTCGCTTATCGTGAGCACGCAAAATCATGCCGCCCTGATGCAGTGCATTCGCCAGGCCGCCGGAGACTTGCTCGAAACGGTCCAGCTCAAGGACATTTTCGAGGATGCCAAGTTTGGCGCGGGCCGCAAAAACTATACCTACACGCTCACCTTCCGCCATCCCGAACGCACCCTGACAGACGAAGAGGTCAACGCTGCGCACGAAAGGATCAAAGCAGCCCTGCACGAGCACCTTGGCATCGAGGCCATGTAGGCGCTTTTAGCTCTAGAAATAGCGTTGAAGTCCGCCAACCCGCTGGTCGATAGTTATATGATGCCTCCCGGGTTTATTTTTAAACGCGTGGCCCTATCCAGTGATGCGTGTTACGTCCGTTTCAATGACTTTTCCGCTGCCGGTAAAAATCTGCTGGTGCGTTACTATGGGCCTTATGCCGATACACTTGCGGTACACCAGGCGGCACTTTTAGAGCTGCTGGCACTGTGTGGCGTTTCCAAGCCGCTTGTGATCCGGACGCTTTGGGCATCAAAGGATCATCCACCGGGCAAGGTCGAGATCCGCAGCACAGAAGCTGCCGTGTTTCTCAACTGGTGGCACAAGACGTTGCCCGCTTATGGCCGCGACGAAGCGATCACAGTGAGTCCGCGCAAAGCCTTGCGTGACACGCGGCGGATGTTTAACAAGCTCGTTTGGCAGCTTTTGTGGCGTGAAAAACTCTGGCCCCAAATTTACCCGCCGCTGTCGCAACGCATGATCATGGCCCAGGAGGGAAACGCCTTGCTTTTGGCGGTTAATTATTTGCTTTTACCCGGTATCTTTATGTTTGCCGTGGGTTACGAGGAATTTTTCAGTGAAACACACTGGACAGCCCTGGTAGCGCTCTACTGGTTAAAAAGTGGATCCTGGTATTTTCTGACCAATAATTTTTTTCTTAACCTAGGCAAGTTGAGTTCCCAAAAATTGCAAAAAAATCCAGAGGATGCCGACCTGCTTAAGGCCAGACCTTTTGGTTTTTCTTTCCGTGAACATCCCTTGCGAGCGACGGCGGCCTGGCTGTTATTGCCCCCGGTGGAGCTGGAGATTTTTGGACGCCTCTTGCTTTGGCGGCTACGCTACCTGCGTCAGCCACTTTTTAAAATGGGGGTCTAGTTCTACACTAAACTTGTGAAGGCTGTTTTACCTAAGCAGGGACAGCGGGCCAAAGCAAAAAATTCACAGGGCATGCCACCCCCTGGACACTTTCTGCGCACATTTTTACTGACTTTGGGCATCGCGGGCGCATTTGGGCTGGGGGGCTTTGCGCTGGATCGTTTTCTGGCTCTGGGTTTAATGCCGCTCTACCAACGCACCTTGTTCGATGCCGACGGCGACATCAACAAGATTAACTGGGCCTTGTTGACTAAGGCGGATGCCTACGTGTTTGGTGATTCACGCGCCCGGCAGCATTACGATACCCGCATTCTACGCAACGGAACGGGACTCCAATTTTTTAACGCGGGTGTGACCGGTCGTGATTTTGTGTTTATGAACATGCTGCGCGACTTGCTTGAGCAGCAGCACAAGGCCCGGCTTTATCTGGTGGATATTAATTACCATGGTTTCGACCAGTACCCTTTTCGTTACAAACCCGATTTAAAATACTTTGCGCCCTACCATCGTCAGATTGCCGCTTACCGCAGCGTGGCAGCGCATGACGATGCGCCCGAGGGTCACTGGTCTTATCCCGATAAACTGGCACTCTGTCACAGTTATCCTTTTAACGGCTGTCTGGTTCCCATGTTTCGACACTGGGCGCTCGGAGAGCGTCCGCAGGCGATTGAGGGTTACGTGCCGGTGGCCGAATACCGCGATCCCAATCTGGCGGCCAACAAGCGCATGAAGTATTACAGCAAGCTGGATCCTTTTACGCTCAAAGAACTGGTCGATTTTGTAAAACAGTCCCGCAAGAGTGGTATTGACGTAGTCTTTTGCATTGGCCCCTACTATCTGGGGGGCACCGATTTCAAACTTTGGACCGTCGAATGGGATTACCTGCGCATCACGCGCCAACTGGCCAAGGTGCTCAAGGTTCCGTTGATTGATTTTAACGTTCTGTCCTACGTTGAATTGAGAGATCCCCGAAACTACACGGATGGCGACCACCTCAATCAGCGCGGGGCGGAGTTTTTTAGCAAACAAGTGGCTTGGCACCTGGCCGAACTGAAAAAGTTTCAAGCAGCGGGCCGGTTTTTTGCTTCCCCGTATTATCCGCAGATCGATCCCAAAGATTATCTTCTGGCCATCGAATAACTTTATAGCCAAGCAGGAGCATTATCAGAAAAGTATCCACCCGTTTATCGTGAACACGTATACTATACGTATACGGACAAGGAGCAGATTGCCATGCAAAAAAAATTGACGATTACCATAAACGACAAGGTTTATGCCGGTCTTCGTAAGACCATTGGTTCACGAAAAATCAGTAAATTTATTGAAGAACTGGTGCGTCCGCACGTTGTACGCCCGGATCTGGAATCGGCATACAGTCAAATGGCAAAGGATAAAAAACGGGAAGCGGAAGCCTTGCAATGGGCAGAGGCCACATGGAAGGACAGAAACCATGCGAAGAGGTGAAGTTTGGTGGGTTAATTTTGATCCTTCGATCGGTGGAGAGATTAAAAAAAAACGCCCGGCGGTCATCCTGAGCAATGATGCATCCAATAAGTTTCTTAATCGGGTGCAAGTTGTTCCACTGACAAGCAAAATAGATCGTTTGTACCCCAGCGAGGCGCTGGTGATATTTAACCGAAAAAAAAGTAAGGCGATGGCAGATCAACTGGCAACAGTGAGCAAGTTGCGGCTATTTAAAAAGGCTGGTGTGCTGACCGAAGAAGATCTGCGTATGGTCATTGATGCGATCAAAATACAATTAGATATTTATTAAAGCAGGTCGTTCTACATGCATGAATAATCCAGAAGGTTTATGAAGGCTTCCGCATCCAAATCAGGGCGCAAAGGCCCCAAGGGTCAGCCGCTGCCAGCCAGGCGCAAAAATTTTCTCCGCGATCTCTTGGTCTCATTCGTCATTGCATTATTCTTTGTGGTGGGTGCTTTGGTGCTTGACCAGGGACTGGCCAAAGGTCTGTCGCCGCTCTACCGCCATACGCTGATCGAAGGGCAGGGCGAAGGCAACAAAGTGAACTGGGCCGTTGCTGCAAAGGCCGATGCCTATGTCTTTGGCGACTCACGGGCCTTGCAACACTACGATCCCCACATTCTGCAAGGGGGTACAGGCATAAGTTTTTTTAACGCTGGCGTGGCCGGTATGGGTTTTACCTATCTGTGGATGCTGGCAGAGGTCTTAGAGCAAAACCACCACGCCAGGCTCTATGTGGTTGATATCAACTACCATTCTTTTGACCACCATCCCAACCGGTATACGCTGGCGCTTAAAAGCTTTGCCCCTTTTAGCGACCAGCTGCCGGGTTATGCACGGGTGGCTGCCGAGGAGCAAAAAAAAACGGGTTGGCAGCCGGGGCAGTACAAATTGGCGCTGTGCGCAAGTTATAAGTTTAACGGTCATCTCGTGCCGGTACTGCGCCAGTATGTATTACGTGAGCACCCGTCCGGAAATCAAGGCTACGAACCCACGGATATTTTTCTTAACGACAATCCCCAGGCCGGGCAACGCGGCAAGTATTACAGCAAGTTGGATCCAGTCACGCTGCAGCATCTGGTCGACTTTGTTAAACGTTCGCACCGCAAGGGCATTGACGTGGTGTTTTGCATTGGCCCCTACTATCTGGGTGGTACCGACTTCAAACTTTGGGCGGTTGAGTGGGATTATCTGCGCATCACACGCCAACTTGCCAAGGTGCTCAAAGTGCCACTGATTGATTTTAATGTTTTCCAATATCCTGAATTTAAGGATCCGCGCTACTACACCAACGGAGACCACCTCAACAGACGCGGCGCAGAAATATTCAGTGAAAAAGTTGCCACACATCTGCACGAGATCGAAAAAGTTCAGGCCGCAGGAGGCTGGTTTAATTCGGCGTATTATCCACAAATCGAAACAAAAGATTATCTTCTGGCGATCGAATGAAGTACGGTAATGGCAAAACAAAAATTCGTTAAAACAAGCTCCGCAGCCCATCAAGATAAAACAAAACCGCTTGGTAAAAAGCAAAAATGGGTCGGGCATGCCTCTCCCGGGTGGAGGGCCTTAAGCGTTGGAATTTTATTTTTAGTCGGGGTAGTCACAATTGATTTTGTGCTGGATTTGGTGTTTAAGCCTTGGTTTATGCGTACCCGGATCAGCGACGAAAACCAGGGGAATAAGTTTCATCAGGCCCTTGCAGCCAAGGCAGATGCCTATATCTTTGGAGATTCCCGGGCTCAACATCACTACGATCCAAAAATATTGGAGCAATATACCGGCCTGCGTTTTTTTAATGCGGGCGTGCCTGGTCGAGGGGTGCTCACCATGCGTTTCGGGGCACAATGGATTGAACAGAGACAGCGTCCCACACTTTATTTGGTTAATTTGTCGCTAACTGAATTTGAAATTCGTGATCTCACACAACGTCAATTACCGGTATTACACATGTTTGCGCCATACAAAAAAGATTTGCCAGTCTACGATGAGATTATCCAAAGTGTGCGGGTCTATGATAAAAAAATTTGGGGCAAATTTGCGATGGTGCATGCGTATCGTTACCGTACCCACATACAGCCCATGATTTTTCAGGCCTGCGGCCAGTCCTGTGAGCCTGCCAACGGATTTGTGCCGCTGGTGGGAACATTGAATACACAAGGCGTTGGGTATGATGCGGTTAGATCAGATTTGCTTAAACCGCATTACTACATGATGGAACAGTTCGCAAACTTTGTGCAGGACGCCCAGCAAAAAAATATCAGGGTGGTGGGCTGCATCGGTCCGGCTTATCGGGGTGCCACCGAATTTCGATTAACGGAGATTGAATGGGAATATCTGCAGGGCGTCCGGCAGCTGCTAAAGCTGCTTAAGGTTCCTTTTATTGAAATTCCAGAAAAGGGCTATCCCGAGTTTCAGGATCCTTCTTTTTATTTTGATGCCTATCATCTCAATGCCAAAGGGGCTCAATTCTTTAGCGATAAAGTCGGACGGCATTTAAAGCACATGCTTTGGTTTTCGCAACACTTCGCGTATGAGCAATCGCCTTATTGCCCCCGCATTAAACCTAATGAATTTGTGTGGCACATCACCCTGGAGAACCCATAGAGACGCATTTCAATGCGGCTCTCTTTCTCCGGTATAATCCTGCCATGAGCGATACCCGCCTCACGCCCATGATGCGCCAGTATCGTGACATCAAACAGGCCCATCCGGATGCCATCGTGTTTTTTCGTCTGGGCGATTTTTATGAAATGTTCGAGCAGGATGCCCTTGTGGCCGCACGCGAGCTGGAGCTGACGCTTACCAGCCGTGGAGGCAAAAGCGACGAAACCCGGATGCCCATGTGCGGGGTGCCTCACCATGCGGCCGATCACTACGTGCACAAGCTGGTGCGGCGCGGTTACAAGGTGGCCCTCTGCGAACAAGTCGAAGATCCTGCCGTTGCCGTAGGACTCACGCGCCGCGAAGTCATCCAAGTGATCACGCCGGGCACGGTGGATGATCCCGAAAAATTGACGCGTCACGCGCATAACTTTTTAGCGGCGGTGTCCTTCGATGGCGAAAGCGTCGAGCACAGCACCCGCTTTGGATTGGTGTTCGCCGACGTCTCCACGGGCGAAGCCTTTGTCACCGAACTGCCTTCGCTAACAGCGCTGCGCGAAGAACTTCAGCGTGTGCAACCCGTTGAAATCCTGGTGACCCAGCCGGAGATCGTGTTATACAACTGTACCCACACACTATGCCAGGCGCCCAGCGGTCGGGAGACGCAGCAGTGCTTTGAAAAACTTGCCGCACTGGGCCCCCATAAACTGCGTGAATTTCCCTGTGCAGAACTGGCCTTGGGCTTGTGGCTTGGCTATGCCCAACGGGCGCTTAAAGTGTCTTCGGCACCCTTGCAAAAGATCCAGTTTTACCGCACTGGAGACTATATGCAACTCGATGCCGCCACACGTCGCAATTTGGAGCTCACCGAAAGTTTTAGCGATGCCCGCCGCGCTGACAAAAATTTATTTACCGTGCTTAACTTTACCCGCACTGCCATGGGCGCGCGTCTGCTTAAGCAGTGGCTTTACTGGCCCTTGCTTTCAAAAGAGGCGATCCTCGGGCGGCAGGATGCCGTGGCCGAATTGGCTGCCGATGTGGTGCTACGTGAAGAGCTCAAAGCCTTTTTAAAAGACGTTTACGATTTAAGGCGCCTGACGGTAAGGTTATCCGCAGAAAAAGCCAACCCGCGCGATTTGCTGGCGCTGGCCCACTCACTCCTGGTGTTGCCGTCTATTGTGGATTCGCTTGCACTGGTGTCAGCCGCATTGCTGCGTCAGACCGCCGAACATCTGGCACAGGCGACGGTGCTTCAAGACATGGCCCAAACAGTCAAACGCAGCCTGTTGCCCCAACCGCCGGTGTGGCTCACCGAAGGCGGCATCATGGCTGCAGGCGTCAGCCCAGAACTCGACGAACTCAAGCAAGCAGCCCAGGACGGCCGAGCCTGGCTGGCGGCGCTGGAAGCACGCGAAAAAGATAAAACGGGCATTAAAACCGTCAAAGTAGGCTATAACAAAGTCTTTGGTTATTACCTTGAAGTCTCCAAAGGACAACTGGCACAGGTTCCCGCTTATTACATACGCAAACAGACCTTAAGTACCGGCGAGCGTTTTATCACCGAAGAACTCAAGGAAAAAGAAAATGTTCTGCTGCATGCCGCCGAACGCGCCTTAAAACTGGAACAGGAACTTTTTATCGCGCTCCGCCAAAAGGCAGCGGCCCATACCGCCCAGCTCTATGCCGTGTCAGAATGTCTCGCGCAGCTTGATGTGCTCTTGTCTTTGGCCGAAGCAGCGGTGCAGTACGGTTGGCAGCGGCCAGAATTTAATGCCGGAGAACGCTTGCTGATCATGGCCGGACGACACCCGGTGGTCGAAGCTGCGCTGCCGCGCGGCAATTTTGTTCCTAACGACGTGGCGCTCGACAAGGCAGGTTGCCGGTTTATGCTGCTCACTGGCCCCAATATGGCCGGCAAGTCCACCTTTTTACGCCAGGTGGGACTCACGGTTTTGTTGGCTCAAACGGGCAGTTTTGTACCCGCCCAAATGGCCAGCCTACCTCTGATTGATCGTGTCTTTACCCGGGTTGGCGCGCAGGATGACCTGGCGGGCGGGCGCAGCACTTTTATGGTTGAAATGCACGAAGCGGCCCAGATTGTCTCCGAAGCAACGGCAAACAGCCTGTTGCTCATTGATGAAGTGGGGCGGGGCACCAGCACCTTTGACGGCATGGCTATTGCTGCTGCATTGGCCGAGCACCTGCACGACGCCATCGGCGCCTTTGTGATTTTTAGCACCCATTATCATGAGCTGACGCAGTTGCCACGCCGCAAAACTGGCATCCAAAACTTTAATGTGGCGGTTGAAGATCAAGGTGATACTGTGGTTTTTTTGCACCGCGTCGAGCCCGGTCCGGCCCCCGGAAGTTATGGCATTCATGTGGCCAAGATGGCGGGGCTGCCACCTTCTATTATAGAACGGGCCGAAGCCTTGCTGACCGCCCTTGAAAAGTCGGGTGGAAATTTCGAAGGCCGGGCCAAACAACTGCAATTGTTTTAGCCTGGATTATTCACGCATATATGATTGAACCTAACACAGGCAGACCGCTTACTACTAAATCATGAATAGTGCGGGCTAGCCTTCTACAAATAATAATATTGACGCGTATCTTCATATCATTTACTATTTGATTTTGCCAAAGACAGCAGGCGGTGAGCATCAGCTAACCTTAATATCCTGCCGAGGCCAAGCCCGATAGCGTTTTCCGCACAGGTGCTAGGGTCTTTGAGCTTTTTTAAGAAAGTGAAGCCATGCCAGCCATCCGACCTGAAAAAACTGCAACAATTGCTGAAGTAACCGAGAAATTCAAAAATGCTCCGATTACCATTATCATCGGCTGTAAGGGTCTAACCGTCGAAAAGACCAATACTTTACGGTCACGATTGCGCAAAAGCAACACCCAGATGCGGGTGGTTAAAAATACCTTGGCCCGTATCGCCGCACGTAAGCTTAACTATAATCTTGACGCGTATTTAAGTGGTCCCACGTCTTTGGTTTTTTCTACCCAGGATGCCGTTGAACCCGCCAAGGTTTTAGTCGACTTTATCAAAGCAGAAGAAGACCGTGTCTCCATTAAGGCTGCGCTCATGGATGGCAAAGTCTTAAGTACAGCAGACGTCAAGGCATTAAGCAAGCTCCCGTCCCGCGAAGAACTGATTGCCCAATTGGTCGGCAGCATAAAGGCCCCCATTACCCGTTTTGTCTTACAAATGGGTGTCCCGCTGCGCAAGTTGGTCTATGTGCTCGACGCCATTAAAACACAAAAAGAAACCAAAGCTTAAATAGTTTTTATAACCTAAATTAAGAAGGAGGTGAATTTGTATGTCTGATCAAAATGTGGCCGAAATTCCGGCGGTGGCCAAAGACATCATCGAAAAAATTGAAAAGATGACTGTGCTTGAGTTGGCTGCGGTAGTAAAGGCTCTCGAAGACAAGTTTGGCGTGGTGGCTGCGGCACCCATGGCTGCTGCGGCAGCGGGTGGAGCTGGCGCTGCTGCTGATGCTGCTCCAGCAACGGTTTCTGTGATCCTGACAAACGCGGGTGACAAAAAGATCCAGGTGCTTAAGACTGTGCGCGAAATCACAGGGCTCGGTCTTAAAGAAGCCAAAGATCTCGTGGACACTGCTCCCAAACCCGTTAAGGAAGGTATCGAAAAAGCCGAAGCAGAAAAGATCAAGAAGGCTCTCGAAGAACAAGGAGCCAAGGTCGAAATTAAATAAGGTGTCAGGAGACGTAAATGCTTAAAAAGAAAAGAAGCAACCGCATAGACGTCTATGGGGAGCGGTTAAGTGCGGTTATTGATGTACCGCCTTTGCTTGATCTTCAAGTCAAGTCGTTTAAGCGGTTTGTGGAGCTCGGTTTGGGTGAGGAACTACAGTCCGTATCGCCAATTCAAGGCTACGGCGGACGTTTTGAACTCGAGTTTCTTCCGGGCCACAAGCTTGATCAGCCCGAACTCCCGTACGAGGAGTGTCAGCGCCTGGAACTCACCTACAGCGCGCCCCTGCGTGTTCCGGTGCGCCTGATCGATAAAGAAACGGGCGAAGTCAAGGAACAGGAAGTCTTTATGGGTGATATTCCCATCATGACTGATTACGGATCCTTTTTAATTAACGGTGCCGAACGCGTGGTCGTGTCCCAGTTCGTCAGATCTCCGGGCGTCTATTTCCGTCGGCGCCAGGATACCGCCCGCGGCAAGGTCAGTTACTTGGCCACCATCATTCCTAATCGTGGGGCTTGGCTTGAAATCGAATCAGACCATAACAATGTGATCTGGGCGCACATCAATAAAATGCGCAAAATTCCGGTGACGGTGCTGCTGGGGGCCATTGGCTATGAGGTCGATGAAATGCTCAATCGCGCCACCGACCGAGATGTGTTACTACGCACCTTAGAAAAGGGTCCCGTCGAAAGCTCCAAGGATGCGCTCATGGATATTTATCGCAAGCTGCGTCCGGGTGACCCGATCACTTACGAGGGTGCGCGACTCTTGCTCGATGGCCTGTTCTTTAATCCCCAAAAGTACGATTTGGGTAAAGTGGGCCGTTACAAGATCAATAAACGCCTCGACCTCAAAACCGATCCCGAACATATGTCGCTCACCAATGAAGACATTTTTGCCGTGGTCAATTATGTGATTACATTGATTAACGGTGGAGGTCAAACCGATGATATTGACCACCTTGGAAACCGCCGTATCCGTACGGTAGGCGAGTTACTACAAAAACAGTTCCGCGTGGGGCTGGCGCGCCTTGAACGTCTGATCCGTGAACAAATGACCATCAAGGGATCCGAAAACATCGTGCCCCAGCATCTGATTAATATCCGCCCCCTGGTGGCAGTGATGCGCGAGTTTTTTGGCAGCAGCCAGCTGTCGCAATTTATGGATCAAACCAACCCTCTGTCCGAAATTGGCCACAAACGACGCCTGTCAGCCCTGGGTCCCGGAGGATTAACCAAAGAACGCGCCGGTTTCGAAGTGCGCGACATTCATCCTAGCCATTATGGCCGCATCTGTCCCATTGAAACTCCCGAAGGACCCAACGCCGGCTTGATCGGACCTTTGGCCACTTATTCACGCGTCAATGACATGGGTTTTCTTGAATCACCCTATCGGCGCGTGATGGATGGCAAGGTCAGTACTGAAATTCACTACCTCACGGCCGACGAAGAAGATAAATTTATGATTGCCCCGTGGGACGTGCGCATCAATACCGATGGCAGCTTTATGGACAAACGTAATCCAGCCCGTCTCAATAAAGATTTTATTTTTACCGAATCAAAAGACATTGGCTACGTGGGCGTCAGTCCGCGTCAGCTGCTCGGCATCACAACGGCCTTAATTCCGTTTCTCGAACACGACGATGCCAACCGCGCTTTGATGGGTGCCAACATGCAACGCCAGGCCACGCCGCTCATGTACCCCGAACCCCCTACGGTGGGATCGGGCCTCGAGGCGGTCATTGCCCGCGACTGCAGCGCCTTGCTCAAAGCCCGCGAAGCCGGAGAAGTGGTGTCGGCCGATGCCCAGGAGATCATCATTAAAACAGACCAGGGCAAAAGAGATGTTTATAAACTGGTCAAATACCAACGCTCCAATCAAAACACCTGCCGCAATCAGCGTCCGGTGGTCAAAGCCGGTGATCTGGTGTCCCAGGCCGAACCCATTGCCGATGGCACATCGATTGCCAACGGTGAACTGGCACTGGGGCGTAACGTGCTCGTGGCTTTTATGCCTTGGGAAGGATATAACTTCGAAGATGCCATTATGGTCAGCGAACGTCTTGTGACCGACGATATTTTTACGTCGATCCATATCCACCGTTACGAGATCGATGTGCGTACCACCAAATTGGGTCCCGAAGAACTCACGCGCGAAGTACCCAATGTGTCCGAAGAAGCTCTTAAAGATTTGAGCGAAGATGGCGTCATTCGTATCGGAGCCGAAGTATCCTCGGGTGATATCCTGGTAGGCAAGGTCACTCCCAAAGGCGAAACCGAGCCCCCCGCCGAGGAAAAATTATTGCGAGCAATCTTTGGAGACAAGGCCCGTGACATGCGTGATACCTCATTGCGGGTGAGCTCCGGACAAACTGGCAAAGTCATCGACATCCGTATACTTTCGCGCGATAAAAACGATGATTTACCTCCGGGTGTCAATCAAGTGGTTCGCGTCTATGTTGCCCAACGCCGCAAGGTCATGATCGGCGACAAAATTGCCGGTCGGCACGGCAACAAGGGTGTGGTCAGCATTATCATGCCCCAAGAAGACATGCCCATGCTGCCCGATGGTCGGCCGATCGATATCGTGCTGAACCCCTTGGGTGTTCCCAGCCGTATGAACGTAGGTCAGCTTTTTGAAACCATGCTTGGTCTGGCAGGAAACATACTGGGCGAGGCTTACACAGTACCCAGTTTCGACGAAGTGCTCGGCGAGGAGCAATCTGTAAAGCTGGTCGTAGACAAACTCAATGAGGCCAAGCGGGTTCCTGGCTTTGGATGGATTTCAACCGATGGCAAAGTGCGTTTGCGCGATGGTCGTACCGGAGACTATTTTGACCGCGAGGTCATGGTGGGCTACATGTACATCATGAAATTGATACACATGGTCGAAGACAAGATGCATGCCCGTTCCACAGGGCCCTATAGCTTGGTCACACAACAACCGCTCGGTGGTAAAGCGCAGTTCGGTGGCCAACGCTTTGGTGAAATGGAAGTATGGACACTCGAAGCTTACGGGGCAGCACATACCTTGCAGGAACTTCTGACCATTAAATCAGACGATGTCAGTGGCCGTGCCAAAGCCTATGAGTCTATTATCAAAGGCAAGGTCATGGCACGTCCGGGCACACCCGAATCGTTCCGGGTCTTGCTACGCGAACTACGCAGTATTGCCCTTGATGTCAGAGTACAGACCAAAGATGAAATTGAAGTCGATACCCGTTAAAGCCTGCAATAAAGCAGACAAGTGGAGGAATTATGCTAGCGAATAACCCAAACGAATTTGACATGATCCGCATCGGATTGGCTTCTCCGGAACGCATCCGATTCTGGTCGCATGGCGAAGTCGAAAAACCAGAGACCATTAACTATCGCACCTTTCGCCCCGAGCGCAAGGGCCTTTTCTGTGAAAAAATATTTGGTCCGGTCAAGGACTGGGAATGTTCTTGTGGAAAATACCGTCGGGTGCGCTATCGTGGCATTGTTTGCGAACGCTGCGGCGTCGAAGTCACCCATTCCAAGGTGCGTCGCGAACGCATGGGCCATATCGAGCTGGCATCGCCGGTAAGCCATATCTGGTATCTCAAGGGTATTCCTTCATATCTCGGGCTGATTCTCGACATGAGTTCGCGCTTGCTCGAAGAAGTCATTTATTACGACAGCTATATTGTGACCGATGTTTCTAAAGGCTTAAAAGGCAAGCTCGAAGTCTGCCAGTTGCTTTCTGAACAAA
>JAHFDA010000002.1 GCA_023249225.1 bacterium
CCTCGGCTCAACAAGCAATCGCCAGCAATAAGGACGCCTGGGATGCATCCGCCAGGCTGCACAAAGACACGCCGACCTGGAAAGCGTTGTTGGGCGCGGTGGTCAACCCGAGGTTTTCGTGCCTGGACCCGACCATCACCGCGCTGCTGCAAGCGGTCGGCGTAGAGGGCAAGGATGTGGTGCAACTGTGTTGTAACAACGGCCGCGAAAGCCTGTCGCTGTTCGGCCTGGGCGCGCGCTCGGTCGTCGGGGTCGATCAATCCCGGGCCTTCCTGCAACAGGCCGAAGAGCTGGCCGCCGTGTCGCCCCATTGCCCCGAATTCATCGAAACCGATATCCATCAACTACCCGAGCGCTTGCACGAACGCTTCGATGTCGCCTTAGTGACGATCGGTGTACTGGGCTGGATGCCCGATGTGGCGTTGTTCATGCGGCACGTTGCCAGTACCTTGAAACCGGGTGGCACCCTGGTGATGTATGAAACCCATCCGTTCCTCGAGGTGTTCGACCCGCGGGCGAGCGACCCGCTGCGGCCCGCCAGCGCCTATTTTCAGCGTGAGCCCTTTGTGCTGCAGGAATCCATCGTGTACGAAGGGCTGGCTGAAACTACCGGTCCAACCTCCTATTGGTTCGTGCATACCCTGGGCAGCCTGGTCAACGGAGCGATTGCGGCGGGCCTGCAGATCGGCCACTTGCAGGAATACCCGCATTGCAATCGCGAGGAACTCTACGATCAGTACGAGGATCAGCCGGCGCAATTGCCCTTGTGCTTTACCCTGACAGCGACCAAGCGCTGCGTATAACGACCTTTTCGGCACGCAAAAAAATCTATGGTCCCCCCATTTTTGCAATACTGATTAACGGGCGATGTGGTTGGCTTGCTTAAATCTATCCGGCGTCTGTTTGGGGCTTGCCCCAGCGCCACGATGAGAGTCGCGCCTGACGATCCTTAAAAGCCCGTCGGCTTCTGAAGCCGATTTTTATGTCAGGATCTTCGCCAGGCCGGTAGGCCGTTCACGTCATCCGTTGTTCAGCTATCGCAAAACCTGAAGGGTGAATTGTGGTACTGCAACAACCGCAGGGTCAGGCGTTCAAGGCGTCTGGCCCTGCTTCATATTGCGCATGGTGAGCCGCTATCGCCCAAGCGATACGCGCCAGTTTGTTGGCCAGGGCACAGGCCACCACATTCGAGTGTCGTCGGCGCAGCAGCGCTCGCACCCAGTCGGCCAAAGCCCCCTTCTGATGATCCAGCCTCTGCATGTAAACCCTGGAGCATTGCACCAGCAGTTGCCGCAGGTGCTTGTCACCCCGCTTGCTGATCCCCAACAAATTGGCTTTGCCGCCCGTGCTGTACTGTCGCGGCACCAAGCCCACTGAAGCCGCAAAATCGCGACTGCATCGGTATTGCTTGCCATCGCCCATTTCTACAGCCAGAAGGCTGGCGGTGATCGGACCGACACACGGCATGCTAAGCAAACGGCTCCCCAGATCATCGTCGGCCAGCTGGCAAGCCAGTTCTTTGTCCAGTTCCTTGATCTGTTCATCCAGGTAAACGAAGTGATCGTGCAGGCGTTGCAACAGCACTGTCAGCCGCACAGGCAGCTCATGCTCGGCCAAAACAGCTGCCAAACGCTTCATGATGGCTGAGCCTTTGGGCAGGCTGATGCCAAATTCCAGCAGGAAACCGTGCATCTGATTGGCTGTCTTGGTGCGGTCATGCACCAACGACTCGCGCATGCGATGCAGGACAGACAGGGTTTGCTGAGACTCGGTTTTAGGCGTAACGAAGCGCATGGACGGACGGGAAGCCGCCTCGCAAATGGCCTCTGCGTCGATAAAGTCATTTTTGTTGCCCTTGACGAAAGGGCGGACAAACTGCGGTGAAATCAACTTGGTCGTATGCCCCATCGCCGCAAGCTGACGGGCGATGAAGTGAGAGCCGGCACAGGCTTCCGTTACCACGACGCAGCTCGGCAAGTTGCCGAAGAACCGCATCATCTGCGCTCGCGAGAGCTTTTTGCGAAACACCTCGCGGCCCGATTTGTCTTGGCCCAGAAGGTGGAAATTATGTTTGCCGAGATCGATCCCGATCAG
>JAHFDA010000099.1 GCA_023249225.1 bacterium
CCATCGTCCTGACGCGCAAAGGACTTCATGTTTTGCACAATGTCCTGAATGCGGTGGGCGCCGTCGAGAGACTCCGACACCATGGGCAGGCCCTCTTCAATAAAGTCTTGCACAATGGTATTTTTGAGTTCTTCGGGGTGGCGTTTAAGGGCTTGGGTGGCGGCCTCGACATAAGTCTTGAGCATCGCCAGGTTGCTTTTAATGAATCCAGTCGGGTTATTGATCTCGTGCGCGATACCTGCGGCCAACTGACCCACTGCGGCCATTTTAGAAGATTGCACAATCAAGGTATTTTGCTGCACCAGCGTTTTGTGCATGCTGTCGAGCGCGCTGGCCAGATCACCCAGCTCATCGTTGCGCGCGGCATGCAGCCGCACATCGCTGTGGCCCTGGGCAATGGCCTCCGCCGATAATTTGAGTTCCTGGATGGCGCCGATCAGGCTTTTTAAGAATTGCTGCGTCACCCAAAAAATAAGCGCTCCCACCAGCAGCAGGCAGAGCAGGGCAGCTTGCAAGGCGTGTAGTTGGGCAGTCTTGGCATTGAGGGCGTCTGCCTGCATGGCCGCTTGATTACGAAGTGATAGGCGTTCGAGCAGCAGGCGCGCATGCAGGCTGCTTCCGGTCACCTCGCGGTGCAACCACACGGGATCTACACGAGCTGCCGAAGTGCCAAGCAGTTCATCGGCCAGTTGTTTAAACGGTTGCAGGGCTTTGACCAGTTGCACCAGATCTTCGATGTCTTCGGCGTTATGTTCGGCGGCGGTTTGTGACAGGTTGGTACTCAACAAGGTCACCAGCTCGGCGTAGCGTGCTTGCAAACTTTTAAATTCATTCAAAATACGGTCTACCAGAATAGTTTCTTTAGGCTGCGTCAAAAGGTACTCCTGGCTTAGCAAGACAATTTCGGTAAGGTGCTGCCGAGTGGCCTGTACCAGAGCGGTATGGCGGTAACGCTGTTCAACCAGGCGGTTTAACGATTCGGTTGTGCGGACATATTGGTAGATATTGGTTCCAGCCGCTACCAGGGTAGCCAGCAAAAAGGCGCTTCCAAATATTCCGTAAATTTTAGCGGCAAGGCTGCCAGGCATACTTCTTGAAAAAGACATACTCCTTAAAGTATAGGTTCAATGTTTATTATTTTCATACCGGTGGAAACCTAGGGTTATGGAAGCATTATTGGTCGAAGACGACAATGATGTGGCCCGTCTGATCCAGCTCTACTTAAGCGAAATTAAAGTGGGGGTGACTCATCTTGATAGCGGCGACAAGGTGGCCAAACATCTTGACACCCAAAAACATCCCGATGTGATCCTGCTCGATCTGATGTTGCCTGGCAAATCTGGTTTTGAAGTGATCAAAGACATCAAGTTGTCGCGCCGCACCAAGCACATTCCGGTGATCATCATTTCGTCGCGCCGCACGGTGGGCGATCTTGAAAAGTGTTTTAACCTGGGCGCCAAATCTTACATCATGAAACCCATTGACCCTGACCGACTGCTCGACAAGGTCAAAGAACACATGCATTAACCATGACTTCCGCGTTAACGCCGTGCCGCAGCATTCTGATTGTGGACGACGAAGCGTCGGTCTTAAGCAGTTTGCGTCGCTTGCTGCGGCATCACAACCGCGACTTTCAAATTCAAACCGTTGAAAACGGCCAGGCCGGTCTCAACTGGCTCAAAAGCAACGAAGCCGCGCTGATCCTTTCTGACCAACGGATGCCCCAGATGTCGGGTTACGAGTTTTTAGCCCAGGCCCGGCAACTGCAACCCGATGCCATCCGCGTGATGCTGACGGGCTACAGCGAGCTTGAAAGCGTGGTGGCGGCCATCAACGAAGGCCATATCTACCAGTACATTACCAAGCCCTGGGATGATTTTCAGTTGGCACTGGTCGTGGACCAGTGTCTTGAACGCTACAATCTTCAGAAAGAAAACCGTATCTCGCGTGAACGCTTGTTGGATCTTATGAAGCACGTCAATTGGGGAGTAGTCACCTTTGCTTCCGATGGAACCGTGGCTTATGTCAACGATACTTTTTTGGAGTTTCTCGGACGCGACCGGGCCGAGGTGCAGGCGCTGGTGTACGAAAGCCTGCTGCCTGATACCGTGCGCCATGAACTTGAAGCCCAGCACAAAAGCACGTGGACTTTTGTGCCCAATCTTAAAGCTGTAGAACATAGTTTTAGCGTGCAGCGCCTGGGAAGCAGTCTGGACGGCGGGCCCATGCTGCTGCTGCGCGACCGCACCGATGACGAGATTTTTGCCAGCGCGGTGGAAAAATTGATTTCCAATGTAACCCACGAACTGAATACCCCCCTGACTTCGATTGAAGGTTACGCCCGCCTGATGAAAGATAAAAAGACTTTGACTGATGCTGAACGTTTTGACTTTGTCGATGTGATCTTGCGACAGACCCGGCGCTTGTCTGGCATTATTCACAACATGCTCAATCTGGCCGAGGTCAGCAGTGGCGAGCAGGCCGTACAGATTGTGGATTATGATTTTCACAAGATGCTGCAAAGCAGCGTGGATGCCGCCAAACCGCGCGCGCGCGAAAAAAACATCAATGTCATCATGGCTGAAGAAACCCAAAAACTGGCTGGCCAGGTGCCGGGTGACCCTCTACGGCTTGAGCAAGTGCTGTCAAACCTGATCACCAACGCCATCAAATATTCGCCCCCTAACACCACCATTACAATAGAAGGCGGTCGGGGAGAACAAGATTACTGGTTTGCGGTCAAAGATCAGGGCAACGGTATCCCCGAAGTCGAACAACATAAGATCTTCGAACGTTTCTACCGTATCGAAAACGACGTCCATACCCAGGAAGGCCTGGGCCTGGGCCTGTCTTTATGTAAGTCTTTCGTCGACGGGCACAGAGGCCAGATTCAGCTCGACAGTAAGGTTGGAAAGGGGTCTACATTTAAAGTAGTGATTCCAACGCACAAGTCATAATTGTTGTAAAAATTTACAAAATTATCTGTATTTTTAACCTATTAAAATATTGAAATCTGTCTATATTTGCAACGATAGATGTTAGTTATGTATCAGACTCCCTGGGCCTATCGTCGGGTTGCCAACCGATTTTTGTTTGTACCGTTGCGTTCAGTCATGCTGGCGACAACCCTTTCTTTTGGCAGTCCGGCAGTACTTTTATCCAGCACCGCAGTGGCCGCTACACCCGATGAAGTGGCCCAGATGGCAAGGACCTACCACCTTGATCCCATGCTTATTGCCCAGATTCCCGATGCCTTGCAAAGCGAATTGATCCCAACCATTGTCGCCGCCCAGGATGAAATGGGCTTTGGCGCTGGTTCAGCCGCGAGCGCCAAAATGCTAGATAACAAACTGATGGCCCTGGGTTCCAAGGTCAACAATCAAATGGCGCTGGCTTGTTTTACACTGACGTCAAAAGAATGGCAGGCAACGCTAGAAGGCAATGAGCTGGTACTTACACAGGGAAACACCGAACTGCTTCGCAAAGCCTACGTGGTCAGCGAAAACCACGATCCCAAAAATGTGGATGAAAATGCTCCCGAAAATAATCCCCCGCAAAATCCAAAACCGCAGCAGGATCCACCTCAAGCTCCAGGCAATCACCGCTCGGGGATCCTGGTGGCAGCCATTATTGGAGGTGGATTGCTAGCCGTGGGTTTGATCTTGGCTCTCGGACGGCGCTTTAATTTACGCTCACCACGAAACCCCTTGAGTCAAACCATGGATCTTAAACAGCAACTCTTTACCCTGGCACAAAAATATGCGCCGGTCATCCAGCGCCAGACCAGTCAAGCCGTGGATCCCATCGTGCTTGAAGAATATCTGCGGGCCATGATGGCCCTGTGCCTGCGCCCTAAAAGTATTGAAGCAAGTCTTGAAAAATTGTCTCAAGAACTGGGTCGCCTTAAAGAAATATTTTCAATAGCTGGAGAGGAACGTCCCGCCGCCGAGACTGTAGAAATTCCGCGTCTGTTGCAAACCGGTCAGTATCAAACGCTGGGGATGCTTATGGAACGTTTAAATACCCTGGTCGAAGCCGAAATTGCCGAAATCGACCGGCAAATTGCTCAAGAGAACAGCGGCATCGCGCGCCTGGTGGACAGCATTACCCAACGTTACACCACCGTTCTGGCAGCAGAGGGCTTTGTGGTGGAAGCCGATCAGCTACGCACCCACATTGTGCGCGTCGTTCGGGATCAGTTGACCCGCGGCACGGACATTTCGGTCAAAACGGTGCTTGATGAAGTCAGGAGAAATTTTTCAATCCCGGTCACAGACCCTACCGAACAAGACACGCAACCAGGAGGCAAGTCATGAATTTGCGCAGAGTAACAGATGCAGGTTTCGGTGAGATCCTGCGTTCAGGCAGACATACGGAATTGGGGGCCTTATTGGTGGGCATGCGTGACGAATTGGACGAACGCATCGAGAGATTAAAACGACCCGCGCCAGTGCCGACACGTATCCAGGTTCACTTGCCAGACACTGAATACAATCTTGCACTTTTTCGGCTGATGCAGCGTGGTCAGCATGTGGTCTTAAAAAACGGGACAAATTTAGACATGGGCTGGACCTTTACGGGCCGCAAACGGGTCGATCATGTGGAGATCGTCAAGTGGGTTGCTTGCAAGGTTGAACGGCGCTGGGCCGGCCCTTCTGAATATGCCTTGATGGGAGCCGATCATGGTCATACGGCAGCGCACTTGCTGCTTCAGGAAAACCGGGCATTGATTATCGACGACGAGCTTCCGAAGAGCATCGGTGTGACCGTACGCCCCGGCGATAGGGCGCATACGGGCGACGATTATCTGTATGTGAATGCCCAGGGTTTTCGACTTAAGGGCGGGGCGGTCATCGAAGTATATGGGGTGCTTGATGGCGTCAGCTTAAATAGTCGCGACGAACAAGGTGGTGGCAAGTTAGTCAGTGCCAAAGCAGCAGCTCTTTTTGACCATTATTTGCGCACGCACAGCGAGACCGTCGATCTGGGCACCATGGAAGACTTGATCAACAATGCCTTCATGGGGGTGAACACCGAACTTATGAGACTCAATCCTGACCCGCAAACACGGTTTTCCACTGCGGCAGCCTTTGTGTTTTTTGAACGGGTCAGTGGACAGGCCTGGGTGGCCAATGTAGGTGATTGTCGGGTCTACGAGGCAGCCACAGGGGTTTTGACGCAAATTTCGGAAGATCAAAAAGCTCCCGGAGGGATTATTGCCTGGGGTAGCGAAGCGTTCGAAGTCATCGGTCCCAAGATCCGCAGCCATCAAGTTGATCCAACGTCTGCGCGCTTTGTGCTTACCTCCGATGCAGCAAACAACACGATCAAAGCCTTGATTCCAGTGCTTGCACCCGGCAACCACAGCCCGCAGTCGGCTGCCAATCTAATTGCCGATGCCGTGGTTGAAAAATCGCATGTCAAAAAAAGATTGCAAGAATCCCAACCCGCTGGAACCACTGATCCGTTTTTGATCCACTTTATCGACGATGCTGCCGTTGCCGTGGTCGATCTGTTACCCGAGTTTCGAATTGCGGCTCCCGAAATGATCGACCCTTCCATTCCATCGACCGAGGCCTTAGAGCAAGCAGCCTTGCGTTATGTAGGCCGCTTAGAAAAAGTGTTACCTGCCTACATCCGCTTTTTATTTGCTGCCAAAGAGGCTGACCCAGCGCTGGCAGCGCGGGTAGCCCAAGCGCAGCAACGCCTGGCAACGATGAGTGCAGCCCATAAAGAAAACTTGCTGACATCCATCTTGCTGCGCCTGCTGCGGCACCAGCATGCGCTGGGTCTTAAGCCCGAAGAAGAATTGCTGGCGCAGTACAATCGATTTTTCAAGCTGGTGTCCGCCAAGGCTAACAAAGCGTTTGTGGAACGCGCTGAACTCAAACCGTCTGACATCCTTAAATATGCCCTGTACGTGCTGGCAGCCGAGCTGGCACGGGACACCCTCAGCCCGCGCTTGCTTGCCGATCGTAAGCTGACCACAATCGAAAATGTATTACCTTCTAATACCGAAGGCATGAACGCAGCGACCCGGGCGCATGCCAACGACGAGGCCCGTGAATTTAACGGGCAGGTTCTGGAAAAATTGTTGGCGTTATCGTAGTTTTTTTTGAAAATGATACCCGCAGGTTTGAAACGTTGCCGGACGGGTAAAAAATCCCCCCTGGGGGTAGTTCCGACAGATGGGCGGACGGCTGGCATAACGGCTGCACGTATTTTCTTTGAGATACGGACAACCAAACACAAATACCTGCTCATCGGCTTCAATTTGTTTTAAGTAAAACTCGTTTACATACTCATACCACCATTGCACCATACGCGTGGCCGCGCGTGAACGGAACACCCAGTCCGGCGCCACCACGCCAATATTGCGACAGCATACGCCCGTCTTATGGCATTGGCCCCGGCGTTGATACTTTTTCGGAAAGGGCCATTCAACAAGGCGGACAAGCGCGTAATCCACTTCTTGCAGGGCGCGCAAAAACTTACGAAGCACGCGATTATTCTATCCGATTGGGTACAATAAAAAGGATGTCCTCTTCAAAGCTTTGCGTGGCGCTCATCTGGCACATGCATCAGCCCTATTACGGCAACCCGGTCACGGGCAAGGCGCTGCTGCCGT
>JAHFDA010000100.1 GCA_023249225.1 bacterium
CAAAGAGTTAGACACATTCTGTTTAGCTCGCAGCGGCCCCAGCCGCTGTGCTTGAAGAGGACGGATCCCGACTTAGCAGGTGGGGTGTCGTTTACCCGCAGGCGTGCCCCAGCCGCTGTGGGTTTTCTCAGATGAACGGGAATCTGGCATAGAGGTTTCTTAGCACAGCGGCTGGGGCCGCTGCGGGTTTTCCCGGATGAATGGGAATCCGGCATGAGGTTTCTTGGCACAGCGGCTGGGGCCGCTGCGGGCTGGACAGGGTATTGCCTGTTTTATAAGACCCAGGCAGGGCCTGGGGGGATACGGCAATTAATCGCAGTCCAGCCTGCTTAAAATGAGCTTTCCTTGAGTGCCCTGTTTATAGAATCGATAGCTTGAGTAAGGATAATGTTCGGGATTTTCAACCAGACCTGCCTTAACCGGGTTTTGGTGGATATATTCGAGTTTGGTTTTGGCGATAGGCAGACTGGAGCAGGGCAGCACCACGTTGTCGTATTGCAATATGCCGTAGGTGCTGTCCCGGTGTTTTGTAGGGGTATTTTTGAGCCGAAATAACTCCAAATCCTGCGTATGGTTTTTGGTTAACCAGTCCACCGCTAATTTGCCGTAAAAAGACTTTATTTTGCGAAGAAAATCAGAACTGATTACGTCCTCATTAAGGTGTATGAGCAGGTGATAATGATCTGGCATGAGGACATACCCAAGCATGTAGATCTTAAGCTGCTTGCGATAAAACTCAAGGTTTTCAAGAAACAATTCTGCCAAGGGCCTATGTTTTTGGAACAGTTTGACCCTGCGAAACACAGACCCTGTGACAAATAGAATATCTGTTGAACTTTTGCTTGTCCTGGACACGGGACGATTATACCGATCTCCCAGGCCCCGCCTGGGAACTGAAAGTTGGGCACATTCTGTTTAGCCCGCAGCGGCCCCAGCCGCTGTGCTTGAAGAGACGGATACCAACTTGTAGGTGGGCGGGGTACGTTTACCCGCAGTGGCCCCAGCCGCTGCGGATTTTCCCAGATGAACGGGAACCCGGCATGAGGTTTCTCATCACAGCGGCAGGGGCCGCTGCGGGCTGGACAGGTTATTGCCTGTTTCATAAGGCCCAGGCTGGGCCTGGGGGGGGGGTATGGCAATCAGTCGCAGTCCAACCCTGGGAAACCCTCTGATTTATAGAGCACTCCCTTGATGGGCAGGTAATGAAGTTAGCCCGCTAAAATCATGTGGGGATGACATAAAAGCGGACTTTTTCGGCAATCCCATGTTTAAAACAAGACCCGCATTGGAAAAACGACACTAAATCATGATTAATTTAAATACTATAGTAAATTTTACATTATTAAATTGTTTAGATATTTATGAATTTGGGAACAATACAGGAGTCCGCCTTAAATATGACAATTTTTAGATATATAGTGACCATCTGTATGGCTATTCAGATTTTGCATGCCTGCAGTGCTTTTGCCGCGTCTGGGGACGGCGGTCGCGCCGATGCGTTTTATAACTATGGCGCAGGCGCGCGATCATTGGGAATGGGCAAGGCTTTTGTGGCAGTGGCTGATTCAGCCGAAGCCATGTATTGGAATCCGGCCGGTTTGATGCAAGTTGAAAAAATGGAGCTGTCCACTTTGTCTTCGGAGCTATTTTATGGATACAAATTTAACTACCATGGTTTTGTGTGGCCCATGCCCGACCAGGTTTTTGCCTTTCATTCGGCGGCGCTCACCTCGCCAACCTTTGAAGGCCGCGATTCGCAAAATAATCTGACTTCGTCGTTTAACGATTCCAAATCATCATTAGGGGGCAGCTTTGCCACCAAACTGTCACCGGCCTTATCGCTGGGAATCAACTACAAAAAGTTCACCCGCAGCCTGGCAAGCTATACCGATGATGTGACGCTGATTGACGGTGGAGTGCTTTATTACATGGATCGTCTGCGTGTGGGCCTGACGGCCATGAACCTGGTGGCCATGACGGACGTGACCAAGACCAGCGATAAGTTTGACATGAATCTGCGCGCCGGAGTGGCGTATCAGATCAACGATAACTTTCTGTTAGCCTTTGACCTGGGTGACGGACTTTCGCACTGGTTTGCCGGCACTGAATTTATGCTGCACCCGGCCATTGCCCTGCGCGGCGGCGTCAATTACGACGAATTTACCTGGGGCGTAGGACTTAACCTGGATCCCTTTTATGCCGATTATTCCGATGGCTCCATGGAGCTGGGACACGCCAGCCGTTTTTCGATCCGTTTTAAAATTGGCGGCTCTACCCATGAGCAAAAGCAGCAAATTGCCGCTCAACTGAACGAAACCGGCATTCATGCCTACCAGAACGGCTTCTTTTTAACCTCGCATTACAACCTGGCCAAGGCGCTTGAACTTGAACCCGACAACGCCAAACTTAAAGTGCGGCTCGACAAGATCCAGCGCGTGGTCTCCATCATGTCCATGAGCGATCTTGAAAAAGAAATGAAGGCCTATGAATTCTTTAAAAAGGCAGAAGAAGCCTATAAACAAGCCAATTTTTCTGAAGCGCAGAACCAAATTGAACGCGCCTTAAAGATTTATCCCGACAATCCCAGCTTGTTCATCATGCAACAGAAGATCGCGGAAAAGCAGGGCCAATAACATGAAAAATTCACTGGCAAGGTTTGTCGCTCTCTTTTTAGTATTTAACCTGTTTGCAAGTTTGATGCTGGCTCCCAGGCTGGTTTATGCCGCAGATGCTCCGGCCGATGCCGCTTCTCCCCCGACCGATGCCACGGCTCCCACGCAGTTTACCGATCTGATGCAAGATGATCCCATCTTTGAAGACGCGGTCTGGTTGATTAAAGAAGGTCTGTTGTTTGGCTTTAACGACAACACTTTTAAACCCCAGGAAGAAATTACACGCGCTTTTTTGGTGGCCGTGCTGGTCAACATCAACCGCATACCGGTGCAGGAAAACTACCAGGGTTATTTCGATGACTTGCCCAAGGATCTGTGGGCTACCAAGGCCATTGAAGGCGCGGTGGCGGCAGGCTACTTGCCGGCTGACCAGATTACCTTCAGGCCGCATGAGGCTATTCCCGAATCAGAAGCGCGCGACATGATCAAGCTGTTTAACAAAATTGGCCGTTTAAGCAAGGTGACCAACCAGCCTTTAACACGCGAGCGTCTGGTGAAATTTTTAATGAGCATTGACACCATCAAGGATCGGCGTGAAAAGGCCCGCGACGTAGAGGTGGTGGCCTCGTTTGGAGATGACAAAAGCAAAAAACTGCGTACGGCCATATTTATCCGTGATGCCATCAACAAATTTATCGAGGGCAATGCCATTGGAGCCAAAGAAGATATCGAATACGCCTATGCCATACAACCCAAGGATCCGCAGATTGTCTCGATTCGCAATATGGTTAAAGGCGATCCTTCGGTGGCCCAGGCGGATAACCTGAAAATCGACTTTTCCTCGAGCAAGGATCTGGTCACTAAAAAGCTTAACGAAGCCCTGTACCACTTTTATAACAACCGTTATGACGAAGTGATTAACGAGTGTCAGTCTGTCATCCAGGTCGATCCCAACAACACCACCGCCCTTTTGCGCATGGGTTCGGCCTATTACATGCTTAAGGATTATGGCAACGCCAAGCTGGCCTGGGAAAAAATCTTAAAAATTGACCCCAACCATGCCGAAGCCCAGGTGTTTCTATCAGAAATCAACAAGCTGGTGGGACAATAAGTTATATCGAAAAACTTAAATAGTTTAAACCCCAAAACAACGGGAATAAAACCCGTTATGAAACCTATAAAAACACTTGCTCTCTGTTTATTGTTTGGGCTGTTTTTCATGGCCATTCCGCAAGCGGTGCAGGCCGAAAATGCGAGTAACTTTCTTTTCTCTGAAGAGCTGCGGCTCGAGAAACTGCTCGAGGAGCGCGTCAAGACCGCCCTCGATACCATGCTGGGACCGAACAATTCCATTGTGGCAATCGATGTCAAACTTAAAGCTTACAAGGGCGAACGCCTGCAAAAGCGTGGCGGTGGCGTGTTGCCTGGTATTCCTGATATCAAGACCCCCGAAGCACCCGAGAACATCGTTGACGTTGAAAAAATTGAAGTCAACGTTGGCGTACCCGAGAAAATCAGCGACCGCCTGATGGCGCAGGTGCAAAACACGGTCATCGAACTGGTGGGGCTTAACGCCGAACGGGGTGACAAACTGATCGTGCGCAAGGTGCAGATTGTTAAAGACGAGGCGCGTGAGATCTACCGCACCGATAAAGAGAGCCTCAAAGAAACGGGTGGCGATCCCAAAGACCCTGACAAGAAAAAAGAAGACGAAGACAAGGGCAAAAAAGAATCTGAATTTGTGCACGATATTTCGGCCCGCACTGACGTCAATTTTAAAATGACCAAAGAAGACACGGCTGTGCCCATGCGCAGCCGCGAAGCTTTCTTAAACGAATTTACCAAAGCCCGCAACATCTTTGGCGCGGCGGCGGTGCTGATTGCGCTGATTACGCTGGGCCTTTTGTTTACCGTGGTGTTTATGGTGCTGTGGACCATCCGGCGCGGCATGAACGATGCGCTGGCCTATTTGCGTGAAAAACAGGCCTTGTTGGCCGAACTTAAAAAGATGGAAGCGGGCCTGCTGAACCCAGACGGCTCCATCCCAGGCGAAGAACTGCCTGAAGAGGAAGAACCAGCCGCGCCCACCGAAGAAATTCCGGCCATGGCCGAAGCAGATGCCAATGGGGTCGGCGCAGAACCCGTGCCTGCCGAGGCCGTTGTGGCCGAAGGGGCGCAAATACCAAACGAAGCAGCCAAACAGCCAGAAGAAATAAACCAAGAGAAAGGAGGCGATGTTATGGCTCATGAACAGGGTGAAGCTAAAAATCACGATGGAGGTGAAGCTAAGCCGCAGGAACATGCCGAAGGCGCAACACCCGAACAGGTGGCTGCTGCCGCGGCAAAACCAGAGGAGACCGTTGACGAAAACGCCCCCTTTGCTTTTCTGCGCAAGGCCGAAAAAGGCCGCGTGGCGGATCTGCTGCTCGACCTGACCGATGACGAGGCCGTGGCAGTGCTTTCGCACATGACCCCCAGTGACGGGGCGGCCGTGCTTAAAGAATTTCCGGACGACAAGCAGGTGTCCATTTTGGTGGCCATGGCCAACCGGCGCATGCTGGACCAGGAAAAAATTGACGCGCTCGAAAAGAACATGGCCGAACGCCTTGAATTTACAGTGGGTGGCGGCTATCAAATTTCGCGCATCATCGACAAATTGGGCGAAGCAGCCTCAAAACGCGTGCTCGAAACATTGCAGCAGGCGGCAGACAAAAAGGATCTTTATGCCCGTCTGCGCAAGGGCATGATGTTCTTCGAGGATCTTTCGCTGCAAAGCGACGATACGCTGCAACGCATTTTGCGCAACGTAGACACGTCTGAACTGGCGGTGGCCTTAAAGGGCCAGGCGCCGGAATTTATCGAACGCGTCACCAAGAACCTGACCGAAGGTGCGGCGCAGATCCTTCAAGAGGAAATGGAATTTGGCGGTTCAGAATCGCCTGTGCGTATCCAAAACTCACAGGAAAGCATCTTGAGCAAAATCAAGCAGATGGAAGCCGAAGGCCGCCTGGTATTTCAACGCGGCGGTGGAGCAACAGCAGAGGCGAAGAAGGCGTAGTGCAATAAGGCAAAAGTAAGAAGGGTTTAACATGGATTTTTTAACAATTTTTGGTCTGATAGGCGGCATGGGTATCGTGCTGGGCGTGATGGCCAGCTATCACCTGATCTCGCACCTGTGGAACGTAGAAGCCTTTACACTGGTGATCGGGGGCACCATTTTTTGCTCCATGTTCTCGTTTCCGGGTCACCTGATCAAGCGCGTGCTGAAGTCTTTTGGGCTGGTCTTTAAGCCGCAGAATTTTGATGCCAGCAGAACCATTGACACGCTGGTGGATATTGCCCAAAAGGCCCGCCGCAGTGGCATGATCGCCATTGAAAAAGACATGAAAGAGACCAAAGACCCCTACCTTAAACTGGCGCTTAAGATGCTCATCGACAACATTGACCCGCATGTGATCCACGAAACGCTCGAGCACGAAATTCAGTCTATGGGTCAGCGTCATAAAGCCGTGGTGAACGTGTGGATTACCCTGGCCGGCTACGCGCCCACCTTTGGTTTAATCGGCACGGTGCTGGGCCTGATCATTGTGCTTTCAGACTTGTCGGACATTGGCCGCCTGGGTGAATCCATGGCCAGCGCCATTATTGCCACCTTTTACGGTTTGTATTTTGCCAACTTCTTTTTTGGCCCGGTGGGCATGAAGCTCAATGCCCAGAACGAAGCCGAAGTCTTGTTTAAGCGGGCCATCACCGAAGGTATCCTCTCGATCCAGGCTGGTGATGTTCCCTATGTAACCCGTACCAAGCTGGAAGCATTCCTGGACAACCACATGAAGTCTGCCAAGGCCAAGAAGAGTGCTGCTGATGCCGGAACGGTACCAGGTGGGGCCACGCAAGCGGCGTAATTCCACATTTGTAAAAAGGGGAGATTAAAATGTCAGGTGGTGGCGGCGGAAATAGCGATGATCCACAACCAGCAAACTGGTTGATCTCGTATGCCGTCTTCTGCT
>JAHFDA010000015.1 GCA_023249225.1 bacterium
AATATCCCACGTAAGCTGCAACTGGTAATCCATCCAAAGTGCAAACTCGCCTTTGCCGCCGCTGGTCACCGTTTGGGCGCTTAAACCCATGCTTTGATAAGTAGCCGCGCTGCTTAATTTAAACGATAACATGGACACATCAAACGTTAAGGTAGCATCTGCCAAACTACGAAAGGGTCCGCTGGCGTAGGTAGACACATACCAATGGGTGTCGGCATCATTGCTTTTAACGGTGACTTTAAGCGCGCTTGGAAAACCATGGTATTCAAGTTCAGGCGTCAGATTTGGCCAGGTAACGCTGTTTGATGATATTGAAAATTTAAGTAACGAAAGCACCCCAAAACGCACTGCTTTCAGGGTAGGAGAATTTTCTGCCTCAAGACCCCATGTGTTGCCCACCCAAAGGCCACCGATCAAAGCCAACGCAAACAAGGCACGCTTCACCACGTTGGCATATCCAACTCAAACGCCGCCCCAGGTTCAAGCAACCAGCGCCCGCGCCAACGGCTGCGCGCGCCAGCGTGTTCACTAATGCTGACTTCGCGCGCTTGCTTCGACCCTAACGACAAGCGGTAATGTCCACCATGCGGCACGTAAAATCCAATGCCTTCGGGTAGCACTGGATAAACCGGATAAATCTGATCATGGTCGTCCCACAGTGAGATTTGCAGGCTTTTGTCTGTATCTACCGCACTCAAACGCAGGTTGAGATCGGCCACTTTGACCACCACCAAACGACCCGGCACATCACTATAAGACAAACTTGCGCGCGCGTTCTCCAGCGCAAAGACTTGATTCATGGACCATAGCACTTGTTCTTGCTGGATATGTGATTCAGAAGCAAAAAACAGCGGCAACTTGGCCAAGGATGGCTTGGGAAAAACGGGCGCTGATCCTATAGAAACGGTTGCGCCCATCTGGTACCCAAATTCAGAAATCAAACGCCAGGCCGCTGGAACCAGCCAAAAATGCAAAGGTAATTTTTGAGTGTGGACGGTTTCAAGCCCGGGGGCCTCGGCTGAAACCTGCCAGATCTGTTCACGCACATCGTCGCGATCAAGATCCCGAAGCAAGTCAACCACGCTTTGAGAAAAACTTTGTAGGTAGGGCGCAATGTGTGCGTAAACCTCTCCCTTAAGATTTGTGCGCACAGACGGCGCGGGAGCTTCATCCATATAATGAAACTGCACCGGCACACCCGGAATGGTTTCGCGCGTGTCGGGTTCGTAAACCACCGCCGTCAAACGCAGCGGTGGATTCAGGTGATCGCGGCTTAAAAAAACATGTTGTGGAAAGGCATGTAAACCCAATGCCTCTGAACCGCGCCGCAGCAGGTAAAACCGATGCATGAGCACATAGGCCGAAGGATCCGGGTTATACGGAGAACTGACACCCTCCTGGCTAAGAAACTTAAAATCGTTAACGTTCTGGCGCAAATAAATTTCGACCAGACCATACTGATGAGGCAAAAGCAATTGATCCACCCAAAGCGATTGCGTAAATGATTTTCCCTGCGTCTGCGCCAACACCGTTTGACTCATGGGCACGGTATCGCCGGTACCCCAGGCAAAAGTTAAGAACTGCACCCGCCACTCGGGCGTCAACTGATTGGCACTTGACCAGAAACTTTCTTCATCAAGCGAGCTGTCTTTTTCAACCCAAAGATAACATTGGCCTTGGGCCAGCACACACGGCACTTCTGAAACTGCAGGTGCTTCGTCACTCGACGCAAGGCGCAAAGCACCTTGAGCTGCCTGGGCCTGCAAGTGGCAACGGCTGTCGTAACGCGGGCTGACGGCTGGAACGGAAACTTCGGCCGCCCACGCGCATGCCATTAATGTCATTCCCAGCAACCCTAAAAACCGTATTTTGTGCATGTGTAGGTTTTTCATTAGACCACTACCCCAGCCGGTACGTCGTTCCCCGGCGCTGACCTTCCTGGAGCAGAATACCGGCATCAATCAGCGGACGCAGCAACTGACCCACGCGCGCGCGGCTGATTTTAAACGCCGCTTGAATTTGCGGCGCGCGCACCCGGCCATGGTCACGCACAAAACGCAAAAGGTTTTCTTGTCTGACCGTAAGCGCCAGCTTGGGAACTTTGGCGGAAATTTGCAGCGACTCCACCCGTTTGCGGGTTTTCTGCAATGCGTCCATGAGTGCTTCAGCAGCATACTCCAGCCAATATGTAAGATCATCATCAAGTTCGCGCACCTGTTGAATTTTTTGATAATAACGGGATCGATCCTGCCAGTAGTATTCATCCACTGCAAACATATGCTGTGTATCAAAGCCCCGTGTCCACAAAATCCATACCGCCAAAGCCCTGCCGCTGCGGCCATTGCCATCCACAAACGGGTGGATAGACACCAATCGATGGTGGGCGATCGCACTAACAATCAGCGGATGCAAAATCCGGGTTTCGGAACTGGCAATCCAATCTATAAGTTCACACACAAGCGGGGCCGCCTGCTCCGGGGACGGCGGCAGATGCACCGTCATACCCCGCCCATCCACCACCCGGTTTTGTCGATTTTTGTACACGCCACAATCGCCTGCAGGCACAAGGCCTGTGGTAATAAGCCGATGCATTTGCAAAAGCCTGGATTCCGTAACATCCGCACCCGGTTTCTGCTGCCATATCCAGCGCAACGCCGCCAGGTGATTCAGGATTTCCAGCCTGTCACGCTGTCCAGCAGGAATTTCCTCTCCGCGCGCCAGGGCTTCCACCTCTGGCAAGGTCAATGGATTGCCTTCGATGGCCGTAGAAGAATGGGTAATCCGGGAAGCCGTTTCGCGCTGCAATTTGACCACCCATGGCACCTCAATCGTACTCGCATCGATCCACGCCTTTAGCGTGCTGGCCTGGGTGAGCAATTGCAATAAATAGGGTGTAATACGCATCTTGGGTTGATAGCCCATAACCCCATTGTATTTTATGTCTAGTTTATGTCAATGTTTATGTCTATATTTCTTCGGAGCGATCCAAGGGGCCAAATAGAAAAAAGCTTTGGGTCTTGACGGGCTTTAGTAATCTGGAATATACAACTCCATTTTGCAATGATCTTTGGAATAATTCAACCCAAATATCAGACTTTCTTCATCCGGGGTAAAAACGAAAAAAGCCAGGTTTTAGCCTGGCTTTCCCTCAGTGAGATGGTGGTACTACTCTATCTATGGAAAATTTAAATAGTATCGGTCAGTGTATAAGTCACCACTGCCGTATAATCTGATGCCGCCTCATCATCCCATTCCAAATTGATCTTGTAATCCATGTTAACCGTGTTATGCCCTTTGGATGATCCCGCAGCATAAGTCTTGACCGTCTGTGCTGAAGTGTTAAAAGCCGCATAACTGCTTACATCGCCGCCTTTAAAAAAGACCCGTTCTTTTGGAATGGTGACGTCACCGTCCGCTGCGCTCGTCAGGTCGCCGTCAATATAGGTCTGCAGGTACAGCGTGCGTCCATTATCGTTATTTTTGACCGTCACCGAAAGCGCCCCCAGTGATTCCACCGGTGAATTGTCCGGATCCAAGTTGCTGCCGAGCGAAACCTGTCCGTTGTTTAGCGAAAGTTTAAACAAGCTGGCAATACCCACCGTGAGATCGTGGTTGGAGGGTGAACCGTTTCCTTGCGCTGCCCAGCCCACATTACGCGAGAGTAAAAGCAAGCCGCCCAGTAAAACCCACTGCCACTTTTGCACCTTTTTTTTGTTTGTCTCCATATGCCTCAACCCCTTTTTGTTTTACAGTATTTTATATAATTTTATGTAAAACAATATAAATTATTATAATTAAATTGTTCCACCTGACAAGCCCGCAAAAACATTTAAGTAATTCTAGATTTCTAAATTATTAAATGCAATTTAATTGAATAGTATCGATATACCTCAAATTAAGGATTTTTGATAGATTATTTCTACTATTTATGGAAGCTCCTGTTCATCTGTCTGTTGGTCTGCCTCCTAAACAAGGCCTTTATGATCCCCGTCTGGAAAAAGATGCCTGCGGCGTTGGCATGGTGGTGCATATTAAAGGCCAAAAATCCCATGATATCGTTCAAAAAGCCCTCACCATATTAAAAAACCTGAATCACCGCGGTGCTTGTGGCTGTGATCCCGAAACGGGCGATGGCGCCGGCATACTTTTGCAGTTACCACACCATTTTTTAAAACAACGTTGTTCAGCATTGGGTTTTGAACTCCCCGATCCCGGCCAATACGGGGCCGCCATGATCTTTATGCCCCAATTAGAAACTGAATATCAGGAAACGGTTAACCATGTCCAACACACCTGCAGTGCTGAAGGTCTGGAAATCCTTGGCTGGCGTGAGGTTCCGGTTAAGCCCGAAGCCATTGGCCGTGTGGCCCGCGAGGTCATGCCACGTATCCGCCAGTTATTTGTGCGCTATCCATCTGCCAATCCAGCTATACCGCTTGAACAAAAACTTTATGTGTTGCGGCGGGTCATCGAACATGGCATTGCGCATTCGGTCCTGCAACAGAAAAAAAATTTTTATATCTCCAGTTTCTCAAGCAAAACACTGGTGTATAAGGGCATGCTGACGCCGCATCAACTAGAGGTTTTTTATCCCGATCTCTCGGATCCGCAGATGCAGAGCGCTTTGGCGCTGGTACACTCGCGCTACAGCACCAACACCTTTCCCACCTGGGATTTAGCGCACCCCTTTCGTTATTTGTGCCACAACGGCGAAATCAACACCTTGCGCGGCAACATCAATTGGATGAAGGCCCGTCAATCGTTAATGCAGTCAAACTTGTTTGGTGACGACATCAAAAAACTGTTTCCGGTCATTATCGAAGGCGGCAGCGATTCAGCTTGTTTTGACAACGCGCTCGAACTGCTGATTGCGTCTGGGCGGCACATTGCCCATGCCGTCATGATGATGATTCCCGAAGCCTGGCAAGAAAATATTTTTGTCGATGATCACAAAAAAGCCTTTTATGAATATCACGGCGCCTTGATGGAACCCTGGGATGGACCGGCATCCATGGCCATCACCGATGGTGTACGGGTGGGCGCCACGCTCGACCGCAACGGACTACGGCCCTCGCGCTACACCGTCACCACCGACGACCTGGTGGTGATGGCTTCTGAAACAGGCGTGCTCGACATTCCCCCTGAAAAAATCGCCTTTAAAGGGCGGCTCTCGCCGGGCAAGATGTTTTTGGTGGATACCGAGGCAGGCCGCATTATTACCGACCACGAAATTAAATCCCAAATCTGTAGCGAAAAACCCTATGCCACCTGGCTGCGCGAAAAGATGGTTAAGTTAAGCAGCCTGCCCCTGCCAGCGCATACGCCTGGCGCTGATCTCGATACCTTGCTGCTAAGGCAAAACATTTTTGGTTATACCCTGGAAGACCTTAAATTTATTCTGATTCCGATGGCCCAGGAAGGCCAGGAACCGGTCGGTTCCATGGGTAACGATACCCCGCTGGCGGTACTTTCGAACCGACCGCGCCTCTTGTTTGATTATTTTAAACAGCTTTTTGCACAGGTCACCAACCCGCCGATTGATTCTATTCGCGAAGATATTGTCATGTCGCTGGTGGGCTACGTTGGATCCGAAGGTAACCTGCTTGAGGCCACGCCCGAGCAGTGTCATCTTTTAGAGCTGGAGCAGCCGGTGCTGACCAACGAAGGTTTGGCCAAAATTAAGGTTGTTCAGCAAGGTCAATTACGTGCAAGCACCTTGTCGATGCTCTATCCCCTTAAGGATGGTAGCGCAGGTTTAAGCCAGGCGCTGGAAGCTTTATGCCAGCAAGCCAGTCAGGCTTTGGCTGACGGCCACACCATCTTAATTTTGTCAGATCGGGGCGTGAGCGAAACCCTGGCTCCGATCCCCAGCCTGTTGGCCACCGGGGCCGTGCATCACCACCTCATTCGCACGGGCACGCGCACGCGCTGTGGCCTGGTGCTCGAAACTGCTGACGCCCGCGAGATACAGCACTTTTGTCTTTTAATCGGCTACGGCGCCAGCGCGGTTAATCCGTATATGGTATTTGAATCTTACGAACAGCTTAAAGCTGAAAACATGCTGGGCAGCCTGACGCCTTACGAAGCCAGCAAAAAATTTATCAAAGCCGTGAATAAGGGATTGTTAAAAGTTTTTTCAAAAATGGGCATCAGCACGCTGCAAAGTTATCGCGGCGCACAGATCTTTGAGGCTGTGGGCATAGGTTCAGCGCTCATCGACACTTACTTTACGGGTACCCCTTCGAGAGTTGAAGGCATTGGCATCGAAACCATTCACGAAGAGGTTTTGCAGCGCCACCGCCGCGCCTTTCCGCAAGTTCCGGTGGCACAGGCGCTGCCCCTTGATGAAGGCGGCCAATATGCCTGGCGTCGCAGCGGCGAGTTTCACCAAATTAATCCGCATACGGTTGCGCTGTTGCAGGATGCAACGCGGCGTGGCGATTACCAGCGTTTTGTCGAGTACACCCATGCGGTCAATGACCAGTCGCAATACATGTCAACCTTACGGGGACTTTTGGAGTTTGATTTCAACCCGCAGGCCGAAGTTCCACTTGCAGAAGTAGAACCCGCCAGCGAAATTGTTAAACGCTTTAACAGCGGCGCCATGTCTTTTGGCTCCATCAGCCGTGAAGCGCACGAAACGCTGGCCATCGCCATGAATCGCCTGGGGGCCAAGTCCAACACGGGCGAAGGTGGCGAGGATCCCCGGCGTTATACTCCCGACGAAAACGGCGACCTGCGTCGCAGCGCCATCAAGCAAGTGGCATCGGGCCGCTTTGGCGTCACCAACGCTTATCTGGTAAACGCCGACGAGTTGCAAATCAAGATGGCCCAAGGGGCCAAGCCGGGCGAAGGCGGTCAGTTGCCCGGACACAAGGTCGATGAAGTCATTGCCAAAGTGCGCCATTCGATTCCGGGCGTGGGTCTGATCTCGCCCCCGCCACACCATGATATTTATTCCATCGAGGATCTGGCACAGCTCATTCACGATTTAAAGAATGCCAATAAATATGCGCGCATCAACGTAAAACTGGTGTCAGAAGTGGGTGTGGGCACCATCGCTGCGGGCGTGGCCAAGGGCAAGGCCGACGTGGTGCTCATTAGCGGTCACGAAGGTGGCACAGGCGCTTCTCCGTTGACGTCTATCAAACATGCTGGCTTGCCGGTGGAGCTGGGAGTGGCTGAAACCCACCAGGTCTTGCTGCTGAATGACTTGCGCAGCCGTATTGTGGTGCAGGCCGATGGGCAGCTTAAAACCGGACGCGACATTGCCATGATGTGTCTTTTAGGGGCCGAGGAATTTGGCTTTGCCACCACGGCGCTGATCGCTTCGGGTTGCATCATGATGCGCAAGTGCCATTTGAATACCTGTCCGGTAGGCGTGGCCACGCAGGATCCCGAATTGCGCAAACGTTTTACCGGAAAACCAGAACACGTGGTGAACTACTTTTTATTTTTGGCCGAAAATCTGCGCGAGCTCATGGCCAAGCTGGGTTTTAGAACGATCAGCGAAATGGTTGGACGGGTGGATAAACTCAAAACCAAAAAAGCTGTCGATCACTGGAAGGCCAAGGGCGTGGATGTCAGCGCGTTGCTCTTTAAACCCAAGGTGCCCAGTAGTTTTGGCAGCTACTGCCGCCAAAAACAGGATCACAATCTTGAACATGCCCTCGACAATCCACTGATTGAATTGTGCCGTAACGCGCTCGAAAACCGCGGACCCGTGGAACTGGATTTAAAAATCAATAATACCCATCGCACCGTGGGTACCCTGTTGAGTTCCGAAATATCACGCCGTTTTGGCGCGGACGGGTTACCTGCAGACCGGCGCATCGACATTCGTTTCCGCGGTTCGGTGGGACAGAGTTTTGCGGCTTTTGCGGTTAAAGGCATTGGCCTGACTGTGACAGGTGATGGTAATGACTATGTGGGCAAGGGGCTTTCAGGCGCCACCATCGCCTTTAGACCTCCCCAGGAAGTCACCTATAAGGCCGACGAAAACATTATCATCGGCAATGTAGCCCTGTATGGAGCCACCTCGGGCGAAGCTTATTTTAATGGTTTGGCGGGCGAACGTTTTTGCGTACGCAACAGTGGCGCCTTGGCCGTGGTTGAAGGCGTGGGAGACCACGGTTGCGAATACATGACCGGTGGACGCGCTGTGATCCTGGGGCGTACCGGCCGTAACTTTGCAGCCGGCATGAGTGGCGGCATCGCTTTTGTGCTCGACGAAGAGGGCGACTTTAAAAACCGTTGCAACCTGGGCATGGTGGCGCTTGAGACACTGGATGATGACGATTTTCAGTTTGTGCGCGCAAGCATCCAAAAACATATCGGATACACCCAAAGTGTGCGCGGACAGCATATTTTGGATCAGTGGCAAGCGTATCAATCCAAGTTCATCAAGGTGATGCCCGTAGATTACAAACGCGTGCTGCAGCAGCTGACTCAATCGATGGCCGAAGGTTCTGAACCCCCAGAAAAAGTATTGCAAGGCGCCCGCCATGGGTAAGGTCACTGGCTTTAAAGAATTTAAACAGCAACTACCCAGCGACCGTCCGGTGGCCGAGCGCCTCAAGGACTGGAACGAAATTCCGCAGAAGCTAAGCGAAGCAGAACTGCAGCAACAGGGTGCGCGCTGCATGGACTGCGGCATTCCGTTTTGTCACCGGGGTTGCCCCATTGGCAATATTATTCCTGATTGGAACGACCTGGTGTACCGCGACCGCTGGCGTGAAGCCATCGACAACCTGCACGCCACCAATAACTTTCCAGAGTTTACCGGACGTGTTTGCCCGGCACCCTGTGAAAGCGCCTGTGTACTGGGCATCAATGACAACCCTGTGACCATCAAAAATATCGAAAAAAATATTATCGAACATGCCTTTAAGCATGGCTGGATCAAGGCCGAGCCTCCCCAGACGCGCAGCGGAAAAAAAGTGGCTATCATCGGTTCGGGGCCCGCGGGCCTTGCGGCTGCGCAGCAACTTAATCGCGCTGGCCATGGGGTGACCGTCTTCGAAAAAAACGACCGCATCGGCGGCCTGCTCACCTACGGCATCCCCAGTTTTAAGCTTGAGAAGGAAGTCGTTTTTCGCCGCCTGCGCCAGCTAGAAGAAGAAGGCGTGCTGCTGCGCACCCACGCTCACGTGGGCCACAACGTTAAGTTAGAAGATTTGCGCCGCGAGTTTGACGCCATCGTACTGGCTGGCGGAGCCGAGCAAGGTCGCGATCTGAATGTGCCCGGACGGACTTTAAAAGGTGTGCACTATGCCATGGAGTTCTTGCCCCAGCAAAACAAGCGCGGCTTGGGTGACCTCGTTCCGGACGACATCAGTATTACCGCCACAGGCAAGCACGTGATTGTCATCGGCGGTGGCGACACCGGGTCAGATTGCATTGGCACCTCGTGGCGCCAGGGCGCAAAATCGGTCACTTCGCTTGAGCTGATGCCCGAGCCACCCCAGCAGCGCTCGACCAGCAACCCCTGGCCACAATGGGCCAAAGTCAAGCGCCTTTCAAGCTCGCACATGGAGGGTGGCAACGTTTTATATGCCACCAACACCGTGGAGTGTTTGGGCAGCGACGGCCGCGTCACCGGATTAAAAGTGACCCAGGTCAATTGGGAAAGCAAAAACGGCGGCGGTCCCAGCTTTAAGCCCGTACCCGGCACCGAAACCGTCCTTCCCGCCGACCTCGTGCTGCTTGCGATGGGTTTTACCGGCCCCGTCAAAAATGGCCTGCTCGAACAACTGGGCGTGGAATATGATGCGCGTGGCAACGTTAAAACCGGCGCCGATTATATGTCCAGCATCCCCGGCATCTTTGCCGCTGGCGACTTACGCCGTGGCCAGTCGCTGGTGGTCTGGGCCATCCAGGAAGGCCGCCGCGCCGCGCATTACGTGGATAAACACCTCATGGGCAAATCGGAGCTGCCGTTGTTGCAGTATGAACAGACGTACTAATTTCTTTGCAACGCCAAGCATCGCCCATACGAAGAATTGGCAGATTTTAGAAAAGGAGCCCTCGTGATGAAATTACTTATAAACCGCAATATTGCCTTGAATTTTCCATCGCTTGTCCTGTCCCTAACGCTTTCGGGATGCTTTCTGTTTAAGAATGATGACGGCAATAACTCCAAGCCTTCGTCAAACTCCACGGACACCAGTGCAGGTACGACTGACAGCGGCGGAACGACGGTCACCGGCGATAGTGGAAGCACCACCGACACCGGAACCACAACAACCACGACCGGCCTTGTCGACCCACTGGGCAACCCGCGCATCGACTGGGCTTACAATGACAGAATTTGGCATGATGCCAACGTGGGAGTCACATCGGATTACCACTACTTTTATACTACCAATCCAGAAGTAATCAGCGAAGGTCATAAAGAAGACGTCGCCACTGATTATGTTTCAGTTGTCATTGAGGAAAGTACCGGCAATTACGAGGACGCCATTATTGAAGCTTACCTTGACGATAAAATTGTCATGCTCGATGTGTTTGGAACCTGGTGTTACTGGTGCAACCAGATGGACGAGCATACGTATTCGTATCCCGACGTGATCAACACTGTGGGCGCAAACTTTGTCGCCATCAAAGCAGACGAGGAGGCCGTCGACTGGATTCAGCAATACTGGGGAGTTGGAGCCTTTCCGATGGTGATATTTTTTAAACCTTACCCCCACCATTCTGACACCTGGGACGGAACGTATGAGGATCTGGTCATCGATCCGTCAAGTGACGAATATTTTGCTTACGCTCTGGGATTTTTTCCGCCGCATACCGATGATCCGTGGACGGACTATGCCACCAACGGCAGCTTTATCGATGTTTTAGACTGGGCCCTGACGCGGCCCTATCCGGACGAAAGTTCCGCGCAAAGCAACTTTGCACCTCTACGGCCCGAATGGCTGCCTGTGTTCAACCCGGAGACCATCGAATACAAAAAGTAATTCCCTATCTGTTTAACCTTTGCCCCCTACGGGAAGATCCCGATCATGGGAGATTTAATGAACCTGCTCGGTGGAAACAGCCTTGGTTTACTGGGTGTAGGTCTTGTGACCGGCGTTATTGGTTTTGGCGGATTCCGCTATGGCAAGAGCAATGACAGCACGCGCCATATCGTTTATGGAATTTTGCTGATGGCCTATCCGTATGTGGTTTATCAATTAAGTTACAGCATTGGCATTGGAGTGGCATTAACCGTGCTGATGTTGTTTGGTGAACGCATTGGCCTTTGAGGCCATGTTATTTCTCTTCCAAGCTAATTGTTTTCCAGCCAATCTGCATCTCCAAGATCTTTCGGCCGACCTGCCGCCTTTTTATTGATGAGCAGGTCATTTTTTCCGATGATAGAAAATGGCACGCCATCGACCTCTATCATTTTTTGGTTTTTGACCGCCTGATCAAAAGTGACGCCATCGATGGTGGTTGTAATATCAATGCGCCGTGGCGAAACTCCAATCTGTAATACAATTTCTGGCTTGAGAAAATCTAACTCGGATATGCCCGCCAATGGGGCTCCAAATGCCTTGAGAGCCTGCATGATTTTTTTTGCGTTAAATATTGAACACCGCACAAATAAGTCGATATCTCCGGTAGCGCGCGGCAAACCATGTGCGGCCAGGGCATAAGCACCCACCACCATATACTCGACTTCAGCGCCGTTGAAGGCTAATAATATGTCTCTGAAATCGCTGTTGAGTAACATCTTCGCCTTTAAAAGCCCAGGATTCGACCGCCAGTGGCCACATCATACCGATAAGTTCGGCAACGCTTTTGCCATGGAGATCGTCTTCGATTGGATCGCGCATATTTGTAATACGTATCTTCCGTTCGGAGCCTTCCATTTTTTTATTATATCACTGGCAACAAAACAGTCTTTGACATCACAAATGCTTTTCCGCCGGCGATGGATCGCGAAAGTTGCGCAGACCCACATTAAAAAAGTACCAGCTCATGGCGTAATCCAAGGTCAGCGTAGACCCGGTGTGCGTGGTGGCAAAGTAATAGGTCAAGCCCCACGACAGCGCCGCTTTTACCAGGCGGTCGAGTATGCCCGCCAGCTTGAGCCCCGGCACACGGTCTTGGTATTGCACCATACTAATGCGGTCAGACTGCAATGCATCAAGAGTCTGTTCTTCTAACGACGGGCTGTGCGTGGTAAAAATTGAAAAACACAGGCTGCCAAAACCAAAAGCTCCCAGATCCACCACTTCAGCCAGGGACGTGTTGTCGTAGAGCGGAACTAAAGTAAAAGCTTCTCCGTCAATGGCCAGTCGGGTGGCCAACAAGCCTGTGGTAAAGATCGTGGGCCAGAAAATGTTTTCACGCTGCAAACGGGCATCTAGTACGGCCGCCTTTAAGGCTATGGGAATGTCATCTTCCGGAAGCGCCCAGGTGGGGCTGGCAAGACTGCCAATTAAAATCAGCCCAATACCAAGCGTCTGCCCCCTAAAAAATCTACACCCCAAATGACGATCCGCAGCCGCAGGTACGCGAGGCATTGGGATTTTGAAACGTAAAACCTTTGCCCTCCAGGCCGGCGTCAAAATCTAGCTCCACGCCTTGCAGGTACATATAGCTCTTGGGATCAATAAGCACGTGCACATCATCAAAACGAAACTCTTTGTCGTACTCTCTGTGCTGCTTGTCAAAATCCATCTTATAAGAAAACCCGCTGCAGCCGCCACCCACCACGCTCACGCGCAGCGCGGCATCGGCGTCATGGCCACTTTGGCGCAAATGTTTAACTTGTTCTACGGCGCTATGTGTTAATGCAAAGCTCATAAATCTTCCTTCTATTATAGATGCATCTTTGCGGGCATCGGACACTATGACCGATCTTGCTCAAGGCGCCACAGGGGTGATTGCTCCCTTAAGACCGCAACCGCTTCGATCACCCGCCTCGCTACATATTGTATATCATCAGAGCTGCTAAAGCGCCCGATGCCAAAGCGGATTGAGCCCTTGATCTGGCGCTCCGACAGGCCCATGGCCGTAAGCACCGTTGAAGCCTTTTGCCCCAGAGAAGCGCAGGCCGCTCCCGAAGATACGGCCACATCGGTCAGGGCCATCATCAGGGCCTCGGCATCTACATGCGCAAAACTGATGTTGAGATTGCCCGGCAGCCGTTCGTTGGGATGCCCGTTTATAGTAACCTGGGGCACAGCCGCAATGATCCGTTGCGCAAGTTCGTCACGCAAGCCGCGCAGGCGCTGCGCTTCGCTATCCATCTCTTGCGCACAAATTTCACAAGCCAAACCAAAGCCCACAATGCCCGCCACATTGAGTGTGCCCGAACGCAGGCCTTGTTCATGGCCCCCGCCATGGAGCAGTGGAGCCAGACGGAGTTCCGGATCGCCCCGACGCACGAACAAGGCACCCATGCCCTTGGGGCCATACAGTTTGTGCGCGCTAAACGACATCAGGTCAATGTGGTCACGCTGCACATCGACCGAAATTTTTCCTACTGCTTGAGTGGCATCGGTATGAAAGGCCACTTGGCGCGCGCGCGCCACCTGGGCAATCAGCGCCACTGGGTTGATGGTTCCCACTTCGTGGTTGGCATACATGACGCTGACAAGACCTGTCTCTGGCGTCATCGCTGCGGCCACAGCATGCGGAGCAATGCGGCCCTGTGCATCAGGCGGCACATACGTCACGCCATGGCCTTGCATGTGCAGATATTGGCAGCAGGCCAACACTGACGGATGCTCTACAGCCGACGTGACCACATGTTTTTCCGGAAAATACTGCATCAGCCCTTGCAGGGCCAGATTATTGGACTCGGTGGCGCCACTGGTAAAAATAATTTCTTCGGGCCGGGCGTTAATGAGCGCCGCTATCTGCTCACGCGCAGTCTCCACGGCCTGCTCTGCTTCGCGCCCAAAGGCATGCTGGCGACTGGCAGCATTGCCAAAGAAATCAAAAAAATAAGGCTGCATGGCTTCGACCACGCGCGGGTCTACGGGAGTGGTGGCTTGATAATCAAGGTAGACGCAGCCACGTTTACGCATGCGCAAATAAAGTTCCCGGATTGAGCCGCCCGCTGGGATCGACCGCTTTTTTAACGGCCTGCATTTGCTGGCGGACTGTGTCGGAATACATCAGATTAAAGTAAGGAATCTTATTTTTGCCGATGCCATGTTCGGCCGAGACCGTGCCGCCCATGGCGATCACCGCTTCGCAAAGTTGGCGGTAAAGCTGCTTGGCCAGGTCAAACTCGGCTTGCGAATGCGTCAGTATATTGACATGAAAATGGTTATCTCCGGCGTGGCCAAAATAAAACCACGTCAAACCGCTGGGGTTCAGCAGCCGCCGGTAGAGATCCACCACCTCCCCATACATCAAATCTGGCACAGCACAGTCGGTGGCCAGCTTGGGAAAGCCCGACTCGGCCACCATCCGGTTCATGGTTTCGGGAATATGATGGCGAAAGGCCTCAAAGGCTTTGCGCCGCGTGCTATCGGTGGCCAGCAGAAGTTGCGGAAAGGATGGGTCAGAAGGATCCGCGATGGCGCCGTGCTTAAGCATCAGTTCCGACCAGGCCAGTAGCACGGCTTCCTCGCCAGCGGAATGATCACCCCAGTGCTCGAGCATCACGGCTGCGCACGCCTCGTCAGGCATGCCTGCCAGGCGCGGGAAAGCTTTTAAAATGGCTTCGCCGATAAACTCAATTTGAACGCTTTTTAAAATATCCGCTGCATCGCGACAGCGCTGGCGGGCTTCTAGGATAAAAAGATGGGCCGCATCCTCGCTGTTAAAAAAAACAATCATCGGTAGGCGTAGTGCGGGCAGTGGGCGCAGCTCAAATTCTGCTTCAAGAATGATCCCCAGTGTGCCTTCGGATCCGACAAACAAATCGATGAGGTCCCCGCCACTGTAATAGCCCGCAGCTTGTTTGCAACGCGGCATGGTGTAATTCAATTTTGGTACGCAGTACGTAGTACCCCGTTCAGAGATAAATTCAAAATGTGAAACAGGGCCGTCATCTTGTCCGCGCTTGATCCAAACCGTCTCGCCATTGACCAGCATCACCCGCAAGCGCTGCGTCCAACTGCGCAGCGGGCCAAAGGCAAACGAACGCGATCCCGAGGCATTACAGGCCAGACTACCTCCCACCATGGCCGACATTTCGGTAGGGTTAGGCGGAAAAATAAAACCCTGGCTTTGGGCCGCCTCGTCGAGCTGGCGCAACGTGACCGCCGCCGACGCTTCTATGCGAGCCCAGCCGGTGGAAAGAGGTCGTACCGCGCCCACCCTGGCAGGATAATCCCTAAAGGAAATCAGTATTGAATCTGCCCTGCTGGGAATGGAACCCGCTGTCAGCCCGGTCTTGGCACCCTGAACATAGACCGCCAGTTGTTCAGCCTGCGCCTGCACCAAAACCTGGCGTAGCTCGGCCTCCGAAGACGGAAACACAATCCGCTGCGGCACGGCGTAGCGCCAGCGGGATTCGTCCTGCAAAAAATCGCTGTCCGCAGGTACCGGCGTAATAACCTGCATACTCATTGGGGATAAGCATAACAGCCCAGAAAACGTAACAGAAAAAATGAAATCTATTTCAACTTTAATCGATGTATAGCATTGCTATGCCAACGCCTACTCTCACCACCACGCCTATCCAACATAAAGCCATCGCCACGACCCCTGCCCCCGTAATCGAAAAACCCCAGGAAATATTTTTAAAAGACTACGCCCCGCCGACCTACCTCGTAGAACAGGTGGATCTGACTTTTGAATTGGATGAGACTGCCACCACCGTGCGTTCGCGTCTGGAGATCCGGCGCAATCATTCGGGCGCCGCGCTGCCGCTGGAATTGAACGGCGATGAAGTGGAACTTGTAAGTGTGCGCCTTAACGGCCGTCTGCTCACCAAAGATGAATACCGTCTGGAAGCGGTCTATCAAAAGGAAAATAAACTGGTGATTCCGGACGTTCCGGAATTTTTCACCCTGGAAGTGGAAACACGGATCAATCCCCAGACCAACACGGCGCTGTCCGGACTGTTCATGTCGGGCGGCATGTTTTGCACCCAGTGCGAACCGCTCGGCTTTCGGCGCATGACCTATTTTGTGGACCGGCCCGACAACATGGCCCGTTACCGCACCACGATCATTGCCGACAAAAGCAAGTACCCGGTGCTGCTTTCGAACGGCAACCCCGTGGAAAGCCGTGACCTGCCTGGGGGAAAACACATCGCCACATGGGAAGATCCGTTTAAAAAACCAAGTTACCTTTTTGCCCTGGTTGCAGGCGATCTGGTACCGCTCGAAGATACTTTTATCACCCGTTCGGGGCGAAGCATTGCGCTGCGCATTTTTGTAGAAGCGGCCAATCTTGAGAAAACCCGCTTTGCCATGGAGGCCCTTAAAAAAGCCATGCAATGGGACGAGGAAAAATACGGCCGCGAGTATGATTTAGATATTTTTATGATCGTGGCCGTAGACCACTTTGTTTTTGGCGCCATGGAAAACAAGGGCCTGAACGTGTTTAATGCCAAGGTCGTACTGGCCAAACCCGAAACGGCTACTGATAGCGACTACAGTCACATTTTAGGCGTTGTGGCCCACGAATATTTTCACAATTGGTCGGGCAACCGTGTCACCTGCCGCGACTGGTTCCAGCTTAGCCTCAAAGAAGGTTTTACCGTTTTTCGTGATCAGACTTTTCAACAAGATATGCTGTCGCAAGGCGTCTGCCGCATCAAAGACGTATTGTTTTTGCGCGGGGTTCAGTTTTTCCAAGATGCAGGCGCCATGGCCCACCCTGTACGGCCAGAGTCGTTTATCAGTGTTGAAAACTTCTACACGCCGACCGTCTACGAAAAAGGGGCGGAAGTCATCCGTATGATGCATACCCTGCTGGGACCAGAAAGATTCCGGCGCGGTGCGGATTTATATTTTGAGCGCCACGATGGTCAGGCGGTAACCTGCGACGACTTTGTGGCCGCCATGGCGGACGCCAACGACTTTGACTTTGGCCAGTTCAAATTGTGGTACAGCCAGTCCGGCACACCTGTGCTGGACATCGAGCGCCATTACGATCCGGCCACCCAAACCTACACGCTCAAGATCAGACAAAGCTGCCCGCCCACACCGGGCCAAGCCATCAAGGAAGCATTTCACATTCCGATACGCATGGGTCTGCTGGGATCCGATGGCAAGGATCTGCCCTTGCAATTGGAAGGTGAATCAGAACCGCAGGGAACAACCCGTGTGCTGGAGCTGACAAACGCCGAAACAGTATTCCGATTTGTAAATGTGACGCAGGAACCCGTGCCATCACTGCTGCGCGGTTTTTCAGCCCCGGTCAAGCTGAACATTGATCTGACCGATAACGAGCTGGTGTTCTTAATGGCCAACGATAGCGACGACTTTAACCGCTGGGAAGCTGGTCAGAAAATGGCCTTGAACCTTGCGCTAAAGCTGGTAGACGACTATCGGCAAGGCCGCCCCCTGCATCTGGATGCCTCCTTTACCGAAGCGTTCCGTAAAATCCTGCTGGATCGCAGCCTGGACAAGCAGTTTGCCGCCCTGGCACTCACCCTGCCCGAAGAAGCTTACATTTGCGATCAACTGGATGAAATCGATCCACTGGCCGTGCATCAGACATATAAGTTTATGCACAAAACCCTGGCACAGGCGCTTAAAGACGATTTGCAAGCCGTTTATCACGAAAACTGCAGTACGGAACCCTACTATTTTGACGCAGCTTCGGTCGGTCGGCGCAGCCTGAAAAACCTGTGCCTGGAATACCTTATGGAACTCGAAGAAGCTGCTGTCATCGCGCTGTGCCATCAGCAATTTCAAAACGCCACCAATATGACGGATCAGTTCAGTGCTTTAGAACTCCTGGCCAACCACGATGGCCCAGAACGCCAGAGCGCCCTGGATGATTTTTACCGGCAGTGGCAGCACGACACGCTGGCCATTTTAAAGTGGTTTGCTGCCCAATCTATCGCCGAGCGGCCTGATGTTTTGGACAAAATCCGGCAGCTGATGGAACATCCTGCCTTCGAAATGAGTACCCCCAACAAGGTACGGGCCCTGATTCGGAACTTTGCCGAAAATAACACCAACAACGTTGCCTTTCACGACCCCAGCGGCCGCGGTTACGAATTTTATGCCGACCAGATCATCCGCATGAACGCCATCAACGCGCAAGTGGCTTCAGGCATGGCCAAGGTTTTTGCGCGTTGGAAAGACTATGCCGCGCCTTATCGCGAACTGATGCGCCATGAACTGGAGCGCCTGCTGGCCACGCCCGACCTTTGCAAAGAGGTATACGAAGTCGTTAAAAAGTCGTTAGAAGGTTAAATGGGCGGTGGTACAAATCTTTAAGTCATATCCAATCCACAAAATCTGCTTCGAACTCCGTCACCAGACTCTGATACGCACCTTCATCAAACGCCTGGCGCGCAACACTGAAATAAAATGTAAGTTCTTTCAGGCGTTCACGGGGGCCCAAGCCGCTATAGTGCGCAAGCAAGCGGGACTTATTTTGGAGAAACGTGGCACGATCTTGCAAGCCCCATGCCGCCAGCATCTGCAAACCCAGCAGTTGCGGATGCCCGGGTTGGTAGTAACTGACCCGGGCAAGTACCTGTTGGGCTTCGTTAAATTCATGTTGCGCCATAAGATTGGCCGCATAAAGTTTGCGGTCGTTTAAATAAAACGGGCTGTGCAGTGGCAGCTTGGCAAAGGCCGCGTTCGAAAGCGCCATGTCGCCGCACAGATGGGCAATGAGCCCGGCATAATGCAAAGCCATATGCCGATCACCCAATTGCTCAAGCAACAGCCGCGCAACGTTTAGCGCTTTGACCGTATCTTTAGATTCGACATGCATCAGGCCAAGTTCACCCGCAAACAGGGGATGATTCGGAAACTGTGCTTTCAGGCGGCGTACTTCCCTTAGCAAGTCACTGCGCCGCCCGGCCTGACGCAAGGCGGCAACATAAAAATCCGCAAAGTCTTCGTCCGCCGGGTATTGCTCGTGATAAGCCTGCGTTTCCAGAACATGATCTCCCAGTTTTTCTTGTCCGTAACTCAAGAAACAGAATAACTTTTTCCAATTGGGGTGTTCGTCATGGCTTAACATTTGCTTGCAGTGTTCCAGGGCTTCGGCCGCAAAACCATGTTTATGAAGTTCAAGCAGCATTTGGTGAATATCATGCCGGTGAAGTTCAAAGCTCCTGGAGCCGATTGTCCGGGCGATGCTAATCTGGGCCAACAAGTCCGCTTCAAGAAGGCACCCATAGCGGCAGAGCAGCCCCACATATTCTAAAACCAGTTCGCAGGTGTCTATGTCATGGCCGCCCAGCTTCATTAACTTGCTTGCGCCGCCACGTCGATTGCCCGTCGCCAACTCAATTTCGGCCAGTGTTCTCAACCAATCACTGTTTTCCTCAAGATCCTTTTCATCAAACTCCGGCACCAGAGCCTGGGCTTCTACAAAGCGGCCTTCATGGATCAAAATACCGATTTTTATTTTTTTTAGGCTGTCTGCAACCCATTCTTCCGGGGATTCCGGCAGGGCGGCCTCGGTGGCAGCCACAGCCTCCCATGCCGCCGCAGGTCGACCCTGCTGCAAATAAAATTTGACGATGTCCTCCAGCAGGGTCGTATTCGGCAAATCGTTGGCATGCAGCGCTTTTAAACAGGTCTCGGTATTTTCAAAATCGCCGGAATACCAATAAATATTGGCCAGCGTTTTTCCAAGTTCTTTGGCCTGCGGATGTAATTGCATGGCAAGCGTGAGCATCTCGATGGCCACGTGGGTTTGCCCGGCTTCACAAGCAATGTGGGCAGAAACCAAATGGTAGCGCGGGGTATCGCCGGTCACGGTCTTGATGATTTCGAGCAGCTCCACGGACGCGTGAATAAACTTGGCATTCGCAACTCCGTAAATGGCAGACAGGATATCGCCCGCATGGTCGGCATCCACCCAACGTTCAGCCACGGCCTGGCGTAAATACCGGGTCACGCTCCCGATAGCATCTTTGTCGAGCCGCATGGCGGCATGCCGCAGCCATTCTTGAGCAATTTCCCCAATGTTATACATATGATCGACTAAAACCTGCAAGTCATTCTGCGCCTCGGCATAGCGGCCCTGATGCATGCGTAAACTGGCGCGATCATAGCGCGCACGTAAAAAGCGCGGTTCCGCGTTAATAAGTTCATCCAGCAGGGCCAACTGGCGTTCCGGTTGAGCCAAGCGGCTGAACCGCAGACGATCGTTCCACAAGGCGTAGTTGTAGGGCTGTAAATCGGTGCTGGCGCGGTAAGTCTCGGCAGCCCGCACAAGGTCAAATTTTCTGGAATACAGGGCGGCCAGTTCCGCATGATGTCTGGCCAGACCGGGTTCCTCCCGAATCAGACGCTCGTAATGGGCAATGGCCAAATCGTTATCCCAGTCTTTCCACGGCCGGGCCGCAATGGCCGGCATGCATGCCTGGGTTTCACGGCCAAGATCAATCACCCGCCGGGCCCACTCACGGGCCGCCAGAGTACGATCGCCACTGGCCTGTCCGAGATCCCACTGGGCGCCGGCGTTGTCGCCGTTGTATTCGATCAAGTAATGTTTCCACAATCCGTCAGCTTCAAGACGCGGAATCAAGTCGATACCCGTCCAAATCAGGGCGCGGTAAGGCGTGGTGCTGTTCAATTCGGCCTTGGCCTTTTGGGCAGCCAGTTCCACGGCCTGATAAGTGGCCAGGGCCGTTTCGCAAAGGTTGGCCCACATGGCTTGTTTACTCTCGTCCGAAAGTTTCCAGTGCAAACACAATTGGGCAAAAGTCATGGGTTTGGCCGTCAGCGAAATATTAATGGGGCCGCCGCGTGGGCCAAAGCGGGCCACCGCATCGATCACCATGGGCCGCCCTTCGGAATCCAATGTAATAAAGACGCGGAAATTGACGTCTTGCTCAACCCCATCAATCTCAAAGGGCGGCGGGTTAATACGTTTTTGAATGATCAGATCGATGTGGTTGACCCGGCAGCAATCGATAAATTCCAGGGCTGCTTTAAAAAACAAGGGGTCACTCAAGCGGCCCATGCGTATACCCACCCCGCCGTCGGTGGCGCCGGGCTTGATCACGATATCGTCGTAATCCGGCAAAAGATTCCGCAGCACAGACTCAACATCAGCGGCGTGGCGCGGACTGATTTCCCGAATCGGAAATGTGGCGTTAAACCAGCGGTGCAACGGGGAACGGATATCGCTGTGGCGCAGAACAATGCTGTCCGGCTCCGGCACCCCCGCTTTTTGAATAATGCCCTGGGCAATATCCTTGTGATCGCAAACCGTTTCCTGAAAGTAGTCGCCATTTATGGGCACAATGTCGTTGCGATATGACGTGACATGCGGAATCACGGGGTTTTCAAAAAAAACTTTTTCGTAACCGGCAGCCGTGCGTATGATGGCCCGACTCACTTTGATCACCCACTCGGCGCCGGCGCCATACTCGCTGGCATCGGTTTCTCCCGACACCAGTAGTAGCGGCACGGCGCCCGTTTCGTACAAGGCTTCGGCCTGGGTCAGGCAGTCGTCGTAATACGGCGGCGGAATCAACACCAGCACCGCATCGCCGGGAATGAGTTCAGATGCCGGTCTGGCCGGTTTGGTGGAATCAAAGGCCGGAAATCCGTAGGCCCGCAGCGCCATTAAAAACGACATGCGATCCATGGCAAGCGGATGGATGCTCAAGTGGCCATAATGTTCCGGAAAAACATTCAAATGACCCTGGATCAAATCCCGCAGTTTGGGGGCGATCACTTGCAAGGCGTCGTCATGGAAACAGGTGTACCCCTTATCCACGGGATCCATGGCCCGGCGAAAAGACGACTGGCGGCGGGGCGTCAGGGAATTTCCCCACAGCAATTTAAAACACAGGCGCTCAAAGGCGCCGTCGGCATGGCCGGCCTGTTTTTTAAGTTCCACGAAATACACGATATTCAAGACGTCGCTCAAAATCTTTTGAAAATATTCCGTTGGCTGCTGCTCGCTGGCGCCATGCAACGGACGCCAGATCAAGGTAGACCAGTCGCGCCGGAAGCGGATCAGCTCATGCAGGCTGAAATGTTTAACCAGGCTGCGGTACATCTGCGCAGTCTGTAATAATTCGGGACGCTGCAATGCAGCCTCCGCATGTGAAGCACCCCACGTCTCGAATTCCAAAACAACCGATTCAATCACCGCGCGCGCCTGGCGGAGAAGTTCCTCGGCATTGACCGAATCCTCTGCCGTGGCCAACTGCGATAGCTGGGTCAAGGCCCCCACGGCGGCTTTATAACGGAGGGCAATGTGTTTCCGGTGCATATATAGGGGCATGCTCGCAATATATCGAACTTTATAGCGAAAGGTTGCAACGGGGTGGTAGCGCGCCTCTGCAACATTACGAACGTCGCTTCCGATATATGCCCGTGATCCAGAACAAACGTATCGCTACATGGGATCGCCTGAAGGAACTGCACAAACGGCTGCGCCTGCCGGAACCTTTAAGGACCGACATGAGCCGACTTGCAATGTCGGCCTTTGCCGTAAGCGCATTGGGATGGATCATACGAGATAGTTCCTTTCAGGAATACCACAGCGATGCCGATGGAAACTTTTACGGCTGGTTCAATGAACACTTTTTTGGATGGGGCGCGTTGCCCTGGCCCATGCTTGGCGGCCTTTTGGACAAACACCCCAATCTGATTGTTGCCATGGAAGGAATTTCGAGTGTTGTCAAACCAGAATCCCCTCCGACGCCCCCGACACCTGGTTCCGATCCCGTGGACGATTTTTGGGAAAAAGGTCTGGCATCCTACCCCTTGCTTGATGCCCAGTCCAAAAACCTGATTCGCGAAAACCACGTTCCAATATTAATCGGTGATCTTTTGTTTAATGCGGAGAACTATCGCCTTTCAAGCGCAAAATTCGCAAGCGGATTTGTCGCCGACCGCATGCTCGAAATTGAAGCCCTGGCGGCCGCTGGCGTTGTGGCGCAACGCAGTGTGGAACGTTTCAGCCGCCGGCGTTTTTTGGCCCTTGCGGCCGGAAGCGGCGTTGCCTGCGCCCTGCCGCTCAAGGATCCCCTGTGGCTGCCGACCCGACCCCATTGGAGACTGGATAAAATAACCATTCCCTTCCGCAACGCCTTGATCGCCGCCAAACTGCTGCACATGGGCCGGGAGTTGCGCGCGCGCGGCCAGGATCCGGCCTTTTTGCTGCTCATGGGCAAGCTACACCGCAGCATCATGGATAATTTGGCACAGGGACTGGATTACAACCTCGCATACCTGCGCGAGAATCAGGCCATCCTCGACCGCCTGAATCCCCTAAGCCGCTGCGGCCTGCTCATCGACCCCACAGAACAACTGGGACTGGGACGGATGAGCGCGCTGGAACTTCCGTTACAAAAATAAACGGCCTGTGGTGAAAAAGTCGCTGGAAGGCTAATTGGATCATCATTTGACAAAATGTATTATATTTAATACATTTTGTTAATGCTCCATTTTGGTCCCCAACTCGCGGCCTGGCGACTGGCCAGAAACCTGACTCAGGCCCAGCTGGCACAAAAAGCGCACGTATCGCGCCCTAACCTTTCGGCCATCGAACAAGGCAAACGCGACATCACGCTGGGCACATTGGATGCGCTGGCGCGGGCGCTGGGCGTAACGCCTGGCAAGCTTTTGGACGAGCAGCCTCCGCTACCTTTTCGGCTCGACGACCGGCATTTGATCGACGCGGTGGCGCGAGCAGTGGTCAGCGGCAAACGTCCGTTTGAAGCAGCGCTAAATCTTTATGCCGATGATATGGCTGCGTTAATCACCCGTAAATTAGGTGCTGCTCGAGCGCCAGGTTTAAGTCGGGTATCACATTTAAAATGGATCAATGGCCAACGTCCCCAGGTTCTGCGTCGGCGATACGGTGCCAGCCTGGTAAAGCGCTTGCTTGATCGAGTCGAAAAACATCTACCCTATGCTGGCTAAGGATATTGATCATTTTTTTGAGTGCCTGGATAAAGAACTCCACGCGCCTACGCGCGTGATATTGATTGGCGGGGCTGCCGCCACATTGTACGGCAGCAAGCGGCCCACCGAAGATATCGATTTTGAACTGCAAACTTCTGAACCCGAAGATCAGCTTGCCAAGGCAATCTTGGCCGCTGAAATGGCCAGCGGCATTAAGGCCCAGTACTCAACCGACATCGACCACTGGGGCATGATTTCACTGGGCGATTACCGCAAACATACGCGGCCCTACAAAAAAATCGGAAAAATAACAGTTGAACTTTTGCAACCCGAATACTGGTCCATCGGCAAAGTTTCCCGTTATTACGACAGCGACGTGGAAGATATGGTGCTGGTGTTCAAGCGTCAAAAAACCGACCCTAACCACTTGCTCGCCGTGTGGCAAGAGGCCCTAAAATACAGTCCGGTCTCCAACGCACTTTTTCTTTTCAAACAGCAGGTGGCGCAGTTTTTCCGGCAGCATGGCAGAGGAATTTGGGGAGCTAAAGTGCCCCTGCTCAACCCCTTTGAAGCGCCTAAAAAATCCTGAAACTTAGATCAGCTTATTTCGATATATAAATGCTACAATGCCACCTACGTTGAAAGTCTCCATCGTTATCCCCTGCTACAACGAACATGAAACGGTTGAAGCTGTGCTGGCGCAGGTACGCCAAAGCCCGATCGCTTACCCCAAGGAAATTATCATTGTTGATGACTGCTCTACCGATGGCACCCGGCAAGTGCTCTCGCGTTTAAATTTTGCAGATGTAAAAGTGATCTATCACACCCACAACCAGGGTAAGGGCGCAGCTTTAAACACCGGTCTAAAACATGTCAGCGGCGACATACTTATTATTCAGGACGCCGATCTGGAATATGATCCGGCGGACTATCCAAAATTGATTGAACCCATCGCCCGGGGCTTTGCCGATGTGGTGTTTGGCTCTCGTTTTATGAGCAGTGACTACCACCGCGTACTTTACTTTTGGCATTCGGTCGGAAACAAATGCCTGACACTGCTTTCGAACATGTTCACCAACCTTAATTTGACCGATATGGAAGTGTGTTACAAAGCCTTGGGTCGGCGCGTGTACCAAAACCTGCACATCGAAGAAAAACGCTTTGGCGTAGAACCCGAGATCACCGCCAAGGTGGCGCGGATGCGTGCCGCCATCTACGAAGTGGGCGTCAGCTACAAGGGCCGCACTTATGAACAAGGCAAAAAAATCACCTGGAAGGATGGGGTGGCCGCCGTATGGTGCATTTTAAAATACAATCTCTGGCATCGCAGCACCCAGGTATTACCTGAAAAACAACCCGAAACCTCTGGTTATAAACGCAGCATTGCCAACCCCGACATACGCATCGTTCAAAACGTGCATGAACGCACTTAAACAACTATTCCAGCGCTTTCCAGTCCTGTATTTTTTACTTTTCAGTTTTATCATTTGCAGCTGGCCCTTTGTTTATTTTCCGCTGACCGATGCCGACATTGCCCACTGGGTTAAAGTGGCGCGTGAAATTGAGGTGCACAGTCATTTTTTAAACAGCAGCCACGATCAGGCCCATGGCCCCCTGCTGGCATGGACCGGAGGCTTGCTGACCAAACTGGCGCCGCAGTCGTTTTACTTTTACAACCTGTTTAATTTGTTTTGCGGTTTATACGGAATTGGGTTGGTTTATTTTCTTTCGCAGCGGCTTTGGCCAAAATCCCATACCGCTGGCATTGCCACCGCCCTGTTTGCCACCAGTCTGGTGCATGTTTATCTTTCGCGCACACCCATGTATGACTGGCCGGCCGCCCTTTTTTATTTTTCTTTTGGCGGATTTTACCTGCTGCACATCAAAGAAAAAGACGACCGTTTTTACGTGCTGGCCATGATCAGTGTAGGCGCAGCATCCTTGCTGCGATTTTCGATCAGCATCGGTCTTGCCGGTGTTTATATGCTGCTGGTAAACCTGACGTATCGTCAGCCCCTCTGGCGCAGTCTACGCGACGGATTCATGCTTCCGCTGGTGGCCTTGGCCAGCAATCTACCCTGGTTGCTCTCACAGTGGCAGAGTCATGGACACGCTTTTGGACATGAATTTGTTTATGACAACGTTGGCCGCTATTTTAAAGAACCCCAGTCGGACGCACCGGTATACCGCGATTATTACGGCTTTGCGCTTTACACCCTGGTATTGATTTTGCCGCATACGTTTTTCTTGTTGGCCTCGTTATTTCAAAAAGCCTTCGGATCCCACCTGAAACAGTCCAAGGAACTGTTGGCCATGCTGGCCGGGTTTTTGCCCTGCCTGCTCATCTTTTCGTTTTCAGGTCACGTTAAACTGGCGCGCTACATTGCTTACGTATTTCCGTTTTTATTTGTGTTCCTGGGCCACTTGATGTCTACCCATGACCTGCACAACCCCGCATGGCGTAAGTCTTGTCGGCGTTATTTAGGGGTCACACTCATCGGCCTGACCGTGATCCTGACGGCGCTCATCTTTCAATTTAGCCGCCAAACCCAGGAAGGCCTGCTGTTTGTCATCGGACTTTTTGTGCTGCTCTACGGCCAGCTGGGCGTTTCATATTTTATCGTCACGCGTGCACACGAAGATTTTGCCGTACGTCCGCAACGCTATCTTTGGCACTATGGAATTTTTTATCTGCTGTTTTTCAGCATCTTGTCATACGAGGCCCAGCATGTAGAATTTTTGACGTCAGTGCATCACATTATCAGAGAGGCCATTCGATAACCTTACGATGAATTTTTCTTGCGCAGGTAATACAATGCTTCCTCATTAAGCCGTCGGTTACAAGCTAAAAGATCCGCCAGATAAGCCCCAAAAAAACATACCAGCGTCCATACACCCAAACCACTCCAAGTCATACAACACCAAAACAGCACACACACCGGCAGCGAAACAAGATAAAGTCCCATAAAAAATTCCATGGGATGATAAATCAGTTGCACGCGGATAATGGTCGAGATGGATCGTAAAAGATAAATGGGAATATTCTTAAAAAGCCGACTGGGACGTTCGACCGCGTTTACTTCAATCGGTACCGAAGTCACCGCCAGCCCCTTGACCCTGGCCTGCAACAAGGTTTCGAGCGTGTACGTAAAGCCCGAGAGAATGGTCAGGCGCAAAGCCGCCTCGCGCGAGTAGGCCCGAAAACCCGACGGTGCATCCGGCACATTGACACCCGAAAGCTTGCGCACCACCCATGATCCGGCCACTTGCAAAAGTTTTTTAAGTGGTGAAAATTGCTTGATGCGTGCAATGGGACGGGTGCCGATCACCATGTCAGCCTTGCCTGCGAGTATGGGCCGAATGAGATCGGCCATATATTTGGCCTGATACTGATTGTCTGCGTCGGTATGCACAATCACATCGGCCCCCATCTCAAGCGACAGGCGCAAGGCTGTGGCAAAAACCCGTGCCAAACCCTGGTGCTGCGGAAAAGAGTAGACCGAAGCCCCTGCAGCGCGCGCCACCTCGGCAGTTGCATCGGTACTGCCGTCATCCACCACCAAGACTTTGATCAAATCAATCCCAGAAAGTTGTTTGGGCAAATCCCTTAGGGTGGCAGGCAAAGTGGCCGCTTCATTAAGGGCGGGAATTTGAATCACAAGCGTGCTCATGGTTTTTCTCGAGTTTTGTCATTATTCTACGGGATTTTTGCATACCCGTGTCATTTATTATTACAATGATAGCGACCATGCGTTTAGGATTCTTCCGCTTGTTGATTGTCACTGGGCTTGCGGGCTTGTTATGCCTGCTTGTAGAACCCGTCCCCGGACAAACATACGAATTTGATAACGTTGGCAAAATACGTAATAGTTTTGTAGACCGCCGCGAAAACGCCAAATGGGAAATTAAGCGCAAGGTGGGCACAAAAGTTTCGGTCGGCATTGAAAACTTGCCCAAGCTTTATGCCAATTCCCCAGACTGGCCCCTTAAAGAAGCAACATTTACTTTAATATTGAATATCTACGGCGAAAAATATACCTATGCTGTACCGCTTGATCCCGGCAGCTTGCAAGCCAGCATCCCCTCTAAAACACTGGTGGCATTGGTCAAATCAAAACAACCTAAAAATTGGACTGGCTTTGACCGGCTGGCCAGAATCCAAGCCGATGTCGTGTATGAATCTGCGCAAAACCACGAACGCACCACTAAAACCTACTTCGCAGAATGGCTCTACCAGGGTCAACCCATCAAGATCATTTCTTTGCCTTTTATTAAACTCTTCAATCCCTCGATCATTAAACTAATCGTGGTAGATTAATGTTGCATGCGTAACCGCTGGTCTGATCACGAGGCTGCGCAATTCATCGAAAGGTATCGTGCCTTGCCCGAAACCCTGGCATTGCGTACCTATACCTCGCAATTGATCGGTTGCGAAGGCGCTCTGGTATTGCACGGCGGTGGAAACACTTCAGCCAAGGGCATTTATAAGAACCGCTTGGGTCACGACATCGATGTGCTTTGGATCAAAGGATCGGGTTGGGACTTGGCCACCATCGAACCCCAAGGACACCCCGCCGTCAAAATGCGTGATCTCGACGCGCTGCGTACCCTAGAAAAACTTGGCGACGAAGACATGGTAAGTGTGCTGCGCGCTGCACTGGTAGAGCCCGACGCACCCACGCCTTCGATCGAAGCACTGGTACATGCCTTTATCCCGCACCGTTTCATCGACCATACGCACGCCGATGCCGTCTTGTCGCTGGTCAACCAACCGGATGCTGAAAAAATCTGCCGCGCCATATATGGAAAACGCTTTGCGGTGATCCCGTGGATCATGCCCGGCTTTGAGCTTTCAAAGGCTGCGCGCAAAGCACTAGAAGAAAATCCGGAGGCCGAGGGCTTGTTGCTTTTGCAGCATGGCATCTTTACGTTTGCCGACAGCGCCAAAGAAAGTTACACGCGCATGATCGCTGCTATTAGCGAGGCCGAAGCCTATATTGAGCGCAGCCCTGTGCAGCCCGTGGAGATCGACTTAAATCTTTCATGGGCCGTCAAACCCGAAAAAGTGCTTCCCAGGCTACGCGGGCTCCTGACTGACCTAAGTGATCCAAAACATCCCCGACCCCCCATATTGCACGTGCGCAGTTCAGAAACCATCCTGCGTTTTATCCACCACCCGCAGGTCAGCGCCTGGAGCCAAGTGGGTCCGGCCACGCCCGACCATGTGATCCGCACCAAGCCCTTGCCCTTGCTGTTGCAAACTCCGTCACGTTTTGCTGCGCTTGATTCATGGCAAGACAGTGCCAAAGAACAAGTGGAGGCGTACATTGCGCAATATCAACGTTATTTTGAAGATGAATGCAAGGCTTATGCTGCCCAAAAAACCATGTTGGATCCCTTTCCAAGGGTGGTGCTGGTGCCTGAACTTGGCATTGTGGCCGCCGCACAAAACGAACCCGCTGCCATGGTGGCTGCGGACATTTATGAACACAGCATCCAAATAATTAGCGACGCTTTTAAGGTGGGCGCTTACCAACCGCTCAACCTGCACCAGTTATTCGAAATGGAATATTGGTCGCTTGAGCAAGCCAAACTTAAAAAACAGGTCGAGAAAGCTTTTTCACGTCAGGTGGTGCTGGTCACGGGCGCCGGCAGCGGCATTGGTTTTGCCATCGCGCAGCGTTTTGCCCGCGAAGGTGCCCATCTGGTGCTGGTCGACATTGAAGAAGAACGCGTGCTGCTGGCGGCCGCCAAACTTAAAACACCTGCACTGGCTATGGTGGCAGATATCACCAAACCCGAAGATCTCCGCAAAGTGGTTCAAAACGCCGTGCTGCGCTTTGGCGGGCTGGATCTTTTGGTCAGCAATGCCGGAAAGGCCTATAGTGGCAAGCTGGTCGATTCGCGCGCCCAATTGCGTGAAAGCTTTGAAATTAATTTCTTTGCCCATGCCGAACTGGCCTGCGCCGCCATTGAAATTATGGAAACACAAGGCTACGGAGGCTGTCTCTTGTTTAACGCTTCCAAATCTGCAACGGCCCCCGGACCCGATTTTGGCCCCTACGCCATACCCAAGGCCGCCACGCTGGCGTTGATGCGACAACTTGCGCTGGATTACGCCAGCAGCGGCATCCGCAGCAACGCCGTTAACGCCGACCGTGTGCGCACCCAGCTTTTTGGCGAAGGCCTGCTGCAAGAACGTCTTAAAGCACGCGGACTTTCTGAAGATCAGTACTTTAAAGGCAACCTGCTTAGGCAAGAAGTGTTGGCCGAAGATGTGGCCGAAGCCTTTTATCATCTGGCTTTGAGCTCCAAAACCACCGGCGCCGTGCTGCCGGTAGATGGCGGCAACATCGGCGCGGCACCCCGGTAAATTTTTTAATCTACCCGTAAAAAATTCATTGCAACCATACGTTCAACATGGCGAAAACCAGACAGATGCTCCGTTGGCACCTTGTCGCCGTCCCAGAAGTTACTTCCCCCTGCCTATTATTCAATGCACGCATCCACACACTGAAACCCGGCGAAAAACTGAACCTTAAAGAAACACTTTCACTTGCCCAAGTCATGGCATTTGCCCGACAGGGCATCGACTACGAAGCCGAAATTTCGTTTGAAATCCACCAGCCCCAAAATGTACACATCATCCGGGGAGACACAGACGGGGTTACGTTGTCGCGGTGGATCTGTTTCAAACGTAAGTATTGTGGTGGTACCGTTGCCAGTATCCATAATCATCCGCGAACACAGAATGATCCACCCGGGCCTTCACCCTACGACCAGCGCCTCATTAAAAGAATGGAAGGCATTGGCCTGGTGCTGGGATCGGCTGGCCTGACGCTGTTTTACAAGAGCGGCATGCCTTGGTGGCGCTTGCTTGCGGCGACCAGCATTTTAATCCTAAGTTGCAGCGGACAGTTGCACAGCATGTTTCACCTGGTACGCGGTACCGACCCGGTCTATTACCATGCCGCCCTGTATAGCTTTTATGCCATGTTTGTGGTGGCTTTTCCGTTACTGCTGTTTCCAAACTATTGGGTCAGCCACGGATACACTTGGGAAGCGCTGGCCCAAAAATACCCGCCCGAAACACCTGTGGCAGACCTGGTTAAGGCGCTGATGGCAGAGCAGCGTCATAAAAAATTTATTTTCTAAAATTATTTTCCGGCGTTTATTTTTAAACTGTAGGCCCACTGCAAAAACCGGGTACCTACCCTAAAAGTTCCAAAGGCCATGCAGATAAGGTCCGGAAACATTTGATATTGGATGTCGCGTGAACCCTGAAACAAATACTGAAAATATTGCCGACGACTCAAATCTTTTTCATGACAAAGTTCATCGATACCCGCGTTTATTTTTTCAAATATGTAGACATTGCGCAGCAGCGGCGTGCGCAGCAATCGCACTTGTATAGGCGTCAGAGTTTGGGTGGCCGCCTGTTTTAAAAAACGGTCCAGGCTAAAGTAGGCCCATTTGACGTTTTCAGGAATCTCATCGTCTCCCGGCCATTCGTTGTGCAAGGCTTTTTCGGTCATCGCAATGACATAGTCGAGGTATTCGTCATAACGCGGCATAATCGCCGGCCCTTTGGTTTTGGCCCGCTGCGCGACAGCCGCATGCCCGCCACGCCGGTCGAAACACATGGCGTAATAATCCCCGATCCACTGGGCCCAGGGAGAGGCTTCCATAGGTTTTGCTGCGCGAACCTGCTTTAAGAAATTCTTTAAATCATATAATCCATCGCGGCGGTAAACCACGTGAAGCAACTGGTACAAACGTTGCAATGCCTGGGGTTGATACGTATGTCGCAAACACGCCCCCAACGCTTTGGGATCAGCCAACTCTTTAAATTTTTTGGTGACAATTCCGTTGGGGGTAAGCAAACCCGCTGTACGCAAATCGTTCCAGGTGGCGCGCCCCTGACCGGTGCGCTTGCGTAGCTGATGGAGGGTGACCTGCGCACGGATGGTTTTTAAAACCTGAAAATCATAAGTCATGGCACCCATGCTGGGTTCACCGTTGGGTCCCCGTTTTTGCGTATGGTGCACGTAGGCAAGATGCAGCAGCGATGTCCATTTTTTGGAACGCAGGCCCGAAAGCTGTTTAAGATGTTCGCCCAGGCCAATTTCACCCACCAGGATCCAGGTACGTTTTCCGGGCTGCCCAAATTTGGCACCGGCATACTTAACGGTTTGATCATCTTCGTACGGAAAAAACACAAACGCCGCCATCCGTGCCGCTTCTACCGAGATCTGCGCCCAGTTGGGCATTTCAGATTGCTGAATCAAGCCCGCATCGATCAGCGGTTGAAAGCGCTCTTCGAGGTCTTCGGGCCGGATGACAGTGATGGCACCCCAAAAAGCATGCAGGATATTGTAAAGTGCACCTACGACCGGAATTTTGCGTATCGCACGGATGTAGGGCCGATGCTGATCCCAACTGGGTGGCAGTATTTCCATTGGATCAGCAATGTGCTTGAATGCAACATAAGTCGGCACCGTGCCATCCTATCGACAGTTTATGAGGCTTGAATTATTGGTTTTTACAGATTTTTGACGTGGGTCAATCAGTAAACTTTACGGAAACTATTCTTTGTCCTCATATAACTGCTTCAGCGCCTCATAGTTTTCAAGTGTGGTGGTATCGCCCATCGTTTTGCCAGTGGCCACATCACGTAACAGGCGGCGCATGATTTTTCCGGAACGGGTTTTGGGTAGAATCTCGGTAAAACGAATATGCCTGGGCTTGGCGTGGGCCCCTAATTTTTCAGCACAGTGGCTGCGCAGTTTGTGTTCAAGTTCCGGATTATGTATGACTTTTCCTTTAAGGGTCACAAAGGCTGCCAGGGCCTGGCCGGTCACTTCGTCTGGAATGCCCACCACGGCTGCTTCAGCCACCTGCGGATGCGACACCAGGGCACTCTCGATTTCAGCCGAGCCAATGTTATGGCCACTGACGATGATGATGTCGTCTACCCGTCCACGGAACCAGATGTAACCATCCGCATCCCTTACCGCACCATCCATAGGACAATACCAGCCTTGGGCAGCAAACTTTGACCAGTACGTGTCTTTGTAACGCTGCTGATCGCCCCAGATACCGCGCAACATCGAAGGCCAGGGCTGTTTAATCACCAGGTAACCAGGCTCATCGGCCTTGCAACTCTGGCCTTGTTCGTTGACCACATCCACCGCAATACCGGGCAGTGGCAAAGTTGCCGAACCTGGTTTGGTGGGCGTGGCCCCCGGCAAGGGCGAAATCATGATGCCGCCGGTTTCGGTCTGCCACCAGGTATCCACAATCGGACAACGTTCGCTTCCAATCACATGGTGGTACCACTCCCAGGCTGCTGGATTGATGGATTCACCCACCGTGCCTAAAAGACGCAGACTAGAAAGATTGTGCTTTTGCGGATACTGATCGCCCCATTTAATAAAGGTGCGAATGGCCGTAGGCGCCGTATAAAAAATGCTGACTTGATGCTTGGCGATGATCGTCCAGAAACGATCAAGATCCGGATGGTTGGGCGCGCCTTCGTACAGCAGCGTGGTGACGCCGTTTAAAAGCGGCGCATACAAAGTATAGGTATGGCCCGTAATCCAGCCCACATCGGCGGTACACCAAAACAAGTCGGTATCTTTAAGATCAAATACCAGGGAAGCACTGTAATACGCATGCGTCATGTATCCACCGGTCGTATGCAAGATACCCTTGGGTTTTCCGGTGGTACCAGAGGTATACAAAATAAAAGCCGGATCCTCACTGTCGAGCGGGGTGGCCTGATGCGTGTCGGCGGCTCCTTTGATAAAGTCTGTCCACCAAAGATCCCGGCCGTTTTGCATGGTCACCGCCGAACCCGTGCGCTTGACCACCACCACTTTTTTAACCGTAGGACAGTCGCCAATCACCTTGTCGACATTGGCCTTGAGCGCCACCGCTTCGCCCCGGCGAAAACCGCCATCGGCTGTAAAAATGTAACTGGCGCCGCAATCATGCACCCGTTCTTTAATGGCTTCACCGCTGAAAGCCGCAAAGACGACAGAATGGACGGCACCCATGCGCAAACAGGCCAGCATGGTAAACGCAGTCTCGGGAATCATGGGCATGTAGATCAGCACGCGATCACCTTGACGCACGCCCAGACTTTGCAGCGCATTTGCAGCGCGGCATACCTCGGTATGGAGTTCCTGAAAACTGTAACGTATGATCGCGCCATTTTCAGCTTCCCATATCAAGGCTGTCTTGCCGCCCTTTAAGGCGAGATGCCGGTCAAGGGCGTTGTACGTTAAATTGGTCTTGCCACCCACAAACCATTTGGCCACCGGGGCAGCACTCCAGTCGAGCACCTGGGTCCAAGGCTTGAACCAATGCAAAGACCGCGCAATCCCGGCCCAGTATTGCTGGGGATCGGCTGCGGCTTGGGCACACAAGTCGCGATACTGTGCCATGGAACTGACCTGCGCAGCGCACGCAAAATCATTGGGGGGCAGATAAGTCTGTACCTTTTTCACCCTAATTAATCCCCCGCCGCTGGTGTTCAGCCCGGACTGCCTGTAATGCTTCACGGAACAAGACTGCAAAGAGAGGCTTTGAAATACGCGGAAAGAAAAAGTCTTCAAACTCGGTTTGGGCTTGTTGCATTTTGTAAGCGATTTTACGTTTTTGTTTTTCCTTGGGCACACCCGACACGTCCATCATATTGGCCAAGCGGTCGCAGAGCTTGGCCCAGATAGAAATTTCTGGCGCAGTAAAAGTCATGCGGTCATCCAACTTGGACGTAGTGCCCAGCATCATGTGCATCTGCAACAGCTCCACCGCACGGGCATAAGCACTTTCGGTACCACTGTGTCCGGGCGGCTTGGTAAGCACCTTCATGGCGCGGGACACCTGGACTCCGTAACGGCGCTGGATGTTTTTAAAAATCACCGCCAGCGGGCGATTATTTTTTGTGCCTGCATAAAAAAACGGATTTTCTTCGGGTATATCGTGAATGAGCAGCGTAATCACCGTGTCGCGAATACTGTTGGGAGACAGTCCGTTGACTGCGGTGCTCGCAGTTAAAAAAATCCAAGCGGCAAAAATAGGATGCACCGCATAAGGGGTTTTTTGGTTAATGCGCAGCTGCTGGTGATGGGCACTGATACAATCCTCTAGCGCCAGCATGACAGCGTGTTTTTGCCTGACCGTGAGCAAGGGATGCTGCTGTAAGGCCTGCCCAAACACGGCCCGCGCAGCATGCAAGGCTTCGGCGCCTTCTGTCGCATTCCACTGGTCACATAAATTAAATCCCTCGGAAACCAAATCCTTAACTTTTGAACTGACCGATTCGTGCCGTAGAGCAACACGCATAAACCACATATTAGTCGGTTTAGAAGTTATTTATCGTATTTGTTTTTTTAGCGAAATAGGCCTGCTCTTTTGCAAAGGTTACTATGAAAGTATCCCCTATGGATCTCAATGAACTAAGCGACGATGCCCTGCTGGCGTTACGTTTTTGCGACCTGCCCCTGGATCTGCAGCATTCAGAAATACAGCCCCTCATTCATACCCTCTATGAAGAATTGAAAACGCGTAACATTGTTATACGGCCTCCGTGTTATTTTGCCGACGAGTGGTTTTCTCCGGAGGGCGAACCCATTATTGCCGTGCCCTTTTATTTAGGTCACCCGCGCCTCAAGCGGCTGGAACAAAAATGGATGCATGAGGTCGAAGGCGGTAGCGCCGATTGGGCGCTAAAGTTGCTGCGCCACGAAACCGGGCACGCCATCATGCATGCCTACTGCCTCGAGCGTCGCAGCAAAACCAAAACTGTTTTTGGCAAGGCCCAAACCTATAATCCGGACGCTTATACCTACCGCCTGTACAGCAAAAGTTATGTCCGACACCTCGACGATGGTTATGCCCAGAGCCACCCAGACGAGGATTTTGCCGAGAGCTTTGCGGTATGGCTCGATCCGCACAGCGACTGGAAGACACGTTACCGCAATTGGCCTGCCTTAAAGAAACTTTCCTATATCGATGAAGTCATACAGAGTATCGCCGGAAAAACTCCGCTACGCACCCAGGCTCATTTTCCGTACGCCTGTGCCAAATCTAAAAAACGCTTAAAAACCCATTACCAGCAAAAACACAAACTGTACCAGGAAGACCTGCCCGACTTTTGGGACCGTGACCTGCAACGCCTGTTTGTGTCAAAACCAGATGGACCAGTCGGCACCAGGGCCTATCAGTTTTTACAGCAGCATCAAAAAAGCATTGTCCAATCGGTCTGCGCCTGGAGCCCCATGCCCAAGTACACCGCCGAAAAATTGCTGCGCGACCTTTTGCAGCGCGCGCGTGCGCTGAACCTTTACCTGCGCCGCCCCGAAACTGAAACCCAGCTTGAAATTGTGGCTTATCTAAGCGTGCTGATTTCGAACATGGCCCTGACTGGCCGCTACAAAGGGCACAGCCGGTGAAAAAACTACGTGTTGTGCTGCTTTTTGAGCTCGAATCAAACCCGCCCAAAGACCAGCAATACGATGAACTGTTTAAAAAAGAAGATGTTTATTTTAAAACCGAAGTTGAAATTACCGCTGCCTTAAAAACCCTTGGACATGAAGTCATTCCCTTTGGGATATACAACGACATCGAGGAACTGGTGCAGTTCATCAAGCTTCAAAAACCCGACATCGTATTTAATTTAACGGAACACTTTAACAAGATCCACAGTTATGACCGCAATATTGCCGGGCTTTTAGAGCTTTTAGGCGTATCTTACACCGGCTGCGGACCGGTCAGCCTGGCAAACTGCCGCAATAAGGCCATCGTCAAAAAGCTGCTGTCCTTTCACCGCATCAAGAACCCGGCCTTTGCCACTTATCCGCGCGGTGAACGGGTGTCTTTTAAAAAAGATTTGCGCTTTCCGGTGATCATCAAACCCCTGACTTTGGATAGCTCCTATGGCATCTCCAAGGCCTCGCTGGTCGCAAATGAAAAGGAGTTTGTGGAACGCATTGCCTTTATCCATGAACACTTTGAGCAGGACGCGCTGGCCGAAAATTTTGTGGATGGCCGCGAATTATTTGTCAGCCTGCTGGGCGAAAAAAAACTAAAGATATTTCCGATCCGCGAAACCATTTATCCCAGCAACGGTGACGACCCGCACGCCTTTCTTACCTTTCGCGCCAAATGGGACGAAGCCTACCAGTCTAAAAAAGGGATCGAGTTTGTCTTTGCCAAAAATCTTGACCCCAAAACCGCCGCACGCATCCAAGATACCTGCAAGCGCATCTTTCGCCTGTTGCAGCTACGCGGCTATGCCCGCATAGACCTGCGCCTGACTCCCGAAAATGAAATCTTTATCATCGAAGTCAACCCCAACCCGGCCCTTGGAAAAGAGGATGAGTTTGCGCAGTCGCTGATGAAGGGCGGTTTGTCTTATGAGGAGCTTATCCAAAAAATATTAAACCTGGGTCTGCAGGAGCTGCGGGGGTGATCCTTGACCCGTTTTGCCGACCACTTGCTCTAACCCGGATTATGCACTCATATGAAGCGGACACCTACACACGGGAGCCCGCTACAAGAGAGTCTGAATAGTGGGGGCTAATTTGGTTCCCTTGTTGCCCAAGCTGCGTACTTTTACCATAATCGCGCGCATACGTTCGGTATTCTGTTTTAAGGCATCCATCTGGGCCTGAATTTCGGCTATGTTTCCCGACTTGGTCAGCTTTCGGTTGAGCAGATCCACGTTAACCACCACCAAAGTCAAGGGATCGCTAAGGTCTTGGGCCAATTCAGAAATTGTCTCTTGAGTGCTACGGTCTTTTTCCATTTTAATGAGGTCGGTCTGGGCCTGAATTAAATGTTCTGACTTTTGCTGGTAATGCTGCGCCACAAACCAGAAGAACAGGTAAAAAATCACCAGCGAAAACGAATACAACATAAAAAACTTATTGTCGTAACGCAGTTTAAGCCACAATTCATGGCTTAAACTGATCAGCAAAAATGCCAGTGCAAAGCGGTTGCGCACATAAAGCGTGGCCACCGCCACAATCAGCATGTAAAACAAAAGACCGGTGACATGGGTGAGCACAAACGCCGTCTGAAAAAAAGCAATATCAAATATCCACAAGGCCAGTTCTGCAAAATCGAACTCGCGCGGGGTCAAGCGGTCGACCAGGCGCTGCAAGAGCGCTGTCAATGCGCAAAGGATGCTCCCCACGATTAAAAAGATCGGCAGCTTATGGGTCAATAGGATGCCGTAAAACATTCCAAAACTGACCAGGAAATAATTGAGCTGGATGATCTTGCCAAATTGCTCCTGGCGCTCGATAAATTGCAGTACTTTGCGAGACATACCTCAATCATAAGATAAAAACGCTAAAAAAGTACCTCAATCGATGAATCGACTTTTTCGGCGATACTATATTTATATTAATAGTGGTTTAATACTCCCGCACGCAGGGCAAATCACTGTTGTATCTATGTCGACTCCTCTGCGCTATATAAAAAAAACCTTGCTGTCTGTCGTCCCGATTGCCGGGATACTGATGGCATCATTGCTTTTTGCGGAAAGCATCCGTACACCTGAAAAAAACCGCATGCTCTCGCTGATAGACGTCATCAACTTTTCGCTGCTTAACAATGAAGAAAGCATGTTTTCTAATCAGCAAACTTTGCGATCGGCTAAAAACTCTCGCGATGCCTCCTACGCCAGTTATATGTTCACCAACCAGTTTACGCTTGAATACGGTCTGTCCGGAACTTATGGCACGCTCTCCACGCTGGGCGATAGCAGCTACGGCAACAAGGCCAAACTGAGCTTATCAAGTTCCACGGTATTGACGCCCCTGGGCGGAACTCTGACGACAGCGCTGGACTTTCCGCAAACTTATATTTTTCCGTCGAGCCCGGCCACGCCATTTCTATACAGCCCCTCGGTGGCCCTCACCTATACCCAGCCTCTGTCGTTTGACATTATCCGATACTCGCAACGCAGCATCGAACAAATCGACGAAAACTACGTAAGCTCGTTGTATTCATTTGCGAGCAGCCTGGAAACTGTGATCGTCAGCGCCACCAGCGCTTTTTTTGCGCTCATCAGCGCCAAGGACAGCCAGGAGAGCGCCCGCGAAAGCGAAAAAAACTATCAAGAACAGCTTGCCATTGCCGAAGCCAAGTTTTCCGCCGGCACCATCAGCGAACTTGACGTGCTTAACCTAAAAGTCAGTCTGGTCAATGCCCGCAATACACGCCTGTCAGCCGAAGTCAGTTATACCCAAGCCCTGGAAGATTTTAATGAGCTGCTAGGCTTTACCTATATGTCTCCCAGCGGATGGAAATACAAACCCGAGTTTGCTGGCACAGAATTTAAATTGGATGACTCGGTCAAGATTGTCTACCTCGACCAACCCGTGGAGTATTACATTGAAAAAGCGTTTCAGAACAAATACAGCTGGCTGCAACAGGAGATCAGTCTCAAACAATCCAAGGACACTTACGCCAAATCTACAGCGCTGGAATATCCCAGTCTAACCTTGGGAACCACTTATAGTGGCAGCAAATCTTCGACCTCTATTTTGGACACCCTCAACCTGCCTTACGGCAATACCTGGTATGCCAAAATAAGTTATACCCTGATGCCCCTGCAAACCCGCACACGCGAACTTACCTTAGAATCCGCCGTCACCACGTTAAAAAATGTTGAATTCAGCTATGAAGAAGCCCGCGAAGACCTGATCGAAAGCGTGATTCAAAAGTACAACTCCATTAAGATCAGCGAAAAACAAATTGCGCCGCTCGAAACCAGTCTGCAGATTGCCCGCGAAGCCTACAAGGCCAGCGAAGCCCGTTACGCCAAGGGTTCGATATCGGTCAACGATCTGATTAAATCGCAGGAAACCCTGGTCACCGCGCGCAACAACCTGATTACGGCCAAGAAAACCTACTTTACCAATTACAACTCTTTTTTGCAGCTTACCGCAGAATTGTTGCCAACCTATCGGTCGGATCTGATTGAGGAGTATGGACTGCCATGGCCAAAATAAATCTTAAGGAATATTTCCGCCAGTATCAGGTCTACGTGATCTTTGCCGCCTTTGGACTGGTGTTCTCGGTGATGGCCATCGTCTATCTGGGTGGCGGCTCCGACAAGGATCCCAAAGTCAAGGTGAGCGAGGTCAGCACAGGCCCTTTAACAGCGATCATCGAAGCGCCCGGAATGATCGGATCCGAAAAAGACAAAGCCATCGATGCCAGTACCAGTGGCGAGTGGCAGATGGCGCCCGACCTGAATCTGGCCCCCGGTCAAAGGGTGCACTCTGGTCAGTACCTGGGACAAGTGAATGACCCGGCGCTGATCGAAGCCTACCAAAAAGTTAAGGTAGAGTACGAATTTGCCCTGCTGGATTACAAAAACAAAGTGGATACCCTGGAATTAAATAAAAAACTATATGCTCAAAAAGCAATTTCAAAAAAAGATTTGGACGCCAGCAAGATTGACGCAGACAAGTACCGCCGACAAACCCTGGTAGACAGCGACAAAAAATTAAAAGAAGTCGAAGCCAAAATGGCTGACACCAAGGTCTTTGCTCCCTTTGATGGCACCCTTGTGGAGCTGCTGGTCCGTCCTGGCGAAAGGGCCAGCTCCAGTAAAAAAGTGGTCCGTATCGCCGACCTGTCTCAACTGACTGCTAAACTGGATGTGGCCGAATACGACATTGCTAAAGTGAAAGTAAACCAAATCGTTCAGCTGACTGACGGATTTTTAGGCACCCGCACCGTCAAAGCCAAGGTGACCGAAATTGAAAGCGTTGCCATCGAAAAAAACAGCGTACGGCGCATCACAGTACACTGCGCCATTCCACTTACATCGGTACCTAAGGACCTTTTGATGGTCATGGACGGCAGCATACGCGGGGAAATCCTAATTCAGTCTGTCGACCAAGCCACACAAATTTTAAAAACAGCCGTGATCGTTGAAGGCAGCGACCATTATATTTTTGGGATCAAGGACAGCAAAGCTGTTAAACACAAAATCACCCTGGGGTTAGAAGGCAAAGATACCGTACAGGTACTGTCGGGCCTTGCGCCTGCAGAAAAATTTATCAGCGCCGGACATCTGAATCTTGAAGACGGCCAGCGGGTGCAGGTGGTTGACAAATTAGAGGGTGAAGAAGTGTATGAACTATTTTGAGTACTTATTGATGGCGCTGCGCGCCATCCGTTCCAAGAAAATCCGCGCCTTTTTAACCATGTTGGGCCTGATCATTGGCGTGGCCAGCATTGTGGTGATCGTCTCGTTGGGCGAAGGCAACAAAAAACAGATCCAGGATGAAATAAAAAAAATGGGCAATGATCTGGTGATGGTTAACATTCAGGGTCAGAGCTATCTGCCTCAAGAAGCTTATGCCCAGATATGCAAGGCCATACCCGAAATCAAAAACGGCACTCCCCTGGTGCAAGAAGCCCTCGGTGTCCAGTTTACCAGCGCCTATGACCAGGTGAATATTGTCGGCATCCACCCCAACTTTTTTAAACTCACCAGCCAGGAGTTGCTCGACGGCCGCCTGCTAAACGCTTACGACTTTTTACGCCGTCAGAATGTCTGCGTCATTGAACGGACAGCCGCCAGCCAAAAAATGTTTGGGCTCAACCCACGCGTGGGGTCGGTCATTCGTATTCAGAATCAACCCTTTACCGTGGTGGGAGTGATCAAACATAAAGACAGCCAGTTTGTTTACGCTCAAAATTCGATCTATGTGTGTTCCACCACATACCGTTTTCTTAAACCCCAACCTGGGTTTAAACAGTCGCTGTTTGCGGCCACAGACATCAATCTGATCCCCCGCATGTCAAAGCAGATCCGCACCCTGATCATTAACAACTTTCATCTCAATCCGGACGAAGTCACGGTGCAGAGTCTTTCTGAATTTTTAAAATCTGCCCAGCAGATTGTGGCCAAAGTAACTGCCGTCATTGGTGGCATTGCCGGTATTTCGCTGTTGGTGGGCGGTATCGGCATCATGAACATCATGCTGGTATCGGTCACCGAACGCACCCGTGAAATTGGCATCTTAAAAGCCATCGGTGCCTCGCAACGGGCCATTCTATTTCAGTTTCTTATCGAGACCATCATCATCAGCACCATGGGCGGATTGATCGGCATATTCCTGGGTCTTGGAATCGCCTCGTTTGTGGCCAAAGCCACCGGGCTGCCCTCGCAGATTCCCGTCATTCCATCGCTGATTGGATTTACGTTTTCGGTATTGACCGGTATTTTGTCAGGATTTTATCCGGCCTACAAAGCGGCCCGGCTTAACCCCGTAGATGCGCTAAGGGCTACCTGATGGAAGCAAATCGAAAAGTCATTATCGAAGTGCAAGACGTCGTTAAACAGTATCTGATGGGCTTAAACGAGGTGCTCGCACTGCGCGGCGTATCGTTTAAGGTCTACCAGGGAGAATACGTTTCGATCATGGGCAGCAGTGGCAGCGGAAAATCCACCTTGATGAATATCCTGGGTTGCCTGGATAAACCCAGCACAGGCACCTATAAATTGGATGGCATCGACATCGCCCAGTTAACCGAAGACCAGCTGGCGGGCATCCGCAATCTTAAAATTGGTTTTATCTTTCAAAGTTACAACCTGCTACCAACTTTGAACGTGCTTGAAAATATTGCCCTGCCGGGCATGTATGCCGATCTGCCGCGCGAACAGCGTTTTGAGCGGGCTCTGGAGATGGGACACAAGGTTGGCCTCGACAAGCGCATGGATCACATGCCCTATCAACTGTCGGGCGGTCAGATGCAACGCGTGGCCATTGCCCGCGCCCTGACGCTGAAGCCCGCCATTTTGCTGGCAGACGAACCCACCGGCAACCTTGACTCTAAAACCCAGGAAGAAATTTTGGACCTCTTTGACCAGCTCTACCGCGACGGCTCAACCATATTGATGGTGACGCACGAGCTTGACGTGGCCGAACGCTCACGTCGCATGTTGAGTTTTCATGACGGCAAACAATCGTCCGACATTGACCTGATGTTTTTTAAAAAACAAATTGAAGCAATGGAAACCTGATATCAACCATTTCCCCAATAGAAACACTATCTATCAATGTTTTGGCATCCCTGATATGTGGAATACTAATTTCATATCATTTTAAGGAGACCCTCATGAAATTATTTATTCAAGTCGGACTGTTGGCAGTATTGGCACTGTGTTTACCTGTAAGTTCCGCAAATGCAGCGCTGACCTATTCTTCCGCCTCGCAGTCAGGATTACCCGCCTTCAACCTGGGTGTTGGGCTGCAAGTGCCGCTAAGCGACAGCACCAGCGTTGATATAAACGGAAACGTCATTACATACACATTGGATCCGGCAGCATCTAGTTTTACCTTTTCATACACTGACAGTGCGGGCGCCAATAGAGCTTCTTATACCGCCAGCAGCCTTAGCATCGTGGGCATAAAGACAGGAGCTGTCATTCCGGCCTCCACATTTGCAGTAGGCAACTATCTGGTTGACGATATTGAAAACATTTATCTGGTCTATAACTTTACTGATCGCTTTGGCATAGCCAAGACATATCATTATTCTTCGTCCGTGCCCGGGCCATTTTATTACAGTGCCTTAAACCTTAATCTACCCTTTACCAAAGGCGTGACAAAGGTCAGCCCTTCCAAGTTAACTGTGGTTTTTACCGGCTCAATTTTTTAACCCGCAGCGTGAAGATCCGCTCTGCTTCGGCCAGTTGTTCCGGGGTGTTAATGCCCATGGCCTCGGCGGGGTCGGGCGTGATGACGGCTTCTACCCGTAATCCACGCTTTGTAAATACCGCCAGCACGTCCGGCAAATAATATTCCTGCTGGGCATTGTGCGGCGTAATCACCGCCAGCGCCTGGCACAACTGCTGCGTGTCGAACACAAAAAAACCGGTGTTGATTTCTTTAATCTGGAGCTGCTCCGGCGTGGCATCGCGGTGTTCGACCACCGCCTGAACAGAACCATCTACCTGGCGTACCACACGCCCGTATCCAGTGGCGTCATCGAACATGGTGGTAAGCATAGAGGCTACCGCGCCCGTGGCTTTGTGGTGCGTTAAAAGTTTTTGGAGACTGGCCCCGGTCATGAGCGGCGTATCGCCGCAGATCACAAAGGTTTCGCCCTGAAGTTTTTGCAAATAGGGCGCGGCCTGCATCACCGCGTGCCCTGTGCCCCGCTGCTCGGCCTGCTCGGCAAAGGTCAAGCCCTGATAACCAGACAACAACATTTTAAGGTGCTCGCCTTGGTACCCATAAATAACATAGAAGTGATCCGGAGCGGGAGACAAACCGCGCAGCGTATCAAGCACATGGCAGATCATGGGCCGCCCCCCAATCGGATGCGCCACCTTAAGCAGGTCAGACTTCATACGCGTGCCTTTTCCCGCCGCCAGAACAACCACGGAAAGCATAAATTTATCTTACTATAAGGGTGCCCACACGGGTTGTTATACTCATATACGTGAAAAGAATCTGGCCACTTTTTTTACTGTTTCTATGCACCTCGGCCCATGCCCTGCCCAAAGCCCAAATCGGTTTTGGCGCCACCAGCATGGATTTGATGAATGTGGGCTCGTGGCAAATCGGCCAGGGTGGTATGTTTGTACGCTTTAACCAGATCAATTTTCAGATGGATTACGGACTGACCTTTGCCAATGTGGCAGGTTCCACATCGTCCGTATTTGGTGCAAACTTTTTTTGGGCCGAGGCCATGGATGAACAAAAGAGCATTAAATACGGTCCCGGCGCTTGGTGGGCCTCATTTAATGGGAACACGGTGTTTTCGGTATCCGGCCAGATTGGCCTTGAGTACAATCCCGATCCCAAGTTTGGGATTGAAGGCATATTGATACCAGTACGGATCGGCTTTGGCCCCGGTGCCAACGTGCTGCAATTCTTAAGCGCCCGCGTGGGCATGACCATCTACCAATAACTTGAAGTGATCATACAGCGTCTGGGTCTAGGACTGATTTTGATTGCCCTATTCAGTTTGAATTCTGCACTGGCGCTAGACACTGCCACACTGGTGAAATTTTCCGGCACAAGCACGCAATATCCCAGTCTGCGCATCCCCTTTGGAAGCGAATGGTTCCTTGAAAGTCAGCCTACTTTGTACAGTTACAACGGCAGCGCTACAAACCTGGGCGCCCAGTTTTGGCTGGGACAAATTAAAGCGATCCAGGGAAAGAATATGCAAGCCTGGCTGTACGGCACACAAGTTCAGAGCAATGCCGGTTCGCTTGAATTGACGCTTGCACTGGCCTGGCGGCATGAGGCCACGGTTTGGGAACACGTTGCATTGGGAGTGGAAGGCAACGTGCTCGAGGCCAATCTAGTGAATGGCGCACTACAGTTTTTCTACGGATCGTCGGTTTACGCAGCCCTGTCGATTTGAACATGATGCAAGATAAACAAACGCAGAATAAAATCCGAAGCAAGTTGTTCTGCGTTCTAAGTTCTGCGTTCTGCGTTGTATCGGTACTGTGCCTCTTCCCTTCTAACCTTTTAGCTGACCGCCACTGGGTACTGACACGTTTTGATGGCAGTAGCGCCTTTTACGGCTGGCGCATGTACCTGGATTCGCGCCTTTACGGCGAGCTGTGGCCCGGAGCCTTTCAGTTGGGTTCCAGCGGAAGCAGTTTTGCAGGCAGCGCCCTGGTTGGCTACAGTTTGATTCGGCGTAAAGATGGACATTTTTCAGCGGCGGCCGGAGCGGCGGTAAGCACGGCCACTGGTGCAAGTTCATCGGCCTTTATCTATTTAAGACACGAGGTGCATTTAAACGAACGTCTGGCTTTGGGAGCCCAGGGCGGCTTGGTGCAAGTGACGCTATCAAGCTCGCCCACGGTTTATATGTTTAACCAGTCGTTGGTATACGCGTTGCTGCGGGTCGACGGATCAGACGACAGCCCCGAGGAAGACACATCCCCCGTGACACCCGATCTCAAAGCTGCGCCGTTCCTACCCATCATGCTGCCTGTGCCTGCCAGCAAAAATATGCTCCAAAGCTTGCCCATGAAGCTGCCCGAAACCGCCACAAAAAATATTAAACCTGTCCCCAGCGAAAAACGCATGACAGAAGATGTGCTTACTTCCGGTAAATCCGTCCCTTAGCGTACACCGCCCGCGCAAACATAAAGGGGCGGTCAAGCAGGCGGATTAAGAGCGCCGGATAGGGCGACTTTTTAAATTCAATATGATGTTCGCCCGGTACCAGCACATGCTGAATGCCATCCACACAAAATCCAATATGCCTTAACCGATCTACCCGCAAGCGCAAGGCAACAGTGTGGCCGCCCTCAAAAATCCAACACGGCGTCACGCGGTCAATGGGTGCCAGCGGGGTGAGAATAATATTTTGAGAACTAAATTCGACGGCCGGACCTCCCGCGCTTAAGCTATGGCCCGTAGAACCTGTGGGAGTGGCCACGATGGCACCGTCACCTACAATCGGAAACTGCAAGTTACCATCGATATAACAGTCCATACTGATCACTTTGCCATCGAGGGAACGGATCACCATTTCGTTGAAAGCGGTAAACAAGACCGCTGGGCCATCGCCACCCACCCGGTACAAGGGATTTTGAAACTCGTCCACATCGACCGGCATGGCTGCCAGGCGGGTGTAAACCCGCATGCGTTTGACAAGACGCACTTGTCCGGAAAAAATCTTGTCAAGCTGCGCCAGAGCATCTTGTTTTTTAAGTTCAAGCATGGCGGAGGCATCTCCGGTCTGAATTCCGATCGCGGGAACCGCATGCCTGGGATAACGCCGGAATGCACCCAGTAGACAACCATCGCCCCCCACCGCGATGTTAAATAAATCGCCGCCTTCATTCCGGCACACTTCAATCCGTCGGCGTTTAAAATAAGGGATCAGCTTGCGCTCGGCAAAATCCCTGGCATCGGCCCGACGCGGGTGGATAAACAGCCCCACAGAAAAGCCCGTTGGCTTTTTAAGCCTTTGAATAAACGATGCCATGATTTAATTATACGTTTACGTTTGATTGGAGGCGACGCCCAGGTTCGAACTGGGGTACAAGGTTTTGCAGACCTCTGCCTAACCACTCGGCCACGTCGCCTCATCAGCTAAAGGAGCTTTAGTTTAAAGGAGCCGGTCGCCTTACTGCAAACGGAACTTAAAAAGTACCCGGCCCCATTGGGACTCGGTCTGCACAAAGTCCTTGGGCAGGGGATCAAAGCTCCAACGGCGCAGCGCTTCACGACAGATATAATCGAGGCGCGGGTAGCCCGATTGCTTTTCGCTTTCAATATCGATAACGTTACCGTCGGCATTTACGTAAAACTTCAGCACCACTTCGGTTTGAATACCTTGCTTTTGAGCCCAGTCCGGATACTCGGGATAAACAGAATTGCGAATGGCACGGCTAAACACCGGCCCAACCATGGTCTTGCTGCCCCCAGGCTGGGCATTGGGATTGCTGTCAGTAGAAATATGGCCGGGCTGGCTTTGGTCGGCACTGGCGTTCGGAGCCGGGCTCTTGCCCTGTTCACGGGCTTCGGGTTTGGCAGCACTTATGGCATCTTTGTCTGGCAAAGGAGTTGTTGCCGTGTTTTGCTTGTGCGGAGCCACGGTGGGCTCCGCCTTGGGAGGAGTTATTTTTTGACTGACTGTCTTGGGGCTGGGGAGCGGAGTTTGACTCTTAAGGTCAACCGCCGTGTTACCTTGCTGGGCTCCGTCGCTAATGACCGTAATATTAGAAAAAATCACCTCGCGCACGGGTTTGTGATAGGCCATCCATAGCGACAAGATCACGATCATGACCATGTGAATGGCGCCCGAGCTGACGTACGAAATAAAGGTCAGATTCATGGGTGACCGCTAAACTATTTATCTAATACTTGGGTGGCCAAGGCGATTTCTAGCGCGCCCGCTTGTTTGGCAGTGTCCATCAGCGAGACCACGTCTTGCAACGGCAAACTAGAATCGGCTTTGACGATGACTTTTTTATCGGCACTTTTGTCTAGCAGCGCAATAATGCTTTCCTTGAGCGTGTCGTCTGTCACCTTTGAATCATTAACCATGATTTCGTTGTTGCGGTTGATCGAAAGTACGATTCTACTTTGGTTGGGCACGGGCTTGCTGGTAATCGAGGGGATATTGAGGTTAACCCCACTCTGTGCCACAAAGGCCGAGGTCAGCAGAAAAAAGATGATCAGTTGAAAAATCACATCAGTCATGGCCGATTGTTGAAATTCCAGGACGCGGCGCTGACGGAGTTTAAAAGCCATGATTTAGTTTAAAAACTCGATCGAATCTAGACTAAAGGCATTCATCTCGACAACAATTTTTTCAACTTTTCGCAGTAAAAAGTTGTAGGCAAAAATCGTAGGAATGCCAATAAACAAACCGCCTGCCGAACCCAGCAGTGCTTCCCAGATGCCACCCGCCAGGACGCTGGGGTTCACCGAACCACCCGCCACTTCGATGCGTTGAAAGGCCTGAATAATGCCAATCACCGTGCCTAAAAAGCCCAACAAGGGACCCACACTCGCAATGGTGGCCAGTAGCCCCAGTTTGGATTCCAAATAAAAAATCTCGATGGTGGCATGATCTTCGATGGCCTTGGTGCGATCGGCCCGTGTGGATTTGTTTAGCGCTGCCAGCAAGATATTCGCCAACGGACCTTCGGAGCCGCGGATAAAACTGATAAAGGTCTCGCGCCCACCGCTGCGAATAAACGGTTTAAGGCGACTGATCAGCTGATTATTGCGAGACTGCACCCGAGTCAGCGCCATCCATTTTTCGATGAACACCGCCAGCGCGATAAACGATAAAAACAACAAGGGCCATTTAATAAGACCGGCCTTGATAAACAATTCGAGCATGCCGACTCCTTTAACTAATTTGGATTTAACTGAATTTTTAAGCCCAGATGAACCGCCCGACCAGGTTCTGGAGCCAGCGCCACCCATTGGTAGCTACTGCCTAGCAGATTGGTCGCATCCACGTAGCCAATTATATTATCCTTAAGCACCGAAGCAATATGTAATGATAAAAGTCCTACCCCCGGCAAGTTACCGCCACCCGCATTCGACAAGCGCTCGGACATGTAACGCTGCTCAAGCACCAGCTCGGTCTGATCGCTTAACGCATAATACAGGCTGCCTTGCAGCGTAAACGGCGCCTCAAGCGTTATGGCAGAACTCTGTATCACACCCCGTGCTTTAGTAACCAGGGTTATCGCTGGCTTTAAATTCCACTGCCACTCACCTTCGAAGCCGCTTAGACTGCGGGCACCCATATTGCTTGGCTCTACCAGCCCATCACCATCACTATCGGCATAGGCTACATAGTTCTGCATGTTCCTAAAAAATAAGGCCATTGATCCATGTTGTCCGCTTTGATCAAACATCCGATAACGTCCCATCAGTTCAAAATCAACCCACTCGGGCTGTAAAAACCGATTCAGCTCCACATAGGGAATGGTCAGCAACATGCGTTCTTCGTCCACCTGCGTCATAGACTGGCCAGCCCAAAGTTCCCATTGTTCTTCGGACCCTTGCGGAAAGAGCAACCCTACTTTAGGAAGTACGCGCGATATATACGCGCCACCTCCCTCGTAACTTAAATAGCTGACCTGTCCCTCTATATTTAAATTGGCAGCCTGATGCAGCGATGTAACCGCATTGATCCAAAACTGACTTGCGTCTCCGGGCTGAACACCCAGGTATCCGTGCAGCCGCAGCGGATAAGCACCCCATTGCAGTGCGGCATCAGGTTCTATTTCAATACGATGATACTGCCCCCCCGCATCCTGGGCGCGCAAGAGACGTGTCGACAGATCCACATCGAACAAGGTCTGACTGGCGCCTAGCAACCAAACGTTTGTAAATGACCGTCCGCCATTCCACGGCAAGCCAAACTGCATACCATGGTAGCGGGTATGCACCTTGAGGTCTGCGGACTGTCCTGAAAATTGCGATAAAAAGCGGCTGGCGTTTCCGCCGCTGACGTGGTCACCCCGCATATGCTGAAGCAAGCGACCCTTAAGCAGCCAATCTCCCGCTGGCCACACCAAACTACCGCTTAAAGCAGCGTTGTCATAAGACCCCGACGAAAAATCGGCTGCCAGACGATAAAAATCATGGTCTGCTTCTGGAAAGGCAGAAAAACCCAGAGGCTCATAAGTTGGAAGCGCTTTTTGGTAATCGAGGTTTTCTTTTTTTTGGGTCAGATCGGTCTGCTGTAGCTGCAACACCTCTTTGATCAGCGTATTATCATCCCGCTGATCCACACCCAAAATGACTATGTCGGGCAACTCAAAGGCTGGCTTTTCCTCGGCGGGTTCCATGACAGGGGCAGTATCCTGTGCAAGCAATTGTGTCGACAACAGACCCAAAAAAAATAAAATACCAAGTATCCGTGCCATGACTAAGACGCGCTTTCGGGCCCACCCGTGCTGATGGCTTGCGAAGACGGAATTGTATTTAAAGTATTTTTAAGTTCTTTCAAAAGTACCGCATCTGGAAATGTGCGCGCATACTGCTCAAGAGTATCGCGGGCATCCGACACCCGGTTTTGTTTAAGCAGCGACTGCACCAGTCCATAATAAGCGTCTTCAGCCCAGTCGTCATACACCAGCGCCTGACGGTAGGCT
>JAHFDA010000074.1 GCA_023249225.1 bacterium
CTGACTTATCCACATGATCACAGCTGTCCACAAAGAAAGAAAAAAAGAACCAAAAAAAGAAAGAAAGGCGGCGGCTACGGCCTTCTCTTCAGGCTCATTCTAGGATTGGAATACACTGCGTTTTTGCTGCCATGCGCCATGGGATGATGTTTAAAATACACATCTTTAAGCCACGCCTCGCCCACCTGGGTGTAACGCTGCGTGGTGCTGATGTCACGATGTCCAAGCAATAACTGCACCGAACGCACCGAGGCGCCGCCTTGCAGCATGTGTGTGGCAAAGCTGTGCCTAATCACATGCGGTGAAACCCATTCGGGCGGCAGCCCGCACTGGCGGGCAAGTTGCTTGAGGCGGCGAAAAACATGGCTGCGAGACATGGGCTTGCCGCCCCTGAAGCTAAACATAAACTGCTTGCGATCCAGCGCTGTTCCGGCGCGTTTAAACCACAGCCGCAGGCTGTCGTCGGCCTGCGTACCCAGATAAACCAAACGCTCGCGTCCGCCCTTGCCCAGACAACGCAGGGCCCGTTCTTCGGCATGCCACATCTGCCAGCGCAAGCCACACAGCTCCGACACACGCAAGCCAGTGGCGTAAAGAATTTCGAGCCAGGTGCGATCACGCGTACCCACTTCGCCTGAAGCCGCCAACAAACGCGTGACCGCATCACCCGCCAGGGCCTTGGGCAGGGGCACAGCATGCCGTGGCCGATCGAGACCGACGAGACATGCGGTTTTGATATACCCTTCACGCAGACAAAAAGCTTCGAACGAAGCCAAAACGGACCACTTGCGTTGCAAGGTGCTGGCCGCATAACAGCGGCCTGCGAGGGCATAAAGATAAGGCTTGAGGTGCTCTAAATTCCACTCAAAAGCAGTATCAAAACGCTGCGCATCTTGCAAATCGCGCGTATAGGCCGCCACGGTATGCAATGAATACTGCCGCTCGACCCGCAGATACAGTAAAAATTCTTCGAGATGCCGCGCAATCACCTACAGCCCTACACGCAGACAGGCACGGCAGGCCTGCACATCGGGCAGTCGCCGGATGGCCAGAAGGGCCTGATCCATGTGGCGCTCAAGCGTGCGGTGGGTAATCAAAACCAGCATCGCGCGCTGGCGCGGGAGCAGTTTTTGCTCGATGGACTCGACGCTGATGTGGTGGCGACCTAAAAGATGCGTGATCCTGGCCAGCACGCCCGGACGATCACGCAGTTCAAAGCGCGCATAAAATTGTGCCGTTGTCGTGGCGCGGGGCAGCATGCGGACGTGGCGGTATTCGGTCACCAGATTGCGCCGCGTCACGTTTTGTCCAAAACTATAAACAATGTCGAGCACGTCCGATACCACCGCCGCCCCGGTGGGCTCTGATCCCGCACCCTGGCCATAGAGCATGGCGTCACCGATAAAATCTCCACGGATAAAAACCGCGTTAAACACCCCGCTTACGTTGGCCAGCGGATGCGTGCGCTCGATGAGCGTGGGATGCACCTTAAGACTGATCCCTTGCGCAGTCTGCGAACCACGGGCCAAAAGTTTGACGGTGTATCCCAAGGTGCGCGCAAATTCAATGTCGATCGGATCCACCTGGCGGATGCCCTGGCGATACACATCTTCAACCCGCACTTTGGCCTGAAACGCAATTGAAGCCAGAATGGCCAGCTTGTAGGCGGCGTCAACGCCATCGACATCATCGCGCGGATCAGCCTCGGCAAAACCACGCGCCTGCGCTTCGGCAAGCGCCTCCGCGTAAGAACGGCCCTGATCCATGGCACTTAAAATAAAATTGGTGGTGCCATTAATGATGCCCACCACATCGGTGATGCGGTTGGGTGCAAAGCCCACCTTAAGCGTGCGGATAATGGGAATGCCGCCCGCCACCGAGGCTTCGTAATAAAGATCCACCCCGCAGCGCCTGGCCAGCGAAAACAAGGCATAGCCATGTTTGGCGATCAGTTCCTTGTTGGCAGTCACCACATATTTGCCGTTTTTAAGCGCCTCTTCAACCAAGCGCTTGGCCGGATGAATGCCCCCCAGGAGTTCAATGACAATATCGATGCGCGGATCTTTGACAATGCCAAAAGGATCTTCGGTGAGAATTTTAGGGTTCACGCGCACTGCCCGGTCTTTGCGCTTGTTACGCACGGCAATGGCCGCGATCTTTAAGTCAACACCGCTGCGCCGCAAAAGCTGGGCGTGGTTTTGCTTAAGCAGTTTGATGACGCCCGTGCCCACAGAGCCAAAGCCCAGAACCCCCACTTGGACACTGCGCGTCACACCACCCTCCGTGCCTTGTTCTCGCCATCGTAGGTGGAAACCACTCCTTCGGCCTCAAGCTGATCCATGATGCGCGCCGCACGGTTGTAGCCGATGCGAAACTTGCGCTGCAAGTACGATGTGGAAGCGTGTTTGGTGACGGCCACCAGCGCCCTGGCCTCCTCAAAGAGCGGATCCAAACCGTCCCCTTCCTCGTCCCCGCCTGTCCGCCGCCCCTTATCTGCCAGAGGTTCCACCGCCAAAATGGCATCCAGGTATTCGGGATCCGCTTGTTTTTTAACATGCGCAATGATGCCCTCAATCTCGCGCTCCTGGATAAACACGCCCTGGATACGGGTGGGTTTCATTTGATCGATCGGCGCATACAGCATGTCGCCGCGGCCCAGCAACTTTTCGGCACCCGGCGTGTCGATGATGGTGCGCGAGTCAATTTGTGAACTGACCGCAAAGCTAATGCGGCTGGGAACATTGGCCTTAATCAAACCCGTAATGACATCTACCGAAGGCCTCTGCGTGGCCACGATCAGATGAATGCCCGTGGCGCGGGCCAGTTGTGCCAAACGACAGATGGTGGTTTCTACCTCATTGCTGGCCACCATCATAAGATCGGCCAACTCATCGATCACCACCACGATATAAGGAATTTTTTCGGGCACAAAACTTTGTAATTGAGCGCTGTAATTTTCGCCGGTGGGGTCTGCAAAATTGTCTTTTAATCGGATTTGTCCAAGGCGCGCACGCAAGCCGTCATCACGCTGAATGTCTTCTATGCGGTTGTTATAACCCTCGATATTTTTGACCCCCACCGCACTGAATTCTTCATAACGCCGTTCCATTTCTTTAATGGCCCAGGACTTAAGCGTGGCGGCCGCTTTTTTAGGGTCGGTCACCACTGGCGCTAAAAGATGCGGAATGTCGTTGTAGATCGAAAGCTCAACCATCTTGGGGTCGATCATTAAAAAACGCACTTCGTCGGGCCGCGACCGCATCAGGATGCTGCAGATGATGGCGTTGACACAGACACTTTTTCCGGAACCGGTTGCGCCCGCAATTAACAGATGTGGCATGGTGGCCAGGTTGATCAACACCGGATCGCCCGAGATGCCCATCCCCAGACAAGCCGTCAGTGGCGAGGGACGCGTGTAAAAATCGGTGGACTGGATAATGGCCGAAAGGTTGACCACCTGGCGCTCGGGGTTGGGAATTTCGATGCCCACCACTGATTTTCCGGGCACCGGCGCTTCGATACGCACCCCCTGGGCGGCCAGCGACAAGGCGATGTCATTGCTTAAAGCGCTGATCTTGGCCACCCGTACACCGGGTCCCGGCTCTACCTCGTAGCGTGTCACCGAGGGGCCGCAACTGATGCTGACCACACGGGCATCTACGCTAAAATTGCGCAGGGTATCTTCGAGTTTAAGACGTTGTTGCTCAATAAGATCGCGACTACTCTTGTGCATGCGTACCGGACGCTCGAGCAAATTGAGCCCGGGCAGACGATAATCCTTGTTGCGCGGCTTTTGGCGTTCGGTTTCGCTTTGGCTACGCAGCGTGTCGCGGGCCTCGACGATAAACGGATTTTCGGGACTGGAGCGATAAGCCCTGGCTACCTTGCCACTGACGGTTTCAGGCCGCTTGTCTTCATCATCCCCGGCCACCAAAAAGTTTTCCTGCGCCGTGCGCTTGCGCCGGCCATCGTGACGGATCACCTGCACATCGGGATTATCCTCAAGGCCGACCGGATGATCTTTCAAGGCGTCCCATTGTCTGATCTGCAGGCCTTCGCCCTGCGCCAGGATCGAAGCATCCTGCAAGGGGCCAAAGACTTTGCGTAAAGCCATAAAACTCTGTTTAAACCAAATCGAAGCTCCCCCAGCGACACTCACCAGGGGCAAGGACACCGCCTCACGCTCTTCGCCCTTCGCCCCACGCTCCTGCTGCGTCTGGAACCACTCGTGCAAATGCCTTCCAAGGTTTGCCAGCGTGGTGTTGGCCATCAACAAAGAACTTAAAAATAAAACGCTGCCCAAAAGCACATAGCTGCCCACCCGTCCGACCACCTTAACGAAAGCAAAGGCCAGCAGGTAACCCAGATAGCCTCCTCCTTGCGTGGGCAGAGGCCAGATAAAATACGAAAAGTCTGGGTTGGCTTTGATTGAAGCCAGAGTAAGCACACTTAAAAAAGTCATCGCCACGCCAGGCAGGCGCACAGAAAAACCACTGTATTCGCGATACGCCAGCAAAACCCAGGCCGCATAAGCAATAAACAGCGGCAGCACATAGGCTCCCACACCAAAAAGTTTTTGCCCTAAAAAGACCATCACCACCTGCCCCATCCAACCGGTCTGTTCCGGCATCACGCGGCACACAAAGGCAAATAAAGCCAAGGCCAGCAAAAAGATGGCCAGAGCCTCACGTAAGATAGGCTTGAGCGGCGAATAACCTTTTTCGTAACTGGAATACGCCACCTTGGGGCGCGCTTTGATCTTAAGCATGGGTTCCTTGCCGATATCAGGTTCGGGAGCCATATTTTTTAGTATAGCGAGCCAACGGTACAATAGAAACATGCCTAAAGCGATCATTGTGGGTGCCAGTTCTGGCATTGGCCGGGCCCTGGCCATGGAGTTTTCGCGCCAGGGCTATGCGCTGGGCTTGTGCGCCCGACGTGTGGCACTGCTGGAAAGCCTTAAACAGAAGCTGCCCGGAACCGCGCACATTGCCGCACTGGACGTGGATCAGCCCGAGCAAGCGCTGGCCCAGCTTAAAGCGTTGATCGCCACACTGGGTGGTATGGACGTGATTGTGCTAAACGCCGGCATCAGCCTGCCTAGCAATCTTAAATGGGAAATCGAATCACAAATTATCAAAACCAACGTCAGCGGTTTTGTGGCTCTGGCCGAAGCCGCTTTTGATTATTTTAAGGAGGAACATGGCGGACAGGGACAACTGGTGGGCATATCTTCGATCGCCTCGCTGCGGGGTGCGCGGCGCTCACCCGCCTATAATGCGTCGAAAGCTTTTATTTCAAGATATATGGAAGGCCTGCGACATGTGGCCGCACGTGAAGGTCTTAAAATCATGATCACCGACATCCGTCCCGGCTTTGTAGACACCGACATGATTAAAGATCTGCCGTATACGTTTTGGGTGGTCCCGGTGGCTAAGGCCGCCCGCCAAATTTATCAGGCCATCCACCACAAGCGCCGCACCGCCTACGTTTCCAAGCGTTGGAACCTGGTGGCCTGGGCGTTGCGCGTCATGCCCGAAAGCATTTTTCACCGGATTGTTTAGGATCCAAACCCATGCGCCAGGTAGCCCACTTTTTTTTATTTATGACTGTCGTCACTTGCGTCTATGGCGGCATGCATCTTTTGGTCTTCAAAGGACTTCAACCTCTGTTAGTGCTGATGGCATTGCAAGCGCCAGTGGTCTGGCTCATGGTTTTTGGCAGTCTGGCTTATTTTTTAGGCGAAACCCTGTGCGTGTATATTCCCACCGCTCCGGTGACGTACTTTGGTGAACTGTGGATGGGCTTTATTTCCTTGGCTTTTTCTGTTTTTGTCCTTCTTTTTGGCCTCAATTTTTTGTTTCCCCTACCCACGAAGCATTTGGCCCTGGCCGGACTAGGACTTTCACTGGCGCTGACCCTTTTTGCCTGGGTTAAAGAACTTTTTCCGCCGCGCATCAAAACATTAACGCTGCCGATTCCAAAAAACCATGCCGGACTGAATGGGTTCCGGATCTTGCATTTATCCGACTTGCACATTGGACACACCAAGTCGCTACGTTGGTTACGTCAAGGGGTGGCCCAGGCCAACGCACAGAACGCCGACGTCATTTTGATCAGCGGAGACCTGATCGACTACAGCGCCAAGCACGTGCCCGAAGCAGCCAGCGTTCTCTCTGAACTTAAGGCCCCCTACGGCGTATTTGCGGTTTCGGGAAATCATGATTTTTACGCCGGTATTCACCGCTACCAGGCCCTGCTTCAGGTGGCCGGAATCAAAGGCCTCGACAACCACAACATCACGCTTGCAAATGGACTGCAACTGGCGGGCGTGTATGACATTGCCGGTCGTCAGTTGCGTCAAGCAGCGCTGCTGCCCAATCTCGACAGCGCGCTGGCGGGCCTGGATCCCCAAAAACCGATCGTGCTGCTTAACCATCAACCGCTCGGATTTGATCAGGCGGTCGCAAGAGGTGTCGATCTGCAACTGTCGGGGCACACCCACGCCGGGCAAATTCCGCCGCTCGACCTGGTGGTACGCTTTTATTTTAAATATTCCTGGGGTTTGTACCGCCATGAAAACGCTTTCATCCACACCAGTTGTGGCAGCAGCACCTGGGGCCCGCCCATGCGCCTTTTTTCAAGGTCAGAAATGACCGTGATCCGTTTTAGCCAGGCTAGTTAAGGTCGTCTTCTGGTTCGGATTGCGCCAGTTGCGCCATAAGCATGGGGGCATAACGATCAGAAACCCTGCGAAGCAGCCGCGTAGCTAAACTTTGATCCTCGCTGGCTTCGAGTAGATCACGTCCAAAGATTTTAAAGAACCAGTCACGGAAGCTCGGTGGGTACGACTCCAGCGGCAAACACAGATCCTCGGACCCGACGCGCATGATATTGTCTATGCTCTGTAACGAAAAATCCTCCCCGCCCTCGTGTATCAGGCGTGCGTGGCTTAAAGCATGCAGGGTGGGCGCTGCGGTCTGGAACAATTGTTCTGCCACGCTACGCTGGGTGGCACCGGGCATTAAAAACAAGTGGTGCACAATCATCGAACGGGCCACCATGGTTAAAATTTCGGGCAGCAGATCGCGCTGCGCATTGACGTCCTGCAAAACTGGCATCCCGATACACAGGTGCGTCGCCAGGCCCATGTCTTCGACGCAAGTGACGGTGAGGCTGTCCGCCGTTTCAATTGAAACGCGAAACTTAATACCAAAATCCTGCATGCCCAGATAAATGTCGCGCAGTACTTGTTCAAGATCAGAATGGAGCTGCAGCCCACCTGCAAATTTAAGCACCCCGGGCCAATCTCCATCCGAAAGCCGGTAGGGCAGGAGACTCTTGCGCAGGTCAAGCGGCGATAGAACATGCCGGTGCGCGTAAACACCTATTTGCGATGCTGCCAGACCTTGCAGCAAAGGTGGGAATTCATCCAAACATTTGCCTTCAATAAGCTGGGTCATTAATCGCTTTTGAGTACCCCGCACGGTAAGTCGTCCCGCCGCCCTAAACGGTATAAACACCTGTTCAAGCCCAAGCATCAAGGTATGCACGGTGCGCGCAGTCCGTTTTTCAAAAACACAGGCCTGCCAGCCGTAAAAGGGGTATTCCTGGCCCAGCTCCTCGGCGCGGATAAAACGGTAACCCCTATCTTCGGCCCACTGATGCAGGTCAAATATATCGGGTAAATCGCAGGGGTCTTTAAGCGTAAAAACCAGGCTCTGGGGCTGGGGCGCAGCAACTTGTTTATATTGGTTCATCTAGATATATATCGACGGCTGACAACGTCGATTTCAGTCCTCATCCTCGGGTGCAGCCATGACAAACGCCTCATCCCCATCTTCGGTCACCCGCGCCACGGTACTCTCGTCTTCGGGCATTTCGAACTGAAAATCTTTATCTGCCGCCGGATCCACTGGTGTTGCCATACGCTGCGGCATTTCTGGCTTAACAAGTTGCACATCGGTAATGCGGTGATAAGTTCCCTCGCACAGTTCCTGCCAGGCGCGCAAAAGTTCGCGGGCAAAAGATTGGGCCAGGGTTTCGGAGTGCAGTACCGCCAGCCGACCCACATAAAACAAAAATATTTTTTCAGCGACGTCATGACGCAGCGACAGTTTTTCAAATTGAGCCTTTAAATTCTGGACCGCAACGCCTTGTCCATTAAGATCGGCGCCGTTAAGCCGGACAAAGATTTTAAGACGCGATGCCAACGTTTCAGCCAACTGATCCGCCAAAAGTGACAAAGGAATTTGATGCGCCTCCATCCGCTCTGCCATCCACTGCGGCCCCTTGAGCAACTTCATTTGTGCCTCAAAGCGATCCAGATTTTGAAATATTTTAAATTTAAACAGGTCATACAACCTGTCTAAGTCCTGGGCCAGTATCTGCACCCACTGCTGCTGAAGATGGCTCATACCATCTGTTTTAAAAGATCGGTCGCCTTCGCAAAGTTCCAAGGGATAGCGCTGCTGTAACTCGGTTGACACTGCCACTTTATGACCGAGCGCTGGCGCCACATGGCGCAGGCTGTCCAAAAGATCCAAGGTCTTTTTTTGGCAGCTTTCCTGCGTCAGCATGTATCCCAGCAGAGCGCACACGGCGTCAAATTGTTTAACATTGCGTGGTCGTATAATGGCGTCAGCCGATCCAGCATTGGACAAAGCTTCCGGGGCCAAGAGCACCCGCAAAAGAAGCAGGGGTTCCCTGGATTGCAGCAGCAAATCCCCCGCCAGGCCCAGCTTGTCTGGCGGGCAAAAATATAAAATTGAAAGAATCAAGCCGGCACGCGTACTTTCTTCGGCAAACTGCTCCCGCAGCACCTGCAGCATCGTCACCGGACGGTCGAGCAATATCACGATGTAGTCTAGGGCTGCCCGTTGGCAATCCTCAATAAATCTTGAATGCTCCGCCGTAAGCTCTCCACGGCGCAAGACCTCATTAAAATCGGGAATACGGATATGTCGTTGGGCAGTGTTTCTAAATTTAATCATGTCTTAATATCTCGAATTTTAATAAAACTAATATATCTAAATTTTATGTTACATTTGGATCGTGCCTTCTCGGCGTTGGCTTATTTTCGATCTTGGCAATGTGCTTTTTACCTTTAATACCCAGGCAGTGCTCGCACGCTTTGTGCCTTACAGCCCTTATTCCAAGGAAAAATTGGGCCGTGTAATCGTGTACAGCGGCCTGGTAGACCGCTTTGAGCGTGGCTTGCTTGGCAAGGCAGAATTTATGTCAGCGCTCATCCAACAAGCCCGCCTAGACCCCACCATCGATACAAAAGTTTATGAACGTTTTTACAGCGACATTTTTACGCCTTACGAAGCCACGCTGAATTTACTGAAAACCCTGGCCTCACGCGGCGAGCGCCTGGCGCTCTTAAGCAACACCAATGCTTTGCACTATGACCTGATCTGTCAACGCTGGCCGCAGGCACTCAAACCCTTTGAACAGTTTTTTTTATCTTACAAAATCGGCCTGCGCAAACCCGAAGCTGCACTTTTTAAATATGTCGAAAACCGCTTGGGTGTACCTCCACATTTGATCTATTACTGGGATGACCTGCCCGCCACCATTGCAGCCGCCCGCCGCGCGGGCTGGCAAGCACAGGTGTTCAGAGATCTGCGGGATGTGCGGATTTAGAATTCAGGCCATTCTTTCTTATCTACAAATACTCCAACCGACCACAGCGCCCAGCAGCAGGCAATACACGCCAAAGGCAGCAAACCAACGGCTTTGCACGCTGCGTAGTAAAAGATGGATGCCCAGCAGTCCAAAAACAAACGAGGCCACAAAAGCCAGCCACGCCTCCCCACCCAGTGCCCCTCCCGCAAAAAGTTCAGGGAGTTCTAAAAGGCCTGCCCCAAAAATGGCCGGGAGCCCGAGATAGAATGAAAAACGCGCCGCTTTTTGGGGCATGATCCCCAACATGAGCGCCAGACCCACTGTGGACGCCGAACGCGAAATGCCCGGCAGTACCGCGATGCCCTGGATAAACCCAAGGAGCAAGGCTTGTCCAACGGTGATGACAGACCCTGCCTCTTGCTGCCGTGTACGGCTAACCCTCACGCTTAACAAAATCCACAGCCCCGTGATCGCTTCAAAAAGCGCCACCCAAGGCAAGGCCGAAAACGTGGTTTCAGAAGCATGCTTGAGTAACAGCGCCACTGGAATGGTGGGAATCGTTCCCAGAACAATCAGCCATGGCATGGTCATCCACTCATCACGCAAAATGGGGCGAATGGATCGGGCGCGAAACATAGGCACAAAAGACATGATAAAGCCCTGAATTAAGCGGCCCACATCACGGCGAAAGTACACCAAAAGCGCCAACGCAGTGGCCCAATGCAAAAATACGTTAAAAGCCAGATTGGGTTGCATCCCTGGCAAAAAATGCTCAAGTAGCGTCAGGTGCCCGTCACTGCTGACGGGCAGAAACTCGGTTAAGCCTTGTGCCGCGCCAAGAATTAAAGCGCTCGTCCAATACATGGCGTGCATCAAAACAGACTACTTGTCTGTGGTAGAAAGGCGCGAACGCAACACGTACACCAAGGGCACGGCTACGAAAATTGAACTATAGGTGCCGCACAGAACGCCCATAAACAAGACCAGCGAAAATTCTTTAAGCGTGGCCCCGCCCAGCAGATACAGCGCGGCAATCATAATCAGGGTGGTCAAAGACGTGTTGATAGTGCGCATCAAAGTCTGCCTGATGCTGGCATTGAGCAGAGTTTTAAGATCCGTCTGATGGGGACGGGATAAATTTTCACGCACGCGGTCGAACAAAATAATCGTGTCATTGATGGAGTAGCCCAAAATGGTCATGATGGCGGCCACAAAGGCCGTATTAATCTCCACCCGCAATAAGGCTGCAAACCCCAAAGTGACAAAAGCATCATGTAGGGTAGCCGCCACCGCCGCAAATCCAAACACAAATTCAAAGCGAAAAGTCAGATAGATAAGTAACCCCATGGTGGACAAAACCAGAATCCATAAGCTGTTCTTACGCAGTTGGTCGCCAATGGTAGGGCCGATGGTATCCACTTCTACCAGTTCCCAACCCGCAAACTGCTCATGCATGGTTTTAAAGATACCCTCGCGTTCGTCGTTGCTGATGGGCCGCGTACGCACACTGACTTCGAGCGGACCGGTGATCTGCACAATGGCCCCCTCAAAACCATGTGGCCGCAAAACCATGCGGAATTTTTCAATGAACTGGGCCTTGCCAGACGGAGTATCCGAATACTGTGCCATCGCTGGAACATGCAAAGTCAGCGACGAACCTCCCGTAAAATCAATGCCGTAGTTAAACCATTTGGGGTAAATAAAAAATGCGGCTATCAGCGGCACCAGGGTCATCAAGATCGAAATCGTAAACCATAAATTACGTTTACTGACAATGTCCATGCTTAACGCCTCAACAAAACACTGCGCGCCGACAAGTTTATGGCCACAACCGCATCGCAAAAAATGCGCGTCAAGATAATGGCCGTAAACATGCTGACGGCCACGCCCAGAGACAAGGTTACGGCAAAGCCACGAATCGAACCGGTTCCCAGCCAAAACAGCACAATGGCCGTAATCCAGGTGGTCACGTTTGAATCAAAAATGGCTGTAAAGGCCCGGGCAAACCCCAGTTCTACCGTTATCTTAAAACTGTTTCCTGCCCGCAGTTCTTCACGCATGCGTTCAAAAATAATGACATTGGCGTCCACAGCCATGCCCAGCGACAGCAAAAACCCGGCAATCCCTGGCAAGGTAAGGGTGCTGCCAACCACCTTAAATAATGCGGCGGTATACAGTGCATAAAAACCCAGTGCAAACGCTGCCAAAACCCCCGGCAAACGATAAAATACAGCCATGTAGGCAATGACAATGCTGACGCCCACCCAACCCGCCCGCTTGCTCTTTTCGATGGCATCACGCCCAAGCGTTGGCCCCACAATTTTGTTTTCAACCAGTTTGACCGGTACCGGCAGAGCGCCCGCCTTGAGCAGATTAACCAGATCCTTCATTTCCACCAAGGTGAGCCCTTCGATATAGGCCTGTCCGCCCGAAATCGCAGTCTGTACGGTGGGCGCGTTGATGACTTTGCCATCGAGCACAATTGCCAGTGGCTTGCCGACGTTACGCTGGGTGACTTCATAAAACAGTTTGGTGCCTTCATCATTAAAACTAATATTGCAAATCGGCCGCCCAAATTGATCTGTGCCCGGCCACACCTTGTTTAAATAACGTCCGGTCATGGCAGTCTGTTTAAGCAGCACCGGACGACTGCCCACTTCATCCCCATCGCGATTATAAATGGGCACATGATCTAAACGCGCACCCTTGCCACCCAAAATCTCAACTTGTTCAGGGGTCAGTTCCCCGATGCCTTCGGGGACACGTTCGGATTCGATAAATTCCAGCAAGGCCGTTTTACCAATCATTTTAATGGCGCGGTCGCTGTCTTTAATGCCCGGAAGTTCTACAATAATTTGCTTGTCGCCCTTGCGCTGAATCAGGGGTTCCGACACGCCCAGGCCATCAACACGCTGGCTGATCACTTGCAAAGTACCCTGTAAACTTTCGGTGTCAAATTTTTCACCCGCCGCTGGATCAGCCTCGAGCACCATGCGCATGCCGCCCTGCAAATCCAAGCCTAAACGCAGCGGAAAAGCCAGCAAAACCCACACCGCACCCGCAGTCAGGAACATCACCAGCATAAAGCGGATGCGATTATCTTTTAAAAGACCCATGGAAACATTTTTATTATATCAATGGCAGCAAAACATACCGCAACTTTTTTATTACCCATTCGCCAGGATACGTTGGCGTTCGCGGGTCACAAGCTGCACCAGAAAATGGATGTTGTGCAGCGAGGCCAGCATGACCCCTAAAATCTCGCCACAGTGATAAAGATGCTTAAGGTAAGCGCGCGTAAAATGCTGGCAGGTGTAACACGCACAGCCCGCTTCAATGGGCGTAAAGTCATCGCGGAAGCGGGCGTTTTTAAGGTTGAGCGTCCCCTGCGCTGTAAACACGTTGGCATGGCGTCCGAGGCGCGTCGGAATGACGCAGTCAAACATATCCACGCCCTGACGGATGGCATAAATTAAGTCTTCGGGTTCGCCCACGCCCATCAAATACCTGGGCTTCTCGTCTGGCAGCATGGGCGTGCAGGCAGAAATCATGCGGTACAAAGCTTCTTTGCCCTCGCCTACCGCCAGGCCGCCCATGGCATAGCCAGAGAAATCCAGTTTTGAGAGTGCCGTCATATGTGTCTGTCGGCGTTCGACATCGAGGCCGCCTTGCTGAATGGCAAAACAGAGGGATGAGGAGAACTTGCTACGCCAATGCGCGTAGCTTCGTTCTGCCCACGCCTGTGTCAACGCCAGCGCCCGGTCGATCTCCTCGTCCGGAGCCGTAGACGGCGGGCAGACATCGAGCACCATCATGATGTCAGACCCAAACTGAATTTGAAGATCGATGACGTTCTCGGGCGTCAGGCGCAGTTTTGACCCGTTCACGTGATTGCGAAAGGTCACACCATCGGCATCGTAGGCGCGGATCTTAGAAAGCGAGTACACCTGAAATCCGCCGCTGTCGGTCAGGATTGGTTTATCCCAGGCCATAAAGCGATGCAGTCCACCGGCCTGTTGAATGATTTCAGCCCCCGGCCGCAGCGCCAGGTGATACGTATTGGCCAGCAGCACTTGCGTCCCCAGCGCCTGCAACATGGCCGGGGTCAGCGCTTTAACTGTGGCTTGGGTTCCGACGGGCATGAACACAGGCGTCTCGATATCGCCGTGGGGCGTATGCAAAATTCCGGCCCGGGCGCGGCTGTGGGAATCCTGGGCAAAAATTTCGAAAACCGGCATGGGGTTAGAGTATCGCGGAAACTTTATCGTTTGGGTATGGCACCAAGATATTTGTCGAGCATGGCGCTGACACATTCCGCCACCAGCACTTCAAATGGCTCGTCCATCTGCCGGGTGTGCGCCTGATCCAACGACTGATAGTAACGCATCCGGTAGTCCATGTCGGAGCGGATCACGGCATACGGATACCCGTATTTCAACAGCATGAGATTCATTAAAAGCCGCGCCGTCCGACCATTGCCATCGATAAAGGGATGTATGCCCACCAACCTTAAATGCGCCTGGGCGGCCAGACGTACCGGGTGCAAATCGCGTTCATCCTGTCGCTCTACCAGCCAGGAGGAAAAACCGTTCATGAGTCCCAGCACTTCCTGGGGAGGTGGGGGCATGTGTTTGGCACCTGAAATCATGACTTCCACGTCGCGATAATGCCCAGCGTAGCGGTTATCGATGCCTTTTAATACCAGCGCGTGAATGTACTTGATATCTTCCTGATTCATCGGCACCACTTTGGTGAGCATTGCACGGATGGAATCAATGGCCGCCTTGTGATTTACCGCTTCGAGATGCTCACGCAAACTTATGCCACTGATGGTCAGTCCCTCTTTAAGCACCAACATGGTTTCGTTTAAGGTCAGGGTATTGCCTTCGATGGCGTTGCTATGAAAGGTGTACTCAATGTCGAGCGCTTCCTGCAGTTTTTCAAGTACACTGGCCGGAAAAGGACGGCAGGCATCGAGGCTTTTTTTCTGTTGATCGATGTCGGTCAGCAGGCTCTGTAAGTTTGATTCTTTCATTGGAATGTCCTTTACCTCATTCTACGTAAAATACTCACACTGGCAAAAATATTTGTGGGATGACCGTGAATGCAAAGAGACTTATGACGCACTACACTAGGGGTGAAAAGAATTTATGCCGTAATAAACATGGCATCGCCAAAACTAAAGAAACGATACCCTCGGCTTTTGGCCGCTTCATAAGCCTGAAAAATGAACTCGCGTCCGGCAAAGGCGCAAACCAGAATCAGCAGCGTGCTTTGCGGCGTGTGAAAGTTGGTGATGAGCTTGTCGACCACCTGAAAACGGAAACCGGGTTGGATAAAGAGATTTGTTAAACCCGTGAAGCGTGAAGCGTGAAACGTGAAGCGCCGATTTAAAGCCAGGGTTTCCAGGGTTCTTACAACCGTTGTACCCACCGCCACCACTTTTCCGCCACGTTGGCGGTGTTGCAAAATGCGCTGCCAAACCTGCGCTTGCACTTCAAAGTCTTCGGAGTGCATCACGTGGTTGCGGACATCGTCTTCCTTGACGGGCAGAAAAGTGCCCGGCCCCACATGCAGGGTGACAAATTCCATGGGCACGCCTTTTTGTTTGAGTTTTTCGAGCAACTCTGGCGTAAAGTGCAGGCCCGCCGTAGGCGCGGCCACCGCCCCATCGGCCGATGCATAAACGGTTTGATACACGCTGCGGCGTTTGGCCTCGCTTTGCGGGTTCTGGTCAATGTAGGGCGGCAGCGGCATCTGGCCACAGGCCAAAAGCTCGCGGGCCGTTGTTTTAAAAAGCAGTATCCGGTTACCGCCTGGCAACACCGCCGTCACCTCGCCCTGAATGACAGCCTGCTGATCCGCCGTACGCACGGTAAATGTGCGCCCAGGCTGAAACTTTTTACCGGGCTGTATCATGGCCTCCCACACACAGCCGTTATCGCGTTCAGCCAGGCACTTGAGCAAAAGCGCTTCGCCCGTTGCACCCTTTGCAAACTCGACCAGGATACGCGCTGGAATCACACGTGTATCGTTAAATACCAAAAGATCTGCGGGTGTCAGCAACTCCGCAAACTCATAAAAACAACGGTGTTCTAAACTTCCATTGGATCGATTGAGGCATAAGAGACGGCTGTGGTCGCGGGGTTCAATGGGCTGTTGGGCGATTTGGGCAGGATCCAAAAAATAACCGTACGTGGTTAAATTAAAATCACGGATCTGTTCTTGATCTTTAAGCGCCAACCCTGGCAGATTATACCGCTTCGCTCAAAAATTAAATCCACTTTGCAAATACCATATTGCTCCTGCCATGTTGCTTGTTTCCGAGTGTCAGTCGATAGGTCTTATTTCAGATGGTGCGCCAATTGTGATTTTTCCTAAAAACGCGTCCGGAACGTGTGTCAGTCGATAGGTCTTATTTCAGATGGTGCGCCGATTTACGCGGCGCGGCAAAAATGGCACATCATGCAAGTGTCAGTCGATAGGTCTTATTTCAGATGGTGCGCCCTCGAACAGGTGTTATCGAGCAAAGGAGCAACCCCAGTGTCAGTCGATAGGTCTTATTTCAGATGGTGCGCCTGGCCGTGAAGTGGTCTATGTACCACTGGGCCTCTCGTGTCAGTCGATAGGTCTTATTTCAGATGGTGCGCCAAACCTACGCCAAGTTTGAGGGGGCCATTACTGGTGTCAGTCGATAGGTCTTATTTCAGATGGTGCGCCCAGCAGCAGCCTGGCATTGAGGAGCAGCAGGCCAGGTGTGTCAGTCGATAGGTCTTATTTCAGATGGTGCGCCGATGGTGGAGCCGTGTACTTTGATGCAGGCACTACGTGTCAGTCGATAGGTCTTATTTCAGATGGTGCGCCGTCTGGGAAAGCCTAACTCTGGCAACATACTCCCGTGTCAGTCGATAGGTCTTATTTCAGATGGTGCGCCCAAGCCCAACAAACCTGGACAAGCGCCGTCACAGAGTGTCAGTCGATAGGTCTTATTTCAGATGGTGCGCCCTTTAGGCACAGAAATTGTGAACGGCTTGCCCATGTGTCAGTCGATAGGTCTTATTTCAGATGGTGCGCCCAATCTTTCCATCAGACACACCCGAAGCGTAAAAAGTGTCAGTCGATAGGTCTTATTTCAGATGGTGCGCC
>JAHFDA010000101.1 GCA_023249225.1 bacterium
TCAAAAGGCGCTGGGGCTTATTTAAAGCGGTAACTTGTATTTTTTCCATTACCCTGACGTTCAATCACGCCGGCTTGCCTTAGTACATCCAGATCTTTTTGGGCGGTGCGGGAGGTGACATTAAAGCGGGTGGCATAAAATGCGGCCGCAAAGTGGTCGGGGGCCAGGTTGCGTTCGCTGGCAAAAAGACGCGGTCGTTCGGGCAAGCGTAGCAATTGATGTTCGGCGGCAGGCGCTTTGGGGCCATAAAATGTTACCGAAAAGAATCCGTCGGCGGACTCGTAGTGCGGGGCCTTTAGTTTCCACTCTTGCATCAGTGCATTCATGCGTGTGATGCCTGAACCGAGTTTCTCGCCGCGACCCGCGCGGAAAAACAGTTCGGCAATCACGGGGTTGCGGCGCAGCGATTTGCGGCCCAGGCCGGCTATCGTCAAGTGACCGATGAGTTCACCGGGGTTGCTGATTTCGATGCGGTCGGCGTAGTAATCCACCATGATCTCCCCGCCGCTTTCGTAATAGTCACGGTGTACCAAGGCATTGATCAGGGCTTCCTGCAGCGCCCGGGGGGGGTAATCAGGTAACTCTTTACGAACGTTTTCTGCCGCCAGCTGATAGCCTAGCGGCATAGCGGCATTAACGCGGCGTTCGACCTGATCCAGTTGCTGGAACAGGGTGCCCGTCAAAATGGCCCGATCAACCACGTGGGTCTTATCGATGCCCCGGTAACGGGCGTAACTTATTTTGGCCTGGGGCATAAAACGCTGGGGCGTTTTGGAAAAACACAGGATGCCGGCATGGTTAAACAACATTTTCCGGTTTTGTTTTTCGGCCACGCCCAGCGAGATCAGCAGATTTTCGGTACCCATACTTTGGCGAACCAAGTTCAGGTGGGATTGAGACAAAAACTGTTTTAATGAGGCGGTGGAAAAATCTTTCGGGTAACGAAAGCCTGTATGGGTCAGGTTTTCAAAACGCAACTGGTTGACGCGTATAGCCAAATCTATAATTTCGTCACGTCCCAGCCTTTGGTTGCTGGCGCCTACCCGTAAAAAGAAACCATCGCCACAACGGTAGGGTTTGTCCCCGCCTTCTTTAACGATCACCGCTGCGCACTTGCCCAGATCGATACAGGTGGGTGTCAGAGGCGGATCAATGTTGCGGGCGATGTCCTGAATTTGCGCTTTAATTTTATTGCTAAGTTTAAATCCGGTGGCCGCACCGTGATCATCAATGCCAATATACAGTACGCCGCCCCGGGTGTTGGCAAAAGCCACCAGGGTGCGATCGATTTTTTCCAGCGATGTTTTGAACTCCTGAAAAACACCTTCGCCTTCGGGTATGCGTTTAAGCAGGGCGGCAGGTTCGGACATGGGTTTAGTATAAAATGCATATTCGCGAAGTCAAGTTTATTCGCGAATATTCGCGAATATTCGCGAATTTAATCGGGAAACTGATTTTTTAACGCCAAGACCAAATCTTCATCGATTATTTATGCATACAACACAGAGGAGCCAATGGGAGTGCGCCCCGTTAACTGGAACGTTAGCCTTGAAGTTTTAGGGTAGCCTGCCCGAGTTGATTTTTTCTTTCCATGTCCAGCAATATAGTTTCAAACTCCACCGGAGGCAAATACTGGATACCCGAGTGGACCCGCTTTTGGTTATAGACAGTTTCGATGAACTGCGGGATGCGTTCAACGACGTCCGTGAAGCTTTCATAGTCCCATAGGTAGACCTCCTCTTTTTTTAGCGTTTTCATAAACGATTCTGCAAAGGCATTGTCGTAGGGGTTACCCACAGCCGACATGCTGATCTTGAACAGGCGTTCGTTTAGAACCTTCACGTAATCCTCGCAGGCATATTGAACCCCTCGGTCGGAATGGTGGATGGTATCGGGGTCTGGGTTGCGTGCGTCGATTGCCATCTTAAGTGCGGTCACAGTTAAGTCGTGGTCAATGCGTTTTGATAAAGCCCAACCAATCACCCGCCGCGAAAAAATGTCCAAAATGACCGCCAAGTAAACAAACCCTGTCAGGATACGGATATAGGTGATGTCCGACACCCAGACCTGATTGATATCGGTGACCTCCAAGCCTTTGAGTAGGTTTGGATAAACCGGATATTTGTGGTTGGAATTTGTCGTCGCGATAAAGTGTTTCTTGGCCTGCCAAAACAAGCTGTATTTACGCATGACCCGGCGTATGCGCTTCGAATTGACTACCAGGTTGTAATGCCGCTGCAATTGCCTTTGCACAGTCCGGTAGCCGTAACAGGAATATTCGACCTGCAGGAACTCAATCTTGTCCCTTAAATCAGCATCCCGCTCATCCCGCGTGACCCGCGATACCTTGGGTTTGTAGTAATACGTTGATGTGCTCAGGCCCATCACTTGGCAGCCTTTCCGGACGCTCCCGTGGGCCTGCCAGTGACGACGTACCCATTCGACCTTCTCATGGACGCTGAGAATTCTTTGAGTTTTTTTAAAAGGTCGACCTGCATGCTCAGTTCACCGACCTTCTTCTTGTACTGCTCTAGCTCCCTCTCCAGCTGCTTTTCGCGCAGGCTCGGGCGGGCATGTAGGGTGCCTTCATGAATTTGCCGCTGCCAGCGGTCAATCAGCGATGACGAAAGGTTGTGCTCCCGACATGCCTGTGACCTTGTGATCGAACCGCTATCAATCCGCGCCACAAGGTCTCGCTTAAATTCCTCTTCAAAAACACGATATTTTTTCATCTGTCCGACTCCTCCTGGGGATTTATCCCCATTATCGGACAGGTAACCTAATTCAAGACAGTATTCGCTCCAGTTTCAGGGGCGCAGGTACTCGACTGCCTGCTGTCGAACGCCGTCAAATTCAGCACCGATGGCCAGGTCATTTCAGTCGAGGTGGAACAAAAAGACGGAAAGATCCTGTGTCATGTGCGTGATCAGGGTTGCGGTATCAGCCGCGCAGACCGTGAACATATTTTTGACGCCTTCTATCAGGGAGGCAGCCTGCTTACCAGCAAACCGCACGGCCTTGGTCTCGGCTTGAACATTGCCAAGCAACTTTGTGACCAGATGGATATTGCCCTCACGGTCGAAAGCCGCGAACATCAAGGTACTACGGCGACGCTGTCTTTTAACACATAAGAAAATCTTAAAAATAGCATTTCGATCAAACCTTAACCGTAGCCTGGACCAGGCTTACTGGGGGCACATATTCGAGGGCTGGGTGCTGCATGAGCTAATGGTTTGGAACCAGAACAGCGGATTGTTCCAACAGGTGCATTATTGGCGTACCCGGCACGGGGTAGAGGTGGATTTTGTGGTGCCACTGGGAAACGGAAAGCTTTTGTCGGAACTTACCGTGCTTGAACTGGGCGCCTATGTCCAGCGCGTGGATGGCGGCATGTACGTGCGCGGGTGAGAGGCCGGTTGAGTTGCGCGGAGTGTGTTTCTATAATGGGGGTGTAATGTCAGGTTCTTAGGGTTTTTTTAGACACACGTTGTTGTGACCAATGTTTCTAGAAAAACCCTTTTCAAACCAGAGAGAAGTTGAATATGGTTAGGCGGCTTGCGCGTAAGCTGGATCTTAAGGCTTATGTTCCCAAGCTGGTGATATGCCTGCGTCAGGGCTACACCCGCAGTATTTTTATCAAAGACTTTTTTGCCGGAGTTACGGTCGGCATCGTCGCCTTGCCCCTGGCGCTGGCATTTGCCATCGCTTCCGGCGTCGCACCCGAGCGCGGTTTGTTTACCGCCATTGTGGCCGGTTTTTTAATTTCGGCACTGGGCGGCAGTCGCGTACAAATTGGCGGACCCACCGGCGCCTTTGTCGTGATTGTCTACGGCGTTGTGCAACATCATGGGTATCAAGGTCTTGTGCTGGCAACGCTAATGGCCGGATTACTCTTAATCTGCATGGGCCTCGCGCGCCTTGGCGCCGTGCTTAAATTTATTCCGTATCCTGTGGTGACGGGCTTTACCACGGGCATTGCCCTGATTATTTTCACCTCGCAAATCAAAGATTTTTTTGGTCTGGCCACCGGTATCCTGCCGGCTGATTTTTTGGCAAAGTGGTGGACCTATTTGCGCTGCCTGCCCACCTGGAATCCCAACGCCACGGCGATAGCGCTGGGGTCGCTCTTGATTCTGTTGTTTTTCCGGCGCTGGTTTCCGCGTCTGCCGGGGGCGATTGTCGCCGTCACGGTCGGGGCAGCCTGCGTGCGCGTTTTGCATTTGCCGGTGGCGACCATTGGTTCGGTTTTCGGCACGCTGCCCCGCGTGCTGCCGCATCCGGCCCTGCCCGTCATCACCCTGGCGGAAGTGCGCACGCTGGTGCCAGAGGCTTTTACGATTGCCCTGCTGGCGGGCATCGAGTCGCTGCTTTCGGCCGTGGTAGCCGATGGCATGATTGGCACGCGGCACAAGTCCAACTGCGAGCTGGTGGCCCAGGGCGTGGCCAACATCGCTTCGGCGGTTTTGGGAGGCATTCCGGCCACCGGGGCCATTGCGCGTACTGCCACCAACATCAAAGCCGGGGCCCGCACGCCCGTGGCCGGCATCATTCATGCGGCAACCCTGCTCATGTGCATGTTTTTTCTAGCGCCCCTCGCATCCATGATCCCGCTGGCATCGCTGGCCGCGGTACTCGTGCTGGTGGCCTGGAACATGAGCGAAATCGACCATTTCATCCACCTGCTACGCGCGCCGCGCGGCGATGTGCTGGTGATGCTTAGCGTTTTTGGCCTCACCGTGCTTGTCGATCTGACCACCGCCGTGCAGGTGGGCGTGGTCATGGCCGCTATGCTGTTCATGAAACGCATGAGCGATGTGACCCACATTGGCGGCGGTATTTTAGAAGAAGCCATGACGGATGAAGAAATGCATCTCGACACGGAAGCCACGCGGCACAAACATGTTCCTCCCGGCGTGGAAGTTTACGAAATCGACGGGCCATTTTTTTTCGGCGTGGCCGATTTATTGCGCGACGTGCTTGGACACATCGAAAAGCCGCCGCGTGTCTTTTTGCTGCGCATGCGCCACGTGCCCATGATGGACGCCAGCGGCATTCACGCGCTCGAACAGTTGCAGGCCAAATGTCGGCGGCAGGGGACGGCGCTGGTGTTGTCCGGCGTCCGTGCGCCAGTTCACCGGGTGCTGGATCAATTTGGCTTAACGGCCGAAATCGGTCCGGACAATGTTTGCAGCAACATTGACCACGCGCTCAAACGGGCGGGGGACTTGGCGGGCCGGGCCTTAAAATCTATTTAGGCGCACCGGCGGCGGCAGGGCAGAAACCTTGGTTCTAACCTCGGCGGCTTTGATGTTAAGATGCCGCCAGACAATACCAAAAAAAATATCCATCCCGCGCCAATAAAATAAGTCAGCCTGGCCCCGGGATACTTCGTTAAAGATGCGCATCCAGCGCAGCACAATCGTACCGGCAATGTGCCGGGGCAGGGGAGCATTCAAGGTGCTTCTGGCGGGTGCTTCAGCCAGTCCCAAAAGATAATCAGCATAAGCGGGTTCTTCTTTTAAAGCATTGACGGCGCAGTTGTATTCATTAATCAATAAATCGATGTCGCCCGGATCCAGTGCCTCGGTCAATGCCACAGCCAGGATATGGCGATTAGGATAGTTTCTAAGGTCTAAATATACATTCAGTTCAAGTAGCAGCAGCACCGCGCTGGCATAGGGCAGGTTTTGTACAGCCTCATTCCGCCCAGCGCTTGATCTATATGACAGGTTTGTCATATTACCTATCGTTTAGAAATTCTAAATATTTCAATAAATTACCGATCCTTATCAAAGGCTTGTAACACAGCCACAGGCTTATATATCGTTAAGGATATGTCGACTTTAGGTGCCAAAGGTTTTTTTATTACGGGCACCGATACCGATGTAGGCAAAACCGTGGTTACTGCGGCCTTGCTTAAACTGCTTAAAGCCAAAGGCTATCAAGTGGCTGCGGCTAAACCTTTTGAATCGGGCGGAAGTTCTGACAGCCATTGGTTGCATCGCGAGGCTGAACAACCGGATGCCTGGCACAAACTGGCTTTTCCTTACCGACTTAAAGCTGCCATGGCGCCCGACCTGGCAGCCCAAAAAGAAGGTGTGCTGCTATCTACCAAACTGGCCATTACAGGGCTACATCAATTACAGTCCATGGCAGATATTCTTTTGGTCGAGGGAGCGGGAGGTGTGCTGGTACCCATCCGCAAACACATCATGGTGGCCGATTTTGCTGCCGAACTCGGGTTTCCGGTGCTGGTGGTGGCGCGCCTGACGCTCGGCACCATTAACCATACGCTGCTGACATTAGAGGCTTTGCGCCACCGTGGGTGCCAGGTGGCAGGGGTTATTTTCAGCCAGACTGAATCTGGAGCGCTCAATGAGGTTCAAAAAAACAACCCCCGTGTTATTGCCGAACTGGGGCGGGTGAGTGTGCTGGGCC
>JAHFDA010000016.1 GCA_023249225.1 bacterium
AATTGATAATATAAATTTATATGATCACGCTGCGCAAATCTGACGAACGCGGGCATGCCGACCACGGTTGGCTCAACAGCCACTTTAGTTTTTCGTTTGCAGACTACCATGACCCTAAACACATGGAATTCCGTAGTCTGCGCGTGATCAACGAAGATGTCGTTCAGCCCGGCCAGGGTTTTCCGACCCACCCGCACCGCAACATGGAAATCTTTACCTACATCGTGTCTGGGGCGCTCGAACACAAAGACAGCACGGGCCATGGAGGCGTCATTCGGCGCGGTGACTTGCAGTGTATGAGTGCCGGCAGCGGCATACTGCACAGCGAGTTTAATCCCTCGGATACGGAACCGGCGCATCTCTTGCAGATTTGGATTCAGCCCGAAAAACAGGGTCTGTCTCCACGTTATGAGCAAAAGCGTGTCGATCTTGATCCCCAGTGCGGACCCCTCATATTGCTGGTGTCACGGCAGGCAGAAAACGATTCGCTGATGGTTTTTCAAGACATTAAAATTTACAGCGGACTGTTGAAAGCAGGCGCCTCCTTTAGCTATAAAATTTCACCCTCCCGAGCGCTTTGGCTGCAAATGGTGCGCGGCCGACTTAAATTGGATCAGCATCTTTTGCAAGCCGGCGATGGCGCTGCCATCGAAGCGCTGGACAAGATTGAGGGACATGCGTCTGAAACCGTTGAATTTTTGTTGTTTGACCTGGCCTAGGATTGGCAGTGCGGTAGAATGGATTCAGTTAAAACTCTAGGGAGGATCTTATGTATTGTGCAATCACATCGTTAGTTGTACTCATGGCTTGTGTGGCACTTGTTGCCGCCACTTTTTTAATGAGCTGGGCAAACAAGCAGGGCCTAAGTTCCCTGTGGATTAAAATAGTGGGTTATGGAACAGTGGGAGTGGCCGTTTTAGCCTTGGTTGGCACCTTGGTGTGCGTGGCATCCTGTCATCGCTGCGATAAAGGCTTTGGATATCATGGCAAAGACTGTGGCAAGTCTGCTTGTGGCAAATCGTCTTACCCCCAGTGCCCGGCTAAAGATGGCGCCATGGATCAGTCTTCTGAAGCCCCCGCTGTGTCCAACCCCTGACACATGCGCCACCGCGCATGGTTTTTATTTGCGTTGACACTGTTACTGCACGGTGTGACAACCTTGCCAAGCCAGGCCGAGAGCCTTAATGTGACCGAAATGGTGCCCGTCACTCTGGATGCACAGGCAACCCTTGTCACCCTGAACTTTGCGCAGATTCAAACCCTTTCAGAAACTTTTCAGCGCCTGGACAGCGCCCTGGCAAGCAGTAATCTAAAACAAGCCCAAAAAGAGTTTCGTTATCTAGGCACCCAAGGCCAAGCCCTGCTGACCGACCCCCAGGGGGTGCCTTATGAGCCTCTGCAAAAAATTTATGACATTGTTTTAAACGCCAAACTCTTGACCCTTGCTAGCATGCGCCAGTATGTAAGCGCCATGGCTCCGGCCATGCAGGCCCTGATAAACTACCAAACCGATGTCACTACGGCTGCTCCATAAAACGGTCGCCATGAACACTGCCCACAACGCGCACAATTTTTTAGACGAACACAGCCGCCTGCACGCCCGCCGCAGCGCCTGGGTGGCAGGCATTACCACAGTGACCATGGTTGGCGAACTGGTGGCCGGATATCTGACACATTCCATGGCGCTCACGGCAGACGGCTGGCACATGGCCTCGCACGCCGCCGCCCTGGCCATTACGGTGTTTGGTTATGGGTATGCCGAACATCAAGCAAACAATCCCTCGTTTTCTTTTGGCACCGGCAAGGTCTCTTCACTGGCAGGTTTTACCAGCGCCCTGGCCTTATTGCCCATTGCCCTATACATGCTGATTGAATCTTGCGAACGTTTTATTTATCCCAAAAACATTTTATTTAACGAAGCCTTGTGGGTGGCTGCCGCCGGACTGGCCGTCAACCTGGTATGCGCATTGATCTTAAAACACGATCACCATCACAGCGATCACAACATCCAGGGGGCTTACCTGCATGTGGTGACGGATGCCTTTACCAGCATCCTGGCCATTGCCGCCCTCACAGCGGGCAAGTTTGCCAACGCCGGTTGGCTGGATCCGGCCATGGGTGTCCTGGGTGCCGTGCTCATTCTGCGCTGGTCGCAAATACTGATCAAAGACTGCGCCCAGGTGTTATTGGATTATGAAAGCGATCAAACGTTGCGCGAACGGATCTGTGCCAGCCTAACCGCTTTGCATGATTGCCGCGTCACTGACCTGCACATCTGGCAGATTGCTCCGCACACCTACACATGCATCATTGCGCTAGAGGACGCCTCTCATTCCATCACCCCGCAGCAAGTCAAAAATTTGCTGCAAAGCCAGTTTAAAGACATCCAACATATCAGCGTGGAGATTAACCCGCCATTCACGACACCGTAAAGGCAGACTCGGTTGTGTCCTTAGGGTGACGGCACCGGCGTTTTTGTCTGGTAAAGGTGGTAGGAACCTGCCTTGTCGTTAACGGTCACAATGCGTTTGGTGACGGGGTCTATTTCAATGCTCGGCATCACCGCAGATCGATAGGGCGCAAACAGTTCCTCGATATCAAGCACCCGGGCATTCCAACGCGCTACATTTTCACCGCTGTATTTTCCGCCGGTTTTATTGGTAGAACAAGAAAAAGAAATCATCTGGGCATCATCAGAAAAATAAGGCCGCAGGCGTTCGAGAAACTTGTCTCCGATGTCGATCAGCTCAACCCTGTCACGTGGTTTGATGCCCTGTCTGTCCTCGGGCTTGTCTCCCAGCCACAAACCCCATCGTGAACCATGTCCGGCCTCGACGAAAATTTTAATCGGTCCCTGCATACCCGCCTTGCGAATAGCGCGGTAGTAACTTGGGTGAACCCAGGCACGATCATAAGCCACCTGATAAAGCTCAAAGCGGTAACCGGTATCGAGCAGAGGCTGCCAGAACTCGTCGGCTGCAGCCGCTGGCGAAAACGCGCCGTTATAGTCCGCAACCGCAAAAACTGCCATGACTACCGGCTGACCTTCTTTGTGTTTCGGGTCACGGACATTTTGGGCCAGCTCGGCAATGACACCCGGCGGAAACCAGGTCAAATCTGGTAAGTGATAACGCCGCATGACCTTGTCACCCAGATTGGCATACAGCCACAGCTCCTCGTTGCACTGGTGACGGCTTGCATCTACAACAATGTCTCGACGACCCTGCGCGTGATACCGCGCCAGCGTCATACGCTCGGACACGGTAAGGCCCGCCGTGCGGGTGGCCACCAGCAAGGCCAACAAGGCTTCGGCATCACGAGTCACGGGCAGTCCCTTTAACATGGCCCGCCATTCAACGCGTTGTGTCGCATTCCATTGTGCGATCGGTTCCAGTGCAGACCAAAAAGACCGAATCTGGCCAATCAACGCAGTCTCAAGCTGTGGCATCTGCACCAGCAGGCCACGCAGATCCTGGCCATAAAGTTCATAAAGCGTGACATCATCACTGCCCGCATGGGGCTGCACCTTGGCATCATCGAAATCAATCGCTTGTTCCTTGGTCCGGAATTCCAGGGCATAGGCACCATACAAAGACATCACAAACTGCCGTTCAGCCACAGCTTCAAATTCAATTTTAAATGCCTCGTAGGGCAAGATCGCCCATGGTTTTAGGGCACAAAAAATTTCCCTGCTCACCCCGGGCAGGGTATCCGTCCATTCTTCGATACGCCGATACAAGGTTGCAATCTGGTCTGCCGTCCAACCCTTTAAAAAAAACTGCGCCAAAGTCACACGGCTGCCTTCGTCGTCTAGCAGCAGCGAAAAAGATGGACTGCTTCCGGGCGGTTCCTGGTCATAAAGCTGCTGTACATCGGCCAGCGCCTGCTCCGGAGAAACTTTTTCTTTAACAAAAGTCTGAAACAACAAAAGGGCACGTGTGAGCGATAAGCTGTCGGTGGCCCAGGGACCACGGCTCCATTGTGGATAAAAATTGGCTAAAAACGCCAAGACCAGCGGATCTTTAGGATATTCCAGATGCAGTAAGGCCGCAAAACAAGCCGCATCAATGGGCGCGCCATTGATTTGAAGCTCGGCCAGCTCGGGAAGCAATAGGTCGGGCGCGGGCATGGACACCTGTACCGTCTGAAAAGCCACCTCTCCAAAAAGATCTTGCAACAAGGCCTGATGACCCTGTTCTGCCACCTGGCGCAGACCCGACCAAAATCCTAAGGGCACCGCCATGCCCTTAAAATCCTGGGCGTGCAAATTGATGGCCAGCGGGGCACCCAACGCGGGGTAAGCCACGTTGAGGCAATAAGCAAAATCATTAAATACATTTGCCTGCACCCTCGCTTCTGGTATCACTGAAAACAAAGTCAGCATGACTTCCAGAGAAAGTTTTTGGCCGTCAAACTCGATATCAAACAACTCGCGAATGAGCGGGCTTCCGGTTCCAAGGTAGGTCCAGCGGTCTTTTAAGTAACTGGCAAACAAAAGCGTTGTGCGCTCATCCGCAAGGGCCGCATGCATAAACTGCAAGCCTCGCCGACTAAGGTCTTGCAAGCCCTCGCAAAGGGCCGGGAGATTAAGCAAAACCGTGGTGCCGTCCATGACCAACACTTCGTTTACCGTAGCCAAAAACTTAAGAAAATCTATGACTGCCCCGGCATGCAAAAGACCCAGCGCATTAAGTTGCGCCAGCGCCCCTTCAAGTTCCTGCCGATCATGGCACAGGGGAGCCAGAATCAACAAAAGACTCTGTCGGCTGCCTTCTGGGCAATCGGCCGGAAAGCGATCTTGCAAGGCTGCATCCCTCTGCCAGGCATGTACTTGAGCTTGAGCCAGAAAATGGTTAAGCGCCTCATCTGGGGTTCGCAAAGTTATCAGCGCCTTCCATTCGCCAGCCATTTTTTCTGCGTCAACCACACTTGCCATAGACAAGTTTTTGGCAAATTGATGAACCAACATAGAATCCGGAAGCGCCTGAGTCATGAATGGGGTGCCCCGTATGACAAGCGTTTCGAGTCCCGTCAACACGGCATCCACCGTCCATTGGGAAGCCGACAAATAGGTGTTTCTGATTTCATCGAGCAGATTAAAAAATCTGGCCAGCGCCGGCAGCACGGCCACATCTAAAACACCCGCCTGCTTTAAACGCCGCAAACACGTCCGTACATCGGCATGCAAAGAAACCATGGGCGCAAAAAAATGCAGGATATCGTACTGCAATGATTTGGGCGTGCCGGTCGGAAAATAATCCTGTACCCAAGCTTCATCGAGCCACGTTTGAGTCGCGACATGCTGGGCCTTTAACTGTTTGATCTGGTCTGCCTGCGCGACGTAAGCCGACTGCTTGGAAAGCCAATCCAAGGTCTCCCACAATTTGACGGTATGATCTTTGTCTTGATCAAAATCCTGCACCCATTCCGGACTTTCCTTGTCTGTAATTTTTAAGTCGCCGTTAAGATCGCAGGCCTTAAAAAGCATGCGGTAATTGGCCGGAGTTATTGCCACCATGTCTATATCATCGAAGCAAAGCACCCACATCCATATTGGATTTTCCCGGATGCCTGAAATATCCCTCGGTTCGTTATAATGAAGCCTGTGCCGACGTGGCGGAATTGGCAGACGCACTAGATTCAGAGTCTAGCGGGGGCAACTCCGTGGAGGTTCAAGTCCTCTCGTCGGCACCAAGGGCAGTTTTTTTCGCAAACATCTCTATTGCCTGGGCGTAACAGGTGTGTTCTTCCTTTAAGATCCGTTCGCTCAAGGTTTCTTCGGTATCACCGTCAAGCACGGGCACGATCTGTTGCAAAATAATGGGCCCGGTATCCACGCCTTCATCGACAAAATGCACGGTCAGACCGCTAACCTTGACCCCTGCTGCTAAGGCTTGGCGTTGCGGATGCAGGCCCCGGAACGCCGGCAGCAACGATGGGTGGATGTTAATAATGCGGTTCCTGAAGGCCTGGATAAAGGGCTTGCCGAGAATGGCCATATAGCCGGCCAGAACGACCAGTTCCACATGATTCTGTTTTAAAAGTTCGAGCAGCTTGTGTTCGTATTCTGCCTTGCTTGAAAAATCTGGACGCAAGACGGCCATAGCATTTAAACCTTGCTTTTGAGCCCAGGCCAGGCCAGGAGCATCGGCGTTATTAGAGATCACAATGCAAATTTGGGCTTTTAAGCCGCCGGTCTGGATGTGTTGGTGCAGGGCCATTAAATTGGAACCGCGGCCACTGATCAGGATGCCAAGTTTTAACACGTGGCAGCGCCGCTCCTACAGGATTTTGACCTTGGATCCATCGCTGCTGGATTCAATCTGGCCCACGCGCAACCATTCTGCGCCGGCTTGTTGGGGTGCTTGAACCCCCTGGGGCAAGACCGCCACCATCCCCAAGCCCATGTTAAAGGTCTTAAACATTTCTTCGCGGGCAATATGACCGGCCAGTTGCAGGCGCTGAAAGATGTCGGGCGTGTCCCAGTGCTTGCTGTGAAACACGGCCTGCAGACCATCTGGAATGATGCGTCCGACTTTCTCGGGCAAGCCGCCACCGGTGATATGCGCCAAACCGTGTACTTTCACTTGCTTGGTCAGGTCGAGTACTTCACGCACGTAGATGCGCGTGGGCACAAGCAAGAGGTGTCCAATATCTTGCAGGTTCCATTCGGCTTGCTTCACAATTGTGCGCACCAGACTAAAACCGTTGCTGTGCAGGCCCGAAGAAGGCAGTGCCCACAAGTTGTTTCCGGCCTGTATCTGCTTGCCGGTAATCAACTGATCCCGCTCGGCGATGCCCACCACAAAGCCTGCCAGGTCGTAATCGCCTTCGCGGTACAAGTCGTTCATTTCGGCGGTTTCGCCACCCACCAGAGCGCAACCTGCCTGCTGACAGCCTTCGGCGATGCCCGCCAAGACCCGTTCGGCCTGGGAGGGCTTGAGTTTATGACAGGCAAAGTAATCTAAAAAAAACAGCGGTTTGGCGCCACAGCATACGATGTCGTTGACGCACATGGCCACGCAGTCGATACCGATGGTATGGTGAATATTAAGTTCAATGGCCAGCTTGATCTTGGTGCCGACGCCATCGGTGCCACTGACAAGCACCGGGTTTTGGTAGCCGCTTAAATCGGGCGCAAAAAAACCGCCAAAGGCGCCAATGTCTCCCAGCACCCCAGGAATGCGGGTGCGGGCCACCAGTTTTTTAATGCGCTCGACCGTTTCGTAACCGGCTTCAATGTCTACCCCAGAATCCTTATAGGTCAGGCTAAATGGCACGATGAAAGTATAAAGTTAAAAGTTGAAAGTTGAAAGTGGAAAGGGCTGCACCTTTTAACTTTTCACGTTCAACTTTAAACTCTTACTGTGCGCGTTGAATTCCGATGCCGACAATGCCGCAAGGCGATTGCCTACGATCCTTCTAAACCTTACCGTTGTCCGCATTGCGGCGAGTCTTATGCCGGGGACATGACCTACGCTTCGGCTTCTCCCGAAGTGACCCAGTGTGCCTTGTGTCGTGCGGAGAATCTCGCAAGGCAGAAATGGTCCCAACGCTACCTAGGTCCCAGTACTTATATTTTTTTGTTTGTGCTGGTGATTCCATCGCGGGGCATGTCGTTGCTGCTGCCTTTTTTAGCCAAATATCTGCTGGATTACCTGTTGCCTCACCGCATGCTGTGCAGGCAGTGCGGAGCGGTGCATAGCAGGGGGTAGTTAATGAGTATTCTGTTCTGTGGGTTCAACAGGTGGATCTTGAAAAATTTGTGGATTCCAGTTGTGCTGCAAAAACCAAAGTGCCAGCACTATGGCTGGAACGGCCAATACAGCGCTAAGCAAGCATATAGACACGGCCAAAAACGTCAGGATTATTTTTAAATTTGCGGTTTTTACGGTACTTGCGGACTGCCTACCCACGTTGAGGGCCATGCCAAGGGTGCGGTCGATCGAACGGCCCACCCGGTTGCCAGGCGTTATTGGCACGGCGCTGGCAGGGCGGGGCGGCGCAAGCTCTTGCCGCACCCATGTGGTTTCGTCAGGTACTGCCCGTGTGGCCGCTAATAAGGGTGCTTGAATTTCGGAGGCATGCAGCAGGGGGGCGGGGGAGCTGGAAAGTTCAAAAGCAGTTTCTAGCGCGGCAATCAGTTCGCCCGCGCTTTGAAAACGATCGGTGATGGTGGCGGCCAAGGCATGGTCGATCACGGCTTGCTGGGCGCTGGATAAGCCTTGCAAGGGTGGGTAAGCCATGGCCATTTTTAGTTTGTATATTTTTGCGAACGAATCGCTTTCGGCACAAGGACCCTGTCCGCGATTTAAGATTTGATAGAGGATGATCCCAAAGGCGTAAATATCGTTGGCCGGGTGCAGCGAGTTTTCTTCGGAGAAGGCTTCGGGCGCAATGTACAGCGGAGAACCGGGAACCATGTTGGCGCTGGTCAGGCCGGTCTGTTCCTCGTCGAGCAAGTCCAGGGCGGCCTGGGTATATTCTTTGGCAATGCCCAGGTCGGCAATTTTGGGAATCAGGCGTCCGTCAGCGCGCTTAAGCAAAATGTTGGCCGGTTTAATGTCACGGTGCACAAAGCCGTGCGCGTGGATATGCTCAAGGCCGCGCAGGGCGGCGATAAGCACCTGTATTTTTTCAGGAATGGGTGACTGTGTTTTAAGCAGGTCGACAAAAGTACCATCAGGTACCAGTTCCTGAACCATGCAGGGGCAGCGGTAGATCTGGGGGCTGTCCTGCTCACGGTATTCAAACCGATCATAGTAAGCAAAAACTTTAACCACATTGGGATGGTCGAGCAGAGTGCCGATGCGCGCTTCTTTAGAAAAACGTTCCAGCTCGCGGCCCACGCTGGCAGCAGAAAGATCCGCACGAATGTATTTAAGCGCCACCGGGCGGCCCGTGGCGGTATCTTCGGCTTTCACCACCGTGCCCATGCCACCCTCGGCGATTTTGCCTAAAATGCGAAAAGATTGGGTGCCGCTAAGGGTTGCATTTCGAAAAGCGACGGATTTATAGACAAGTAACATAGATTCCCTTATAGACAAAAATCCAAGGATCTATCGCAATACAACGCTGTTTGTTGTATAGGCTGTATTCGAAGTATGGACGAGATGAATCACGTTTCTATATGAATAATCCGGGGATAGGGCGCTTATTTTTCCTCAAGCAGATTACTGTAAAGCAAGCCTGCCAGGCCGGCACCTACCAAGGGCCCAACCCAGTATAAGCCGATATTTTCTAGCCCACCGCCCAGCAGGGCAGGTCCCAGGTGCCGGGCGGGATTCATGGCTGCGCCGCTGATTGGGCCACCCATGAGAATATCCAGTGCCACAGTCAGCCCGATAAACAGACCACCTATTTTCGGGGCCCTTTTATCGATGGCGGTACCGTACACCACAAAAGCTAAAAAGAAGGTCAGCACAATTTCGGTGATCAGGCCTTGAGTGAGGGATATACCTGCTCCCAGGGCCGGGGTGCCCATACCGATGGCGTTTAACGTTTCGGCTGGAACCGCCATCTGCACCATAACGGCTGCGGCAATGGCGCCAGCGCATTGGGCCAGCACATAGCCGATTGCATTTGTAAAATCAATTTTACGTCCAAGCAAAGCCCCAAAAGTCACGGCCGGATTAAGGTGTCCGCCGCTGATGGCTCCCGTGGCGCTGACCATGACGGCAATGGTCAATCCGTGTGCCAGGGCAATGCCCGCCAAACCCGAATGTCCCCCAGTGACATGGTCGGCAGCAATGGCACCCACACCGATAAAAACCAGCGCAAAGGTACCGATAAATTCGGCAATCAAAGCTTTAATGTTCATGTATGCACCTCACCATTATCAGGGTTTGATCAGCGTACGTCTACAGGTTCGTAGTTCAGTTGCCAGGGCAGACAGGAGCAGTCCTCTAGTTTGTATTGGTTGCAGTCGGTGAGTTGTTTTCCGTAAACATGCAGTGTGATAGTCACCTGGTCGGTGTTGTTTTCTAACAGGTGAATTTCATCGTTGGGCGGCAGAACATAAAGCACTGTGCCGGCGGGTGCCAGCATCGAGCTGGTCTCGCGCAGGTCGGCATGCCTGGGGCGCTGACCATCATCGAGCCGGTCGTAGTTGACGATGTGTAACTCGCCCTTAAGAATTCCGGCCACACCCCAGATGGTATGGTCGTGAATGGGCGTCCCCTGCCCCGCCCCCCACACGATGCTGACCACCACAAAGCGGCCGTTGGCATCCTGATGGAGCAGATAACGGGCGTAATGCGCGGTGTTGGGCGTTTTGGCGCGTTCGTTTAAGGCGCTGTAAAAATCTCCGCTCGATATCAGCAGTTTCATCTTGCGCTGGATTTTGCGGATTTTGTCCTCGTCAGTAGAGCCGACCGAGGTAATAAGTTCAAGGTCTGAAATAAAATCTTTAAATTGATAACTGGTGTTCATGGGCTTGTGCTCCTTTTTATTTTACGCTGTGGGTGCTTCGTCGTCTTCATCGACAAAAATACGCAGCTGGCGGGGCACCACGTAGACCTCCTCGCCCGGCTGGAGCTTAAGTTCCTGGTAACGTTCGCGTCCAAGATAAGCCTGCACGGTGGTGTGGCCATCGCGCAGCAGCAGCTCTACCTTGACGGTGGCTCCGGCGGTGTTCACATGGCGCACCTTGGCAGGCAGGCTGCGTTCGTCACGCGGGGTGCGGTCGATGTCGAGCTCGTGCGGACGGGCATAGGCGCGCACGGCCTTGGTTTCGGTAACACTGGGGGCAACCGCTGCGGGGTCGTGGTGGATGACCGTCTGACCCTGCTCCACCCGGCCATGAAAAATATTCACATCGCCTAAAAAGCTCATCACAAAGGGGGTTTTGGGATGTTCAAAAAGATCCTCGGGCGTGCCTTCCTGCTCCACGCGGCCATGATTCATCACCACAATGCGGTCGGCCAGTTCAAGCGCTTCTTCCTGGTCGTGGGTGACAAACAGGCTGGTGATGGACATCTCTTGATGCAGGCGCCGCAACCACTGGCGCAGTTCCTGACGTACCTTGGCATCGAGGGCGCCAAAGGGTTCGTCGAGCAGCATCACTTTGGGTTTGGCGGCCAGGGCCCGCGCAAGCGCCACGCGCTGACGCTGCCCGCCCGAAAGCTGCGAGGGATAGCGCTGGCCAAAACCCTCGAGCCGCACGAGTTTTAAAAGATCATTCACCAGCGCGCGCTGTTCTTCGACCGAACGTTTGCGCACCTTGAGCGGAAAGGCAATGTTGTCAAACACAGTCATGTGCTTGAAGAGCGCGTAATGCTGGAACACAAAACCAATATTGCGCAGGCGCGCGGGTGTGTGGGTGACGTCTACGCCATTCATAGAGACAGCGCCTTCGTCGGGCACTTCCAGACCGGCAATCACACGCAGCAAGGTGGTTTTTCCAGAACCAGATGGCCCTAGCAAGGCCACCAGCTTGCCATCGGGTATGGTAAGGCTGACGCGGTCAACAGCCACATAGCCGTTAAATCGTTTGGTGATGGATTCAATGGTGATGGTCATACCGATTCCGGGGCATGCTTGATTTCTGTCAGGGCACGTCTCAAACGCCATTCTACCGCCGATTTGGCCACCAGCGTCAGCAAGGCAATCACGAGCAGTGCCGATGCCACCGCAAAGGCCGCCTGACTCTGGTATTCCTGATACAGTTTTTCAACATGCAGGCTTAGGGTGTTGGTTTCCATGGCAATACGTCCCGAGACGACCGCTACCGCGCCAAACTCGCCAAAGGCACGGGCGGTACACAAAATTACGCCATACAGTAGGCCCCATTTGATGCCGGGCAGGGTGATCAGCCAAAACGTCTGCCAGCCGCTGGCGCCCAAAGTCAACGCTGCTTCTTCCTCTTCTGTGCCCATGGCTTCCATGACGGGCAACACTTCGCGCGCCACAAACGGAAAGGTGACAAATACCGTGGCAATAACAATGGCCGGCAGGGCGTAAAGAATTTGAATGTGCTGCGCCGCAAGCCAGGTTCCTGCCAGGGTCTGGCCGCCAAACAGCAGCACAAATACGAGGCCCGCAATAACGGGTGAAACCGAAAAAGGCAGGTCAATGAGCGACAACAGCAGGGTCTTGCCGCGGAACTGATACTTGGCAATGGCCCATGCTGCCGCCAGACCGAAAACCAGATTGATCGCCACCGACCACAAGGCCGCGATTAACGTGAGATAAAAGGCGTGCACGCTTTCGGGATCTGCGAGCGCCGACAGGTAGCTGCCCCAGCCGTTTGCAAACGCGCCATAAACCACGGTGGACACAGGCAAAAGGATCCATAGGCCCACCCACGCCAGCGCCAACAGCAACAGCAGGTAGCGCACCCAAAACGGAGTATGAGCGCTATGCATGTCTGCGGCTCCAGCGTGCCAATAGATTAATGGCACCGTTGACCATGAACGAGGCGAGCAGCATGACCACGGCCACGGACGCGGCCTCGGCAAAATGGTAGCTCTCCAAATGCCCAAGAATGACGAGCGGAATAATTTCGGTGCGGTACGGAATGTTACCGGAAACAAATACAACCGAACCGTACTCACCTACTGCGCGCGCAAATGCCAGGGCCATGCCGGTCAGCAGTGCCGGCAACAGTTGCGGTGCCAGCACCCACGCAAAAGTCTGCCAGCGCGATGCGCCCAAACTGGCGGCCGCCTGATCGGCTTCGGTGCCCAGGTCTTCGATGACCGGTTGCAGCGTGCGCACCACAAAGGGGAGCGACACGTACGTGAGCACCACCCAAATGGCCAGCCGGTTGTTTGCGGCATGGATCCCAAGCAGCGCCAGCCCGCGGCCCAGCCAGCCGTTGGCGCTGCACAATGTAGCAAAAGCCAAGCCGGCCACCGCCGTGGGCAAGGCAAAAGGTATGTCGAGCATGGCGTCGACCACATTCCGTCCCGGAAAAGGATGGCGCACCAGCACCCAGGCCAGCAAAAAGCCGCCCACGCCATTTGCAAGTGCCGCCAAGAGCGCGACGCCAAAGGTAAGTTTGTAGGCTGCCACCGCCCGCGGGCTGGTCACCACTTGCCAAAAAGTACTGGCATCAAGTTGCGCTGCCGTCCAAAACAAAGTGGCCAGCGGAATCAGCACCAAGATGGCCAGCCACAGCAGTGTGGCAGTCAGGGTAGGGGTAAAACCGGGTAACGTGCGGCGCTTGGACAGGGAGTTCATCTGTGCACGGGCTCGTAAATACGGTCGAACACACCGCCATCATCGAAGAATTTAACCTGCGCTGCCTTCCATGACGATGCCACATCACGCAACGTAAACGGCTTGCGGACAGGGGGCAGATGGCTGCGGAACTTTTCCAGGATGGCAGCGTTGCTTGGCCGGTAACCCGAACGGACCATAACGATTTGTGCCGTATCACTATAGAGGAAGCGGATAAAAGCTTCTGCGGCTGCACGTGTGCCATGTTCATCGACATTGCGATCCACCACGGCCACCGGTGGCTCGGCCAGAAGGGTGTCGTCGGGGTAGACCAACTCGATACCGGCACCATTTTCATGCAAGGCCAAAAGGGCTTCGTTCTCCCAGGCAATCAAAACATCGCCGATATTTTTCTGTACAAAAGTGAGGGTGGCGCCGCGCGCTCCGGTATCAAGCACAGGAACATTGTGATACAAGCGGCGCATAAAGTCTTCGGCCTGCGCCGTGCTGCCGCCACTTTGGGTCACGTGGCCCCAGGCCGCCAAAAAGTTCCAGCGTGCGCCGCCAGAGGTTTTGGGGCTGGGCGTAATTACTTCTACACCGGGACGCACCAAATCATCCCAGCCACGGATGCGTTTGGGGTTGCCCTTACGTACCAAGAAAACAATGACAGAAGAATACGGGCAACTGTGATTCGCAAAACGCTCCTGCCAGTTGGCGCTGACCAGGCCCTGGGCCGCCAACGCGTCGATATCGTATGCAAGCGCAAGCGAAACCACGTCGGCCTTCAAGCCTCCCAACACTGCGCGGGCCTGCGCGGCCGATCCGCCGTGTGAAGATTTGACGGTGACTTTTCCGCCAGTTTTGGACAAATAGTTGGCGGAAAATTCTTTGGAAATCTGGCGGTACAGTTCACGGGTGGGGTCGTAAGAAACGTTAAGCAGTTCTGTAGCGCCCTTATTCGATCCGGACTTGGCTTCAAGTGTCTGCTGCAGTGTTATGCCAACTCCAAGTGCTGTCGCAATCAGTACAGCCATTCCAATTATTTTTACGTTACGGTTTACTAAACTCATCGCAGACTCCCTTTCATTGTAAGGGGGATGCGAGAGAAGCTTAAGAACGAATGCGACCCTGATCCCCGCCACGGACTCCCGGTGTACAGCAACAACAGTTTGGCGGTGTTATGCACTCTGCCCCGCCGCCCAGCCCGACGACCAGGCCCACTGAAAGTTATAGCCTCCCAGCCAGCCGGTGACGTCGACCACTTCGCCAATGAAATATAAGCCAGGAACTTTCCGGCATTCCATGGTTTGAGGAGAAAGCGCGTCGCAGTCCACGCCGCCCACAGTGACTTCGGCAGTACGATAGCCTTCGGTGCCAGCCGGAATGATGGTCCACTCCTGCAACTGTTTTCCGATCTGGCAAATTTGCCTGGCCGAAAATGACTTGAGCCGCTGTCGACCCACGTTCTCTCCGACCAACATCGGAACAAGACGCTTTGGCAGCGTTTCGCCTACCCAGGTTTTGAATTCCTGTTCCGGACGAGTCCGCTGCGCCATGGCAAAAAATTCTTCAAATTCCGTGCCAGGCAACCAGTTGACACTGATCGCCTCACCAGCTTGCCAGTACGACGAAAGCTGCAAGATGGCCGGGCCACTCAAGCCGCGGTGCGTCAGCAACAGATTTTCGGCAAACATCTGCCGGGCGGTGGAAACTTCGCAGGCGGCCGACACGCCGGACAGCAAGGCAAACCGTTGCAAGTCCGTGGGCGTCAACGTGAATGGCACCAGGCCTGCCCGCGTGGGCTGGAGGCCAACGCCAAACTGCCGCGCAAGATCGTAACCGAGCGCACTGATGCCTATCGTCGGAACGCTCAAGCCTCCGGTAGCAACAACGACAGACTGGGCCGTAAAGGTTCCGCCGGAACTTTGCACCACAAAATGGCGGACGCCTTCGGAACGGATCAACTGAACACGTTCACCAAGTTGTATCCGCACGCCAACCTTCTGGCACTCTGCAAGCAACAGATCGACAATCTGCCGGGCGCTGCCGTCGCAAAAGAGCTGGCCCAGTTTTTTTTCATGAAAGGCGACGCCATGCTTTTGAAGCAGCGCAATAAAATCCGCCGCCGTGTAACGGCTAAGTGCTGATTTGCAAAAGTGCGGGTTGGCCGAAAGGTAACATTCGGGTCGGACATTCAGGTTGGTAAAATTACAGCGTCCACCGCCGGAAATCAGAATTTTTTTTCCGGGTTTGTCGTTGAGCTCAAGCACCCGCACGCGTCGTCCGCGTCGGCCCGCCTCGAGGGCGCACATCAGCCCCGCTGCGCCGGCGCCGAGGACAATAACATTGGTACCTGTTTCTGCCTGCGTCACGGACGCTACTCCTCGTCTACCATTTGGGATTGCTGAAAAAGTCCGTCATTCCCGCCCCGCCTGCAGGGAATTTTTTCCGTCTTTACATTTTCATGTCCATGGCTTCGCCGACGTCTATTGTGCCAAATTTTAAATGCGGACATTTTTTTGCCATTTTGACTGCGTCTTGAAAATTCTTGGCTTCGATCACCGAATATCCGGTTAAACGATTTGATCCGCCACTATCTTTAACGCCTTTAAAGCTCACAGTCTTGGTCGCCTTTAAAGGCACTCCAGGGTTGACCATGACCTTGCCCAGCAATTTCATCCACGCACCCCACTCTGCCATATGCTTTTTTCCGTCATCGGGATTTTTAAATTTCGGTTCTCCGTAATAGGCAAATACGTACTGTTTCATTTTATTTTCCTCCTACTTAAGTTGAATCAGTTTGTCAAAAAACGACCCGGGCACGGGGCCACTAGGGTGATTTTTTTCATGTGCACTTCTGTGGAGTCTGCTAGAACAAGTGCTTAGCTTTTACGCGCATACACCGCCGCGCCAGCACCAAGGACGATGACATCGGTGTCTTCGGTTCCGCCGGATCTGGAAAGCATCAAAACTACTTAAATTTAGTAGCTTCGACTATTTCTCTTTTCTACTTTGGCAGCCCGCTTTTCTTTGGCTGTTTTTTGTGGCTTTTTCTTGGCTTCTTTTTTAACATCGCCTGATTTACCCATGGTTGATTCCCCCTTTTGTATCTGCCTGGTCTGTGAGTATTTTATAACTTATTGGGGTGACACGGGCAAGCTAATTTTAATCTGGCTAGCATTAAATTTTGGATACTTCGATGGCGAGACAAATCACGCTTCACGAGTTAAACTCCCAAAGCATGCGCGTACTCATCTCCGTCTCCGACAAAACCGGCATCGTGGATTTTGCACGGGTGCTTCATACCGAATTTAAGGCCGATATCATTAGTTCAGGCGGCACCTACAAGACACTTAAAGAAGCGGGCGTGCCTGTAACCGAGGTGTCGCAGTACACCGGCTTTCCAGAAATGCTGGATGGGCGCGTTAAAACCCTGCACCCCAAGATCCACGGCGGCCTTTTGGGTCTGCGTGACAATCCGCAGCATGTGGCCACCATGCAAAAACATGGCATCGAAGCCATTGACATGGTGGTGGTTAATTTATATCCCTTTCGTAAGACCATCGAAAAAGCGCACGTGGAGCTGGAGGAAGCCATTGAAAACATCGATATCGGCGGCCCCTCCATGGTGCGCAGCGCTTCTAAAAACTACCGCAGCGTGGCCATTGTGGTAAACCCGGAGCGATACCCGGCCATCGTCGCAGAATTACGCCAAAACACCGGAACCCTTGCGCTGCACACCCGCGAACAACTGGCGCTGGAAGCCTTTACGCACACCGCCGAATACGATGCCACCATTTCGGGTTACCTTAAAAAAGTGTTCTCTCCCAACGGCAAAGCAGTCAGCCTGCCCGCCCAGTTAACCTTGAGCGCCGTTAAAGTTCAGGACTGTCGCTACGGTGAAAATCCGCATCAGGCCGCCGCCTTTTACCGCCTGGCCGGTCAGTCTGGCCTGGCCGATGCAGTGCAACTGCAAGGCAAGGAACTTTCGTTTAACAATCTGCTCGACATGCAGGCGGCCTGGCGTATTGTGCGCGAGTTTGAAGCTTTGCCAACCGCCGTGGTGATCAAACACACCAACCCCTGCGGCCTGGCCTGTAGCAGCAACCTGCACGAGGCTTATCTGCGTGCTTACCAAGGCGACGAAAAATCGGCCTTCGGCGGCATCGTTGGCCTTAGCCGCATGTGCGATCGCGCCACTGCCGAAAAAATTTGCGAGACGTTTATGGAAGTGATCCTTGGCCCTGATTTTAGTCCAGAATCGTTGAGTGTTTTTGCGGCCAAAAAAAATCTGCGGGTGGTTAAAATTCCAAACTTTTTTTCGGCTCCGCAAAACCTCGACATCCGCTCGGTCGATGGCGGTCTGCTGGTGCAGGCGCAGGATCTGTCCGTACTTGATCAAAGCCAACTACAGTTTGTAACCCAACGTGCGCCATCTGAAAAAGAGTTGGCCAGTTTGTTGTTTGCCTGGAAAGTGGTTAAACACGTTAAATCCAACGCCATTGTCATTGCCAGGGATCAACAGGTGCTGGGCGTGGGTTGTGGTCATACCAGCCGCATAGAAGCAGTAGACACGGCCATCCGCAAGGCCGGTCTGCGGGTTAAAGGCGCCGTATTGGCCAGCGATGCTTTTTTTCCGTTTTCGGATAGCATTGAAAAAGCCCATAAGGTGGGGCTGTCAGCGGTCATTCAACCCGGCGGAAGCCTGCGCGACCAGGAATCGATTGATGCCTGCAACCGTTATGAGATTGCGATGGCTTTAACAGGAATCCGGCATTTTAAACACTGATCGCAATACGGGATAGACGATTCCGCTAAATTTTCGTAAAATAACTGTCTACATAAGTATTATGCTTAATGTCCTTGGAGGCGCGTCATGTCTGAAGATGTTATGGAAGGTACCCGTATTGGCGGGGGATCATTATTTGAATTTAAAAAACAAGGTGAAGTCGGCGACCCATCAAAGCTGACTGCCACCCGTATCGGTGTCCTGGATGACTTCGAAAAAAGCCTGGGTTTAGACAAGCCCGAGTACGTTGCGGCCGACACCCCAGTCATTGAAGAAGTTCATACCTCGGCCCATGCACGCAGCAACCGCTACACCGAAGCCCCTGATAGCCGGGTCAACAAACCCTCCCGGCCTAAAAAACAAGCCCTGCCCGAAAATCCAACTATGGACGATGCGCTCACCGCGCTGCAAACCCTGGAGGTGGGCGATATCGTCGAGGGTGTGGTCACACGCATCGAAAATGGCGGCGTGTTTATCGACTTCAATTACAAAAGCGAGGGCTTTATTCCCATGACTGAACTGACCGCCGGTGAGGAAATCGAAGTCGGCGGATCGATCACTGGCATGATTGGTTTTTTGGAATCAAGCGAAGGTTATGCCATTTTAAGCAAACGCCGGGCCGATGAAGAGCTGGCTTGGCGCAATCTGCAAAAAGCCTATAAACGCAAAGAGGCTGTCGAGGTCAAGGTGATTAGCGCTGTATCAGGCGGCCTGGTGGTTGAATATTCATGTGTGCGCGGTTTTGTGCCCGCCAGCCATGTCCTTAAAGACGGCAGTGACACCCTGGACGGATTTATCACCACGTCCATCCCCGTCAAGGTAATCCAGATCGACAAAAAACGCCGCAAATGCGTCATGTCGCACAAAATGGCAACCCATGTGCCTGGTGCCAGCAAAGAAGCGATTGCCACGCTTCAAAAAATTGAAATCGGCCAGGTTCTAAGCGGCCGCGTCAGCAGTCTTAAAGACTTTGGCGCTTTCGTGGATCTGGGCGGCATCGAGGGTCTGGTGCACATTTCGGAGATGGCTTGGAGCCGTATTGAACATCCGTCCGAACTGCTGCAGGTTGGACAGACTGTCAATGTGTTTGTGCTGGGTATCGATCAGGAATCCAAAAAAATCAGTCTGGGCCTTAAGCAATTGCAACCGGATCCCTGGGTAAGCATTGCCGAAAAATATAAGGCCGGAAATATTGTCAAAGGCACCGTCAGCCGTCTGGTATCGTTCGGCGCTTTCGTTAAACTTGACGACAATATCGAAGGCCTGGTGCATATCAGCGAGCTCTCCAATACCCATGTGAAAGCGGTCAAAGATGTGGTGCAACCCGGAATGGTGGTCGAAGCCAAAGTGCTGCGTGTGATTCCCGAAGAACAAAAAATCGGGCTTTCCATTAAGCAGGCAGCCGAAACTCCCGCCGCAGAGCCTCCCCGCCCAAGTGCGCCCGATGCTTACGAAAAAACCCCGGCGGCATCCAACACCCAGATGGCGGATGCTTTTAAACAGGCCCACGAAAAATCGCAGGTCGATAGTCCGTCGGTATAGTTCCGGCGCGCCTGTCCAAGACGATTGGTCATTCCATGACAGGTCTTCCGGTAGTGGCCATTGTCGGGCGGCCCAATGTCGGTAAATCCACTTTGTTCAACCGCTTGAGCGGCGCTGGGCGTCAGGCCATTGTGCATGACACTCCCGGCGTCACCCGGGATCGCTGCCTGGCCCAGGTGCAGTGGCTATCCCGCCAGGTGATCCTGGCCGATACCGGTGGAATTACCACCCTGGATACCCGCAAAGCTCTCTCTGATCCACAACGCGCACTGGCGCAGTCGGTCGAGCAACAAAGCCTGCTGGCCATTGAATCGTCCGATTATGTGTGGCTGCTTACCAGCGGACAGGATGGCCTGCATCCGCTGGACAGCGCCATTGCCAAACTGCTGCGCAAGCATGAAAAACCCTTTGCCCTGGTTATTAATAAAGTCGACCTGCCCATGCATGAGTCGAGCAGCCGTTCAGAGTTTTACCGCCTGGGCGTGGCATCCATGTTTTCGGTCAGTGCCGAACACAAACGGGGATTAGAGGATCTGGTGGAGCACACGCTTAAACAGTTGCCTGATCGGGCCGATGGCCCCCCGCCGGAACCAGCCCATTTTACTCTGGCCATCGTGGGTCGGCCCAATGCCGGAAAATCGTCGTTATTAAATGCCTTGTGCCAGAAAACCCGTTCGGTCGTTAGTGCAGTGCCCGGTACCACCCGCGACACCGTCACAGAAATATTCTCCTTTGAAAACAAACAGATCCGCCTGGCAGATACGGCCGGCCTGCGCCGCAAATCAAGAGTGGCTGGCGCCGTAGAATATTACAGCCAATTACGTGCCATCCAGGCCATTGAAGCGTCTGATGTCTGCGCCTTGTTACTTGATCCCACCCAGGACACGGCCGACCATGAACGCCATATGGCACGCCTGGCCTGGGACAGCGGCAAGGCCCTGATGCTGGTAATTGCCAAACAAGATGTATTTGAAGATGAAGGCCAGCAGGAGGCCCATCGCCAGGCGGTTAAATCATTTTTTAATTTTTTACCTGATGTTCCGTTTGTCAGCATCAGTAGTCTGGAGAGCCAGGGTCTTAAAGGCCTGCTTAAAGCGGCTTGTGCACTGGCCGAAAACCGTGTTCGGCAGCTGCGTACCCGTGACCTGACAGAGTTCGCCCAAGCTTTGACAAGCGATGCTGGCAAATTTACCTATGCCTCGCAAACCCGCCATGTTTTACCCCCCTCGTTTGTGTTTTTTTCACGCCAGCCCGAGCACTGGCGCAAACCCCAAAAAAAACGGTTCTTAGAAAACGAGTTGCGCAAAGCCTTTAGTGGTTTTGAGGGTATCCCGCTTAAGATCCTGGTTCAACAAAAATGATAAAATAATATTTTCATTCCAAAGTAAAGGCAGGAACCCCCATGCAATATGGCTATTTCGATGACGACCATGCCGAATACGTCATCACGCGACCCGACACACCCACGCCTTGGATCAATTACCTGGGCTTTGGCAAGTTTGGCAGCATCATCAGCCAGTGTGCCGGTGGTTACTGTTTTGATCGCGACCCCCGCAACCGGCGTGTCACCCGCTATCGTTACAACGCCGTGCCGGTGGACCAACCCGGACGCTACCTGTATTTACGCGACAAACACAGCGGCGCGTACTGGTCTGCCAGCTGGCAACCTGTTAAAGCGTCTTTGGATCATTTTGAGTGCCGCCATGGCCTGGGCTATACCCGCATCCAAGCCCGCAAAAATGGCGTTGAATCTGAAGTTTGTTTTTTTGTGCCCGACGGCGCGGCAGCAGAACTATGGAACCTGAAACTGCGTTGTGACCGCCCATGTACACTGCAGGTTTTTACCTATGTAGAATTCTGCCACTACGATGCGGTACAGGATCAGGAAGATGTGGACTGGGTGCAACAGATTGGCCAGGGACGTTTTAAAGACCAGACCATCTTGTTCTACAACCCCATGGAAAACGGCTTTAGTTATTTTTGGACCGACAGTCTGGTCAAAAGCTTTGACACCGGCCGCGACAATTTTGTGGGCCCTTACCGGGACCTGGGTAACCCGATTGCATTGGAACGCGGAACGTGCAGCAACCAGGAAACTTACCGCGGAAACACGGTGGGATGTTTTGAAATTGAAGTGAACTTGCTTCCCGGCCAGGACTGCGAAATCAATTTTATGTTAGGTGTGGAAGACAAAAAAACCACTATTTCCAAAAGCATCCGCCGTTTTGGCAACCCCAAAGGCCGTACAGAGGCTTGGAAAGCGCTGAATGATTATTGGACCGGGTTTCGCAGCAATCAAATTGTGCATACGCCTGATGCGGACATGAACCGCATGCTGAACATTTGGAATCAATACCAGTGCAAATGCACCTTTAACTGGTCGCGCTTTGTGTCCTTGTATCAGCTGGGTATCCGCCGCGGCATGGGTACCCGCGACAGCGCACAAGACTGCCTGGGTGTGATGCATACCATGGCCCCGGACACCCGGTTTTTAATGGTAAATTTACTTAAATGCCAGTTCCCCGAAGGCGACGCCCACCACCAGTATTATCCGCTCACTGGCCAGGGCGATAGTCATGGTTATTCAGACGACCACCTGTGGATTATTCTGTCGGTATGCCAATATCTTAAAGAAACCGGTGACTTTAGCTTTTTAAAGGAAAAAATCACTTATGCCAAACGACCCCCTGATGCCACGCTTAAGGGTGTCCCCAGAGGCAAAAAGACCAGCGACACCGTGCTGGGTCATCTGGAGCAGGCCATTGCATTTTCATTGAAGAATGTAGGCCCCCACGGTATTACCAAGGCTGGTTTTGCCGATTGGAACGACACCATTAACTTAGATCAGGGCAAAGGCAAGGCCGAATCGGTGTTTTCGGCCATGTTGCTTGGGGCCGTTATTTTAGAACTCATCGGTTTATATGAATTTATCAAAAAATCCAGGCAAGCTTCCGCCCTGCGCGCGCAGCATCGTAAATTATCGGCCACCATCAACAAACACTGCTGGGACGGAGCCTGGTACGTGCGCGCCTGGGATGATACCGGCCGCGTGCTGGGGTCTAAGAAATCAGAAAAAGGAAAAATTTTTATCAACACCCAAAGTTGGGCTGTGTTGGGTGCCACAGCCTCCACAGAACGCGGTCGCCAGGCTTTGCAATCGGCCCATGACCAGTGCAATACCCAGGAAGGCGTCCTGCTGTGTTACCCAAGTTATACCGAATTCGACCCAAGCAAAGGCGGCGTCAGCACCTACCCGCCCGGGGCAAAAGAAAACGGCGGAATCTTTTTACACAGCAACCCCTGGCTCATGATCGCCCATACCCAATTGGGAGATGGTGACCGGGCTTACCAGTATTACCGGCAAATTCTCCCCTGCCACCGCAACGCCGACCGCTACGAAGTAGAGCCCTACGTGTATTGCCAAAATATCCTGGGCAAGGAACATCCGCAACACGGTCTGGGACGCAACAGCTGGCTAACGGGCACCGCCGCCTGGAACTACGTGGCCGCCACCCAGTACATCCTTGGCATTCGCCCGGGCTATGCTGGCTTGCAAGTAAAGCCGGTGCTTCCGAGCGCCTGGAACGGTTTTGACATTGAACGCGTCTATCGCGGCACCCGCTATGTGATTTCGGTCCGCAAACCGGCCGGAAAGTCTGCCCAGCGTGTCGCCAATATGCGGGTAGACGGAAAGCTTATTTCGGGCACAGTGATTCCGCCTTCTAAAAAGAAGCGCGTGCAGGTCGATGTGGATTTGGCAGAATAAAGGGGCTTATTGAACCGGCTGCTGCGTGGCTTGATTCATTTCTTTTAAAAGCCGTAAATCACGGTTACGGTATTTAAGGCTGCGCTCCAGCTTGAGACGCTCTTTGGCCTTTTGCAGGGCGAAAATAAGTTCATCAAGGTCGATGGGTTTTTTAAGGTAGTCGCAGGCCCCGCCACGCAGCGCCTCGATGGCCACATTTTGATCTCCGTGTCCGGTGACCAAAATCACCTCGACATCGGCATTCGTGCGCTTAACCTTGTACAGCACTTCCATACCACTCATGCCCGGCATTTTGATATCGGTTACAATGATGTCGATCTTTTCACGGTCAAATATTTTTATGCCGTCTTCGCCATTTCCGGCCGTCACGACCGAATACCCCTCGTCCTCAAGTAAACGTTGCAGAAACTGACGCTGGGTATCCTCGTCGTCGAGCAGCAAGACCCGATAGGACGGAAAAAAATTCTTACGGACAGCGCGCCGTTCACGAAAACGGCCAATGGCTCCCAGGAGGTCGTCAATGTCGATCGGTTTTTTAAGATAGTCGAACGCATTGCTACGTAAGGCATCGATGGCCATATCGTAGTCGCCGTAAGCGGTGACCATAATCACTTCCACGCCGGGACGCATTTCTTTGATGTTTCTTAATATGCTCATTCCGTCCATGCCCGGCATTTTGATGTCAGTTAACACCAGCTCGATATTGGCATCTTCGCGCAGCTTTGCCAGACCCTCGGTGCCACTGTGAACTTCGACAACCTCGAAGCCATCTTTTTCAAGGATGTTACGCAGAGCCCCTACCGTGCCCGGGTCGTCGTCTATGATCAGTATTTTACTTGTTGCTTCAACCATACGTTTATCCTGCTATTTTTTATTGTAAGTCTTGATAGGGAGCTGTATCAAGAAGGTAGTTCCCACCCCCTCCTGGACTTTAAACGTCAGGCTGCCCCCATTGCTCTTGACAATGCCCCAACTGGCCGAAAGACCCATGCCGGTGCCTTTATCCACCGCTTTTGTAGAAAAAAAGGGTTGAAAAATTTTTTCCCGTATGGGGGCCGGAATCCCCCCCCCGGTATCCTCGACTTCGACCTGAATATGCTCCGCCACAGCCCGCGTTCGTAAAACCAGCCGTTTGACCGGAACCTTGTTCTCCAGCAGGGCATCCTTGGCGTTATGAAAGAGATTGAGAAATACCTGTTCCATCTGGGAACGGTTGATGAAAACCTGGGGCAAGTCGGGCGCATATTCTTTTTGGATGTCAATTTGTTCAAAGCGCAGGAGGGCAGCAATAAACTCGAGCGCACCGTCAATCACCCCATGAATGTCGGTGGGCTCGGGCGGATCCTGAACCTTTTGCACCGAAAACTGCCGCAGGTGTTCGATGGTGGTGCTCATCCGGTTAATTTGGGCAATCATGATGTCAAGTTCTTCATGCAGTTTGGGCAAATCCAAGGCCCGTTGTTTTTTGATATTGCGGATGACAGACTGCGCAATTACCTTGATGTTATTGAGTGGTTGATTTAATTCATGCGCCAGACCGGTGGCCATTTCTCCCAGAGTAGTCAGTTTGGCGGTATGTAAAAACTGGGCCTGGCTTGCAGCGGATTGCGGGCTGTGCGTTTGTTCCAGGGCCTGTTCAATGGGTGGCTTCATAGACCCGCTCCTCGGCATGCATCTGCCGCGACATCCTGGTCAGCATATTTACGTCGGAATCAGCTTTAGGCATCACTTTAAACGCCACCACAAACACGGTGCCCACGCCGATCTGGGTTCGGAATGAAATCTGGCCGCCAAAATCTTCGATGATTTTTTTAACAATGCCCATCCCAAGGCCAGTGCCCTTGTCGGCAGTCTTGGTGGTAAAAAAGGCGTCAAAAATGCGTGGCTGCACATCTTCGGGTATGCCACAGCCATTGTCTTCAATTTCGGTATACGCCCATTCTTCCTTTTGGTATACACGCACGGTAATCTGTCCGTGTCCTTTAGCGCTGCGTTCATCGATGGCATCGCGGGCATTGCTCAATAAATTGACAAACACCTGCTGCAAGCGGTTGACGCCCGCCATAATGGGCCCGGTGCTGGGGTCAAATTCCTTGACCACTTTAATCTGGTGCATGCGCAGCTGTTCGCCCACCAGCTTAAGTACACCGTCGAGCGCTTCGCTTAGCACCATGGGTTCACGGGTAGAGCGGTCTGATTTACGGCTGAATTTGCGCATTTCGTTCACCAGATCGGCCAGGCGCACCACGTAGTTTTCCACCTCGATCATGTCGTTGGGCAAATCTTCAAATTTATAACGGCCTTTAGAAATATTGCGGCGTATGCCCTGGGACATGATCTTTAAAAAATTAAGCGGCTGGTTAATTTCATGGATCAGCCCGGCCGCCATTTCGCCGATGCTGGCCAGTTTTTCTGATTGCACCAGCTGGGTGTCTTTGGCTTCGATTTCACGTTTAAAACTGGCTTGCAATTGTTCACTCTTGCGACTGATGGTGGTCTGGGCTTCGCGCAAGCGATCGACCATGCGTTTAAAAGCATTCTGCAGATCGACCAGTTCATCTCCTTCGCCCAGTTCTTCGGTCGAAGACAGATCACCCTCGGCCACTTTTTGAATGCGTTGGGATAAAAGTTCGATGGGCTTAAACAGGTGCCACAGCGAAAACCATATCCCCACTGCAAAGCTCAATAAAAAACTGACGACAATAAAGACGGCCAAGACCTGCGTGGTGCGCTCTTGATGTTCTTTAAGCGTGGCGATGGCTTGTGAAACTTCTAAGGTGACTGTCTCACTAAGCTTGACCAAAGCCGTTTCAAGCTTGCCTTCGGATACATCGAGCGCCGCGCGTCCCGCCGCATCAGGCCGCTCGAAGTATTGCGCCGCTAAAAGCTGATAATGGTTATAGAGCACATCGGCCTCTGCCGCAGTATGTGAAACCCGATGCCATGATTTGTCTATCTTAAGCGTTTTGTCGTAACCCAGGTCATGCCAAATGCGATAGTAACGCCCGTCCTCAAGCATGCGAAAGGCCTGGGTTTCACTGCCCCATACCAGTGTTTTTAAAAAAGTCTGCAGGCGTTCTCCATGGGCTATAAATTCTTTTTGGCGGGTGGGGTTGGCACCCTGTTGCAGCACTTGTTCCACGGCATGGCGTTGCGAAGCCCTTTCGAGTTCAACCACATCGGCCACCTTGATGATGGGCAGGCTACGGTCTACGGCGGTCTCCATCAGTATCCGAATCGAAGATACGGTGTAAAGACTGTAAATGCCAAGTACAAGCACAAAAGTGGCGTTAAAAAAAAGCAACGTTAAGATTTTAAGCAGCAGCGATGTGGACGATTTGGGAACAATCAGCCTGGCACCGGTCGGGCGCGGCAATAACAGCCATTTACGTACTTGTGTTTCTTCGGCCATGGCCCGTGATACTCCAGGCGCGCCTGTTAGCTGCCCTGAAATTGCAGGGGACCAAAACTTTCGGTTCCCAGGTGCACTTCAACCTGGTCTTTGTTGACCAGGCGCACCGAAGCCAGCGGACCACCGGGCACAATCGGAAAACCGTTGATGGACACCACACATTCACCCTTGGGCTTGACACGGCATTCGCCATATTTACCTGGATAAACATAGCTCACCACCCGGCCAAAACCGCCCAGCCCCAGGCCGCCATCACGCTTTAAAGTCACTGGCAACTGTGAGCCCCACAAAAATTGGCGTGGCCGCAGCATATGCGGGGTTTGACCCACCACCAGGGATGAACGCGGAAAGAATTTGGGTAAACGGCTTAAACGATAGATGAGTCCCACAATGAGCAGGACAATCACGCCCGGCAGGGTAAAGAAAAAGGCCAGCGTCGAAAGCAAGAGCTGCACAGTCCAGCCCATCAGCCAAAACACATTTTTCAGGCCGCCACGCACCGCCGATACGGACTGGCCTATTTCGGGCGCTGGAACTTCTACAATCACAGCTTCTTTTTTAGGCGCTGCTTGAACCTGTACTGGTGGAAGCGCCTCCATCACCGTAAGCGGCACTTCCTTGGGCGGGGCCAAAACAACGCCTTGGGCATCGGTCATGGCTGCTGCCGGTTTTTCGCTGCTGGGGGGCGCAGCCAGATTGAGTGCTAACTTGGGTTCACGTTCATTTTCAAGCGCAATAGTCTGTTGACTTGACTGGGCTGCCAGGCCAAGCAAGGCCGATTCGGCTTCAGCCGAAGTTGCTGTATCCTTTTTGGCCGCTTTAAGCGTTGCGGCCTGCAATTTACTTTCTTCAGCCTTTTGAGTGGCTTCAGCTAATTTTGCTTCTTCTGCCAATTTAGCCGTAGCCAGTTTGGCTTCTTCGGCTTGTTTGGCTTCAGCTAATTTTGCCTCTTCAGCCGCTTTAGATACCGCCGCCATACGGGCCATCGCTTCTTTGGCGGCAGTGATTCTGGCTTCTTCGGCTTTCTTTGTTTCGGCCAGTTTGGCCGCCGCTGCCGTTGCTTTTTGAGCTTCGGCAAGCTTGGCTTGTTCTGCTGCGGCTGCGATAGCCAAACGTGCTTCCTCGGCTTTTTTAGCTTCCGCCGCTAACCTGGCCTCTTCGGCTTTTTTGGCCTCGGCCTGTTTGACCGCCTCTACCTTTTGGGCTTCGACGAGCCTTGCGTCTTGAGCCAATGCCAATGCAATCGGATCTGCTTCTGTCACCGTCTTTTTAGCATCCACCAGCGCTGCCGCGGGGACCACGCCCTCTGGCTTAGGCGCTCCCATCATTTTAGCCATCATGTCTGCCAACGATGGGGCCGGAGGAGCGGCTTTGGGTGTTTCAGCAAGGGGTGCTGTTTCCACTGCCTTAGCAGTCGTCAATTTGGCCGCCTCGGCCTTTTGAGCTTCGGCAAGTTTGGCTTCTTCAGCTTTTTTGGCTTCGGCTAATTTTGCTTCTGCAGCAGCCAACTTTGCGTCTTCAAGTTTTTTTGCTTCAGCTAATTTGGCCGCCTCGGCTTTTTGGGCTTCTTCAGCCGCCGCCTTGGCAAAGGGATCTTCTGCCACTGCTGGCTTTTGAACTTCAGCCGCCTTCACTGCATCTGGCTTGGGAGCCCCAGCCATCATCTTGGCCATCATATCCGACAACGAGGGAGCTGCCTTGGGCATTTCGGCCACTTTGGCCAGCTCGGCTTTTGGGGGTTCAGCGGTTTTTGGAGTTTCGGCTTGCGCTTTTACGGCAGGCGCCTCGACCTCTGCTTGAGGCGCTTCAGCTTGCGCGGCTACCGCAGCCACAGGCGCAGCCGGATTACGCAATTTGGCCAGCGTCGAAGCATCCAGAACACCACTTAAGCTGCCCTTGGCCCGGCCAAGATTAATTTCCTGAAAACGGGCAATAGCATCGGCCATGACTTGATTGTATTGGCCCGGCTCAAGCTGGCTTTTAAGTACCAATGGCGCACCCGCCGCATCTTTGGCTTTTAATAACAGGTTTTGAAGTTCGGTAACCATTTCGGCCGGGTATAGATCGGCCGCATGCGGGTCAAAAACCACCGTGCCTTTTTCAATATCGCCCCAATCGATGGCATCGTCTACCATGCTCCATGCAAAATCATTGTCCTGGATAAGGGCGTAAGCAATGATCATTTTGGCCGTATCGGCGTCGACCACTCCCAGATTAACCGTCTTGTCTGGCAAAAAGTATTTTTGTACCCGTTCCACTGCCGAACGCATTCCGTAGTTATATACGCCGGGCTTTAACTCGGTCAGCCGCACCAACGGTTTTTCGCTGCCATCCTTTAAAGCCAGCATCATCATTTGAATCTGACGCACCGTATCACCATCAAAACGGTTATCAATCGCCAGCTTACCGTCAACCACCTGGCGGATTTCTTCTTTAACCGCAAATTCGTCGGCATCGCCCGGCACAGGCAGCAGCAATGCCGCCATCACCATGAAAGCCAGTATTTTTCTGATCTGAAAGTTACGCATGGGTCACCGACTTTCTTTGATTCATAAAATTTTGGATATTTTCAACTTCTTTTTGAATTTGTTCACGCACCGGCGCGGGCATAAGGTCGTCGGACGACAGGCGTTTTTGCATGTCCTGGCAATACTGCTCAAGATAAATCAGGGTATCTGACTCATTCTCTCCCAGCCGTGCCTCAAGTTCCTGCTGCACCAGCGCCAGAAAATTACGTTCCTTGGCAAAGGCTTTTAAGGCATCGGTGCGATAACAACCCAGCTCCACATCTTGATCACCCTGCCAATGCCAGGTAGGCAGTTCTTTTTTATTGATCTTTCCAAACGCCACGCCCAGAGCAAAATAAAGCGGGGCCTCGTCGAAGATGTCCGGAAATAAATCGGCCATATAGACCCGTTCGAATTCATTGACAAAGAAGGGCAAACGGTCATCGAGCCGTGCCAGGGCACCTTTCATCTGATCGATTTGTTGCGGAATCTGGTGCAAGGCAAAATCGTACTGCACGCGCAACACATGCAGGGCTCCCATGTCATCGCTGGGCACTGTCCAGATTTGCTCCTTGCCACCCGCTTTTTGCGCTTTGCTTAGAAAAAGTTTATGTCCACCCAGCACCAGCAAGCCTTGACCGGCTTTAAGACCTAAAGGTACCGTAAAGGCACCCTTTACTTTTTCAAGATCCAGCTCGGTCATGGCAACAATTTGCTCTAAGAAGCCCCGCAGGTTGGCGCGCAAACCCGCTACCATGCTGTCGGCATACTGAATGGCATCGTAATATTCGAGACCATACCATTGACCCACTTCGCCCTTGACGGCCTGAATACGCGTATCCAGATCGTTGCCCAGTTCGGAACGCAGCAGCGCATCGGCCGTCAGCATCTTGAACACAAAATTCGGGTTTGCCTTTAACTCGCCGTCGAGCCGGTCGCCCTCGCGCTTGAGGCGATCCTTAAGTCCGTTAAGCGTGCCCAGAAAAACCCCAAAATGCGTTTTTTCAATGTCTACGATACGGGCCAGCTGTTCATAAAATACAATCGTGGCTTCGTCGATGATGACGCGCTCGTCGGCCAGTATTTTTCGACCGGTACGGGTCAGCACATCCTGAACATAGGCCGGGTGGGCCAGCCAAGGTACCCAGGTATATTTGGTCTGAAACGGAATGGCAAAGATGGCCTCATATTGCTGGTCGGCCTGTTCTTTGAGCTTTACGTTTTTAGCCATTTGAGACAGGGCTTCTTGTTTGCGTTTTTCACAGGCCTCTTTAAGCTTGGCCATAAACTGCTCAATATCCGGCAATGGCAGGCGTTTTTCAGCAATACATAAATTGACCCGTTCGCTAAGACGCCCAGAGAACAATACCGAAAGTTTTTCGAGCACCTGTTCTACGTTGCGGCGATGATCGCGCGCCACCTGGTCGGCGTAACCCGGCAGGGCCTGCAACTTTTCGCGCACGGGATGGCCCAAGGTCACGCGGTCAGCAAATTCTTCTAAAAACTGCTGACGGGCAGGCGGGAGTATCCGGCGCTGGGTCTCTTCGCTTAACTTCAGCGTATCCAGCACCTGCTCAATTTCTTTGTCGACCGTGGTGCTGGCCGTTTGAAACATAAAAAAGCCCTTGTCCACGACCGTAAACGCCAGGCGCGCCGCAAGCATTTCAAGTAGTTTGTCCCACGGCAGCGCAAACCGCTTGAGTGAATAAGCCCCATAACGGGTTGAACGCTTGACCGGAGTCGCACCTGCCTGCATAAAACGCGGCAAGATATGTTCGTCTTCAAACGCAAAGCGCTTGCGAAAAACGATTTTTTCAGCAGTGGCTTCAATGTGCCCCTGAAAAGAATTGACATCGTTCTGTTCAAGGTAGACAAAATCAAAGGGAGCCTTGCGCACCTGAACGCTGCCCATCAGGTATTTGGCCTGATATTGCTGGTTCCGCATGGCATGTTCAATTTCGCACAAGGAGGCGTAGGCGTTTCCGACACCCCGGTCATCTGCCGCTGCCTGGGGAGGCAAACTTAAGTAAGCCACCATACGCAGCGGGCGTTCTGTTCCCACCGCCGCATGAATAAGGTAGGCCACATCAAGCAACAAGGCGCTGCCCGTGTTTCCACACAGCGAAGACACCAAAATGACTTCGAGCATATCGTCAATGTCCTTGTGACCGCGATGATCGTTAATCAGTTCCTGCACCTTGCTGATCAAAACCTGGCTGATCTGTTTAAAATTCCAATACAGATGCATGCGTGTCTGCGCTCGGCTAGGGTAGCGCTGAAACATCTCTTGATTAATATCTGATCTGATCCATGCTTTAAGTTCCGGCCGCTGCAAACCCAGATCACGCATTTTAGACAGTGAAACCATTTGGCTGGGATGCAGACCTGGAACCGTTTCGGGCTTGTCCTGCTCAAGGTCAAGGGCTGTAACCGTACGCAGCAATCCTTCTGGCGCCGGATCACGCCGTGACACGGTCACCAAGGTTTGAGCACCCATGTTTCCCAGTCCGATTAACCATTGTTGCCGTTTACCTGTATTGCGCATGTGCTCACCCGCCTTTCTTAATAAATACTTACGTTATCGTTGACGCGTACCAGGCGCCGGTATATTTCCGACGCCGGCGCGCCCTGCTTGGCCAGTTCAAAATGGCACGCCAGATTAAGCACTTTAATCTGGTTAAGCGCCACCGTCTCTTCGGAGATTAGATTAAAATAGCCACGTGCGGCTTCGCTTTCGCCACGGTGTAAAAAATATTCCGCAAGCGTAATCCAAAATTCGTCCTTGCCAGCGCAAGCCTGTGGCTCCGAGGCAAGAAAGCGAGCCACTTCTGAGGTTCCACCAAACAAAATGTGTAGGCGCAAATACAATTCTGGAAAGCGTTGTTCCTTGAAGCATTGTTCAAGCAACTGAACCAGCAAATGGGCTGCTTTGGCATATTCACCGACCGAATGCCAAGCCTTGAGCAACTTATAAGACTCGTCCAAACTCAATTTAACGTGCAGGTTTAAGGCCTCAAACACAGACGCCATACCCCGAAAGTCTCCGGAACTTTCGTAAAAGTCTGCCAGCTGCAGCCCCAGCTTACGGCGCGCCGCCATGTCATTTTGTTTAACGGCAATCTCAATCAGCTGTTCATAAGCTTTAGGTTTCCACGCCAGGTCTTTTTGGGCCAAAGTCTGAAGCAGCTGTTTGGCCACTTCCCACTGCCCCATCGAGACGCAAGCCAGTGCTCCATCCCACAATTCGGCCGGCTCCACACCTGCCAGCATGTCCAGTTGACGGATGTTATCCACCAACAACTGGGCCAGCCGCACTGAGCCCGGATCCGCCTTTAACTGGCCCAAAATCATGGGGTGGACATCGCGACGCAAACTGACCGATCTTGGGTGCAACAAAAGCAGATGCTCCACCTGATCTGCAAAAGTGTCTCCTGAAAATTGGGACACATTGTGTTTGAATTCTGAAAAAAGGCGATTCGCCCGCGCAATCAGTGCATGCCGCAATTGTTCAGAAAAGATGTCGGTGCGGGGACGCTGTGCATCCAAAATGCTTTGCACCCGCGCCTCACGGGCCACCACCGGACGCGTCGTTTCGATGGCATGCGAAAACAAAATCACCGGTGTTTGATCGGGCAAGTTCTGCCAGAATGCGCTCTGCACAAGCATGCGTGCATCAATCGAAACCGCCACGGCGTCACATTCCAGATCTACCAGAGCCTCATGGGCTGTTTCTGCGTCTGGGCACTCGACGGGAACAAAGCCGGGAAAATCTCGCGAAATGACCCCGCGTACCACCCGCGCCCAGTTATTATCGTTTCCGACAATAAGCAACACGCGTTTTAGAACTTGTCGCGTAACGGTTTGTAGACTCATGCTTTCCTCTCTTGTTACACTTTTGCTAGATGAGACGCGTCCCTTTTGTCTATCTCATCACTGCTGCGGTATCTATTTCCACCTTGATCCTAGGTTCGTACTTTATTCAAAAAGAACTGCGCCTAAAACAAGATGCCCTGCTATTCCGTGCCCAGTTTTTAATTACCCAATTCACCGGACAAGTCAGCTATGCCATTGCCCAAAGCAACGCCCAGCAGCTTGAACAAATTGGAAAAGTCTTTATTCAAGATCCAGACCTTGCATTGCTTACGGTGGTTAATTCCCGTGGGCAATTGCTCTTAAACCTTGAAAAAAATCGAAAAACCGGTCAGATTTATGAACTAGAAGAAAAAGGGCTGTTAAAAGCCTTAAGTAAGCACAAATTAGACACCCCTTATTATTTTTATTCCCAGCTATCCCAAAATAAACACTTATTTTTAGCCACCCGGCTTTCGAGCTACTGGAGCAACCTGTTTCAAAAGGAATACCACGTAGAGTTAAAGGAAAAAGCCACCGAACATTCTGAAGATTTTGGCTATGTGGTCATGGGTTTTGACTTGGAAAACTTCAATAAAGGCCAAATAACCAACGCAGCCGCCAATTTCTTTATTATTTTATTTGCAATCACGTTCAATCTTTTGCTGGCGCTTAAGTACCAAAGCCAACAGGATCAAAAAGGTTAGTAAAATTTACGGGTTGGGATAACGGTTAGCTGTGTACCACCCACCAAGCCTCGGCATAAGACCGAAAATGTTTGCCCATTTCAAGCATACCCAGTAAAGCAGCTGTAATGGCCATCCCATCGTGGGTACCGCGGCCACGCAACAACAACTCTTTGTAAATTTTTTCAAAATCAGGGTTTTTGACACTCCCTTGGATGCTTAAAATAGCCGCCGCCAAGGCCGTTGCATCGTAAGACCCCCGACGTTCTTTGATAGCGCTCACCTGCGCAAAATGAGTGCCAAATGCAGTCAAGGCAGCTGCTCCGCCCAGCGTCAAAACAGCCGCCGTAATATTATCTCCGTCTTCGGTGCCAATCTGCTGCTTAACTTCAAGAACGCTCTGCTTGGCAGCCTGAAATTGTTTGGCAGGACCAGAGCCCTGGGTTGCTAAAATGGCAGCCGCCAGCACCAAACCATCGTAACTACCTTCTTTGGCGGGTAGCTGCTCAAAAGTCTGATCCAAAAATGTTTGCAAGGCCTGCTCGCCCGCAGAAGCCAGAATGGCCGCCGCAACACCGTGCCCGTCGGCCGAACCCATGCGCTGTTTGGCCGCCAGCACCACATCAAAAAAACGCGGAAAGCATTCCAAGGCCTGCTGGCCACCCACCGCAACCAAGGCTGCGGTCACCAGATCTCCCCCGTCGCTGCCTTCTTTGCGCTTACAGTTCATCACCACCGATACAGCAGCATCCAAACGTCCCAGCGCCTCCACTCCCCCCTGCAGCACGGTGGCTGCCGCAATAAACATGCTGTCATCTGGCGCATGCCGCCCCGCCAACCACTGCGCTTTTTGCAGCGCCGGTTCGTAGGCCTCGCGCAGCGACCCGAAGGACAAGCCCTTATCCCACGAAGCGTCCGTTAAAAATCGATCCAGAATTTTTTTGTTCTGTTGTTGCAGATGCCGGGCGTGGATGCCCCGCTGAATGACTTCGAGCAGTTCTTCGAGCTTAAAAGGCTTGACTAAAAAATCAAAGGCACCAAATTTAATGGCCTCCAATGTATTTTTGGTAGAAGGATAAGCCGATGCCAAAACCACGCAGACATCCGGCTGAAGCTGTTTGGCCTGTTGAAGCACATCCGTGCCAGAAATACCGGGCATTTTATAGTCAGAGATCAGCACATCCACCGATTGCTGCCGCAACACGGCCAAGCCTTCTTCACCCGACCGGGCTGGAATCACCCGGTAACCCCGCCGACTCAAGATGGCAGTGATCGAGTTAAGAAAGTCTTCCTCGTCATCAATATACAAAATGGTCTCGCTCATGGCCGCCCTGCTGATTTATATCTTTACGGTTTGCGGGGCGCTTGGCAACCATAACGTAAACGTGGCACCTTGGCCTGCTTCGCTGGCCACGTCGATGCGCCCACCCGCCCGCGCCAGCGCCACATAAGCCAGCGAAAGCCCCAGACCTGTACCCTGTCCCGGCGCCTTGGTGGTAAAAAAAGGGTTGAAAATATCTTTCATGTGTTGCGGCATAATACCCGGACCGCTGTCGCTCACGCTGATAAACACTGCGCCTGCACTGCTGCCAACTTCCACATTAAGACGTCGGTCTTTCTGCGGCGCCAACGCTTGAACCGCATTAAGCATGATGTTAAGCAAAGCCTGTTTTAAGCTGTCCGGATCGGCCTTGATGGGCGGAAGCGCATCTTGAAACTTGGCAGAAAACATAATGCCATGCGTCTTGATCTCATGTTCAAGCAACTGCTGGGTCAGCGTGACCAAATTGCGCACGTCGATGATTTCAGTGCCTTCGCTGCCATAACGGCTAAAGTCAAGCAACTGCTGGATAATCTTTTTAGCTCGCTGCACCTGCCGGTCAATGCGTTCCAGACCCGCTGCCAATTCTGGAGAGGCCCCTGTGCCCAATCGATCCTGAAGATCCAGGCGTGAATTTTCGATAATCCCAAGCGGATTACGCAGTTCATGGGCCACGCCCGCCAGCATCTGGCCCACCGCTGCCATTTTTTCCTGACGGATCAGCATATCCTGATGCTTGTGCAGGTTATCCAGGGCTTGTTGCAATTCACGAGTGCGCTCCTGCACCCTGGCTTCAAGGTCCTGGTTGGCCTGTTTAAGACTTTCGAGCAAACGTTGCCGCTCCACTACCATGGTCTGCTTCTCAAGCGCACGGTCGATCAGGTGGTCGATCTGGGCCGTACCTTCAAAAGGTTTGGTGACCACTTCATAGGCCTCGACCCGCACCGCATCCATGACGGCATCCAAGGTGGCGTAGGCGGTCATGAGCACCACCTCGCAGTGAAAAGGCATTGCTTTAACAGCTCGCAGCACTTCGATACCGCTGATCCCCGGCATCTTTAAGTCGCTGATGACAACGTGGGGTTGTTCTGTGCGCGCCAACTCAATACCGCTTTCGCCGTCGGGCGCTGTCAGCAAGGTCTCTTCACGAAAACGAAAAAGGGTCTCAAAAATACGGCGGATGGATGTCTCGTCGTCAATGACGAGCACTTTGGTAGTCATAAGCCCACACGATTCATGTTAAGTGGCAGCAGGCTTCCGTATGTCATCATCGGCTTCATATCCGTGCATCCTCGGGTTAGTGCACCACACCAATCAGGCGCACCTTCTTGTTGTCTTCACCACTCACTGCGGCCTGAATCACACAGATATAACCACCCTTGGCCACGTTGACGCCAATATCGTTTTTACCATCCCACTTGACTTCATTGGTACCGGCCCGGCCACCCGCGATGCCTGAATCGATTTCTTTTTTCCATACCTTGTGACCAAACGGATCGTAGATGGTAATGGTGATGGCCGTGTCCTGGTTAAGGAAGTACGTCAGTGTGGTGTCTTCTTTACGGCTGTCGAAAGGATTCGGATAGTTGCTAACGTTGGAGATCACCTTGTTCGTTAAAATGCTGGTAACGCCATCGGGATGGGTGGCAAAACTGCTGTAGGCCAACGCACCGTTCTGTGAACGCATACGGTAGAAATAGGTTGTATCGGCCTGGCGTTCGGTCAAGGTTAAGGTAATCTGGCTCTGGACGATATCCTGGGTCACCTCGCGTTCCACGGCCCACTTGGGATTGACGCCGGTACGGTATTGGATCTCGTAAGCCTGTACGTCTGACTCTGCGTCGGTAGACCGCAACCACGAAATCACATGGGCCAGGTCAGTGGCCGCAGTGCCAATACCGGTTGTCTCGACTGTCTGGGCCGATATCTGCAAGATCTGCGGGGCCGAAGGTTCGGTAAGATCCGTATGGAAGGTATACACCGTTTCTTCACCCCAGAAACCATCGGATGACAGCGGCCAAATGGTGACATAGTAGGTGGTATGGTGCGACAGGCTCAAACGCGTCACCTGCAGCATATTAGATGATGCCTGCACCTGCATCTGGCCCTGGACATTATCAAGATACGGACTTGTGCCAATCATGTAATTGTAAGTAGCCACACGGTTGACCGCATCGCTGGTCACACGCAGGACAATTTGGATACTGTTGCTGATGTAATACGAATCCGCCGTGACCACGGTCTTATGTGGGCTACGATAGTCTACCGCCAAAAGCGTGCTGGTGCTGATCGGAAGATCATCGGTTTCCATCTGGCACAGCGGATGAATATCTACAAAAGACAGCGTCGGAATGGCAAAGCCCACGGTCTGGGACGGGATGGCATCGCGGTCGAGATCGGCCACCACAAAGTACAGGTTGGGCGTCACGCCAATACGCGGCACGATGTCAACGGTGGTGATATTGATGGTCACCGTATTGGCCGTAACAAAAGTGTCTGTTCCGGAACTCATCAGGTAATCGGTACTGGGATTAAACAGTTCGTCGCCCTGATCCTTGTATATCCGGATAGCCGATACCTGCGAGGTGGCTGCAGTCTCTAATTTGGTGAGCGCCAAGCCGTTAAAGGTGCCCGTGCGGTCGCCCAAGGTGCCCATGGTAAAGCGATAGAACACGTTATGGGTCGAGTTTTGGAAGATCACCTTGGTATCCAGCGTATTAATCAGCGAATAGAAGTTGGCAGACAGCACTTCTACCGCATCAATGTTAAGCGTCACCGCCCCGTTAAAGGTGGTCGTATTGTTCAGGGCATTATCGGTAACGCTCACACTAAAGGTACCCACGCCATCACCGACGGTATGATCAACGCTAAAGATACCGTACCAATTGCGGAAGGTCATATCGGCCGTCAGGGCAATGGTGGTGGTGTACAGATCAGCCGAAGCCACAAATTGCAGCAGCGGACTGTTGCTAATCGCTTCGGAGACTTCGACTGTCACCTGGTACGAGCCCGCAATGGCCCGCGTGACGGTACCGTCAAAGCGGATGGTCTGCGATGGCGGCGTCATGTCAAGAATGATGCTCCTGGACACTGGGGATGCAAAATTGAAGCTGTCGTCTGCCAACCAGAAGTACAACCATAAGTCGCCTTCGGCTGTGCTGTTGGCAATGTTATATGTTTGTATCGCGCTGCTTTGCAGCAGGGTCGTCGGGATAGATCCAGTATTTTCGGTGACATAGTAGTACGCCACAAGGCCACCACCGACATCTTCGCCCGTCAGGTTGATGCTGACCAGACGCGCGTTGGTGTATTCGGTATCGCCGCTCGACAGGTCGAGTACTTGCGCAGTAACAATATACGGCGCCCAAATATCCGAGCCTTCAATGTAAAAGACGTTCGGTGAGATCGGGTTTTCGGCCAGATCGACCACCGACAGATCTACTGTCACGGTGTAGGTCACTCTGTTTTGAGTAATGGTCTCCATCAGGTAGTTGACGTCCGATGTCAGATAACGGTCAATCGACACAATCGTGAGGCCCTGGTCGACCACATACAAATTAGTGGTGGCATTGAGCACTGGTTCGTTGAACTTAATGAGTATCTGGTTAAACGTGACGTGCTCGGCAATGGTCGGCAGGCGCGGCCCAGTCATGTCCAGAGTGATCACCTGCGAGACGCTCACAGTCGATATATTGAGCTGATAGTCCATCATCCAGATGTTAATGGTCACACGGCCCTCGGACGCGGTAATGGCAAAGGTGGACGGAGTGGCCGTGACGCTGAAATCACCCACCGCCGGCACCGTGGCATTTTCGGTAACCAGGTAATACGCCACACCATCGCCATCGTCGGTGGCCAGCATATTGACGCTAACCACACGCTCGTTGGTATAGAGCTCGCTGCCGCTTGACGCGTCTTTAACATTGAAACTGTTGACCACGGGCGGTATCTCGTCGCGGCCATCGATATAGAACACGTTGGCTGTGACCGCATTACCAAAGGCATCGGTCACATCGTTGACGCTCACCGTGTATACGCGCGTACGCTGTGGAGAGGTCAACAAGACAAAGTTGCGATTATCGGTGGTGGTGATATTCAAGAGCGTCAAGCCATCTGACAAGCCATAGTTGATCGTCAAAGTGGCCGCCGATGCCACCCATTCGCTGTAGCGGATCTGAACGGTATTAATTGACACACGGTCGGCCGTCACCGATAAGGTTGGGAACACCGTATCAATGGCCACATTGACACTGGTAAAGTTGCTGGTGTTTATGGCCAGATCCATGGCATGGACACGGATGTTGCTGGTGCCATCGGCAAAGCTGCCTGTCCAGCTCCATGTTGGCGCCCATGAGAGGTAGGTGGCGTTGGTGGTGCTGCTGTTTACAAAGATATAATCTGCGCCACCGGTGACCGTACCTTCAAGCACCTGCACGCTGCTGCTGCTGCGGTAGTCGATGCCGCTGTTGGGCGTGGTGATGACCGGCGTCGAAGGCGGCGTGGTATCAACCACAATAAAGTTAGTCGTCACCAGGCTTGAATTGCGGGCCTTGTCACGGACATATAGATCTATGTTCTTGGTACCGTCGGTACTATGGTACAAGGCCACCGAAGCGTTGTAAGTCACCCATTGGAAGGTGTCATTGCCGCTCATGACATCGCCACTGACATACTGTTCAATCACCCCGCTGATATCGTCACTGGCCGTAAAGGTGATGTTTACGGTGGGATTGTTGGTCAATGTTTCGCCGTTGTTGATCGCATAAGTATTGACCGTGGGTCGGCTGGCATCCACTTGCAGCGAGAAGGTGACATTGGTGAAATCGAGCAGATCACCCGAAGGTATCGAGTAATTTACCGTGGAGACCTCGTTCTTCATCAGCACCTGGAAGGTGTAGGTGCCTGCGGCTGAATCCGCAACCATATAGATATCCATGGTGGCGCCTGTGCCGATGGCGGCGGCTGTCACCAATGACTCATTGCCAAAACGCTTGACCTCAATGCTGTAGTCGCTGGATGGCATAAATACGTTGTTGGTGCCCTGATACGCGCCCTTGAGACCCACCAAATTGATTGATTCTCCGGACTGCACCCAGTTGCTGTCTCCCTCTGAACGCAAGCCATTGATATCGCCGGATACTGTCATCGAACCGGTCAGTTCGCGGTCGTTTTCGAACCTGAACGTACGCGACATATAGCTATAGACCGCATTGGCCACAGCCGTTCCAGCGGGTGAATTGGCCCAGGCCAGAGGCACGGGTACTGTCTTATCGTAGGCATCTACGCCGATACTGACGGTGTTGCTTTCGGACCAGGCATAACTGATCGTAAAGTTATAGGTGACACGCAAGGTAAAATCATCCAGGTTCTGTTCGGAATAGACACCGGACAAGATCACCTCGGAACCTTGAATGATGGTGTTATCGGCAAAACTAAGGTTGCCCGTGGCCGAACCGCTGTCAGCCGCCGAGATCTTAAAGTCGATGGTCGAGTTAGCCTGGTTGTTGGACACCATGTCGTAGTTCACAATGCGTAAGAACAGTTTCTCCATGTCGTAGTAGTAATCGCCGTCATAGTAATCCACCACAATGGTGTGCGAGTAACCCCCATAGAAATTGTCAAACGTGGCCACCACATTCAGGTCACCAGTCACCTGTGGTGTAGCGTTAATAGCGCCCACATGCGACAGGTTCCAACTGACATAACCACGATTGCCTATGTTGTCGACCACATAGAACAAGTAGTAAGCCTCGGTGTTCTTGGTCGTTAAGCCGTTCATGGTGACACGCTGGCTAGTGGGTAACTGACCCGCCGTCGGTTCTGTGGTAAAGGCATCCAGGTAATAAGTTGCCACGCCCGAACCAGGTTCATCCACGTTAATGATTTCCACGGTATATGGCGTGTACGCTGGCAGAGACTCGGACACATCCGTGCGGTAACTGGTAGGCGCAATGCTGTCCAGGGTAAAGCCCACCGAAAAGCTGGTCACGTGGCTCACGTTATCTGTGACGGTTACGTTTAAGGTCACCATGCCGTCTACGTTAGCGGTCACAAAGCTGGCGGGAACTGCAAAGACACCGTCCTTATCGGAATCGACATTATACGAAGTGTTAAAGTTCCCAGAAACGTGCTGCCAGTACCAGCCCACTTCGCGCAAACCGCTAAAGGAGCTGGTGCTCTTGTTCATGTTGAGCGTGACTTCAAAACCGTTGACACTGACATGCCCAAAGATCTGCTGGTAGTAATTACCGATAAAGTCGTTTTCGTTTCCGGTGGCATCGTAGTCCGGATTGGTCACATCTATAATCGTGATCGACGGAATAAAGGCATCCACTTTGACCGTAAACGTAACCGCATTGCTGTCAATCGGGTTGTTCCCCTCGGTAGGCTTGTTGACAATGCTGATGGTATGCATGTCAGAGGAGTCAGTCTGATCGTTGGCCGTGGTACTCAAGGTGAATATTTCACCCTGGAACGGATCGTAATCCACGCAATAGTTCATGCTGGTGAGGCCAGTGTCGGTCTCATCGTCATTACACAGGCGTATGTTGTAATCGCTGGCTGGTACCGAAATATTGGTTGTTCCCTGATAGAACACCTGCAGGTTGCCAAATTCTAATACCTCGCGCTCACGCACCCAGGCACCGTTGGCAAGCACGCCTTGGATACTGCCCGTGACAATCAGATTACCGGTGATATCCATATCATTTTCGTAGGTAAAGCCTTTATTGGTATACAAGGGTCCCACAGTTTCGCGGACATCATCGACACGCACACCCAGCTCGACCGTACTGGTTTCCTTCCACGTGTACTTAAGTTTGATACTCCACGTTACTGTCATGCTGTCACCCGCACCGGTGTATTGGTAGATGGCTTTTTCAACATATGAACTGCCTTGAGCAATGCTGGCACTGCCGTCTGCCGTCACGCCCGCTTCGGTAATTTGCAAGACAATATCCACAAAACCATCATCACCCAAATTGCTGTCGAGCGTGATGTCACCGGCATGGTCAACGTACAAGTAGACATCGGTCAGGTTGTCGTAACCATCGCGGTCGTTGTAAGACACCACAAAGTCGTAGGTAATGCCCGCATACAGATACAGGTTGGTGGTGGTGGGATACTGAATACTGCTGGTATTCACTGAGGGCACATTGTTGACGGCAAACCAGTAGTAGTAGTTCTCGTTATTACCCGCCTTATCATAGATATTGATCGTAATATTCATAGTCGACCCATCCGGCATATCGGGTGTCGGATTATAGGTATACCGCGTGGTGTTATTGCCTAGATTAATCGTAGTCACATCGGCATTGTTGGACGCAGAGGCATTCTCTAAAATGGTCACGCCATTGACCGACCAAACCACGCGGTCAAAGCTCACGCCTGAAGTAACATCATATAGTTCAAACTGAATATTGCTGGCGCGATCCACGCCCACTTCGGTACCGGTTGGTGTGCGTGCGGTCATGCTGGGGCTGACCGTATCATAAACCATCGTGACTGTGTTTACCGATGAATTACGGTTACCGGCCAGGTCCTGTACCCACAGATAAACCACGCGGTTACCCTGGGTGACGCCTTCGAGCAAGTAGATGCTTGGCGTAGCCAATTCGGCCGAGAAATTTCCGGTGGCGTTGTAGGTCGGCTGGTACGGCACGTTCTCTGACATAAGGTAGCTGACACCTTCGGTGATGGTTCCGGAAATAAAGGTGATATCCACCGTGTTAGCGTTGGTGTAACGGGTGTTGAAAATATCTTGATCCGAGAGCACAAAACCCGGATTGCCAATGCTGTTGTCGGCATAGATCGTATTGGTATACGTGTTGCCGGTATTGCGCACATCGTCACCCACAAACACCGACGGAGTAACCGTCATATCCACGTTGGACACGTTGACGCTGTTCACGTACCAGGTGGCGATGCCTGTCGCAGTATCGTAGGTGTCAGGTTGGATCTCGGAACCAAATCCGAACGCTGTAAAGTTGGCGTAGATATCGCCGGTAGTAATGTCAGTCGAATCAAACGCAGCCGTCACCGTTAGATAGTCGCCATCCTTGACCAGATAGTATTTGCTGGTGGTGTTGTTATAGAAGTTATACGACGTCACTTGCGGCGCGGTGTTATCCGCCGTAATTGACGTTGCCTCGGCATCTGCGCGCTGACCCACACGATCCGTAAGATTGACGGTGACAGACACCACACCATCGCTTGGGTTGGTGGTGACAACTGTAAAGTTCCAGGTGGCAATACGCAGCCCCTGGTTATACAGATTTGGCGTCACGCCCGCGCCGCCGCCCAGCACGGTAAAGTCGATGGTAATCTGGCTAACGTCTTCGATGGAGGCATCGCTGATCACTGCAGTCACGATAATGGAGTCGCCGTTTTTAACCTTGCTGTAGATATCCACCATGCTGTTGTAAACCGTGATGCTTAACACATCTGGCGTGGTGTTATCGGCCCGGATACTGTCATAAATATTACTCGTGTTAAACACCACGTCAGACACAGTAATCGTAACCACGGTGGTGCCATCACGCGGTGCGGTACTGCCAACGGTATAGTTCCACGTGGCAATGCGGCCATCAAAAGAATCTGGATTGACAGCGCTGCCGCCGCCAAAGACCACCAAATTGGCAAAGACATTGCTGGTGGCAATAAACTGATCATCGATATCCACCGTCAGCACAATGGCATCCGTATCCTTGACAAAGGAACTGATCGCATAGGAATCGTTCCAGATTGTGAGTAGGTTCATGGTGGGCGCGGCGTTGTCGGCATAGATCGTATCGATCACCTGCGTGTTGTTACTGACACGGTCAAACACGTTTAAGGTAATCGTCACAGTACCGTTGGTGGGCGTGGTGGTCACCACATTGATGTTAAACGTGGCAATGGTGGTCACAGGGTCATACGCATCCACGCTTTGAGATACGCCACCGCCAAGCTGGCTTAGATCGGCCCACATATCCCAGGTATCCACACCTGCCAGATCAGAAATACTAACGGTGATCACCGCCGTCTGGCTGTTGGCAATGACATCAAAATTGTAATCGCTGATGTCCATGTTATAGACCGCCAGGTTAGTTACGGTAGGCGGCACTTCGTCGAGCAAGATGGTGTCGGTATTAAGGGTAGCGCGGTTTCCGGCCACGTCAAAGGCGTAGACCGTGACGGTGGTGTTGTAATTGTTGGTTGCAATCGGGTTAACCACAAAGCGCCACTCGGCCTTGTTACCGCTAAACACTTCGGAGCTGACCACTGAAGCATCTGACGAAGCGATATCCGAAAGATCGGCATAAACACTCCAGATATTGACCGTGCTGTTTTCAATGATATCCGCAGTCACCAAAATGGTATTGCCGGGCCGCGTGTAAATGTCACGGTTCACCAGGGTATCCGATATATGCACCAGGTTAATGGTGGGCGCCAAATTGTCCGCAATGATGGAGGTGGGCACTGCCGTCGAAATATTCTTGACGCGATCCTCGACCGTAACCACCACCGAAATTTCGGCTGAAACTGCCACACTGACCGTCATCACGTTCCATGTGGCCATGCCCGTGCCCGCCGAAATCCATTCGAACAGATCGGCCGTCACCACAGTGGCCTTGCCAAAGGCTGACAAATCGGCCACCACATTGGCAGTGACAAAATCTTGCTTGAGCGCGCTGATGCGGGCTGTCACAACAATGGTGTCACCATTCTTGACATGGCTCATGATGTTTTCTGACAGGTTAAAGAGATCCACTTCAATGATGGACGGCGGCAGGTTATCAGATTCAATCACCGCTGAATTGCTGGGATTCTCGTTGCCTACCCGATCATACGCAGTAACCAATATGTTGACGGAACCATTGGCCGGCGTCAGCGTCACCGAAGCAATCGTCCAACTGGCGATATTGGTCACCAGCGAGTAGCTGTCCGCAGTCACCAATGAACCGCCACCCAAATTAGACAGATCTGCCGCAATATCGGTGGTCACAGCGCCGCCACCGCCGTCATCGGTAATTAAGGCAGTAACTGTAAGGCTGTCGCCATTCTTGACGATATCACGCCAGCCTACCGAATTGTTTTGGAACGACACCACCGACACCGACACCGGCGTATTGTCCGCCAACATGGAATCGGTCAGCGTGACCGAATTGCCCGCATCGTCACGGAAATTCACCGTCAAAACAAAGGTGCCATCACGTGGTGCAGTATTGGCCGACACGATATTCCATGTGGCAATTTGCGTTGCCGTGTCGAACGAATCAGGCGACACAATACTGACCGTGCTGTCGAGTGGGCTAAGATCGATCCAGATGTCATGGCTGGTCACGTAACTCACCAGGTTTTCGCTGAATTGTGCCGTGATCACCACCGACTGGCCGTTACGCACCGTGTCGTAGATGCCCTTGGCCAGGTTGAAGATGCTTAGATCAAGCACCGTCGGCGTGGTGTTGTCGCCGATGAACGTTTCGGTCATGGCGTTGCCCGTGTTGCCCGCATCGTCCACCGGCGCCTGGAAGATAATGGTCTGCTGACCCTCGGTAACCGCCACTGACGTAAGGTTCCACGAAATCACCCGGCTTAAGCTGTCGAATTCATTGGGCGAGGTGGGCGGACTGCTGCCCAGCACACGCACATCTATCGCCAAATTGCGGGTCACAAACAGATGCAGGTTGGCATCGCTCAACACTGCCGTCACCACCACCGTGTCGCCGTTCTTGACCGATATGGGTGTATCCGCCGTCTGGTTAAAGAAGTTAACCGTCACGATCTCGGGTGCCGTATTATCACCGGTGACCACATCGGCATTGGGCGTGCTTAAATTTTCGGCAGCATCAAACGCGTTTACTGTCACCGTGACCACGCCTTCGTTAACAGTGACATTAGCAATGGCCCATGACGCAATGCCGGTTCCGGTGTTGTAAGTATCGGGCGACACCACCGCTGCTTTTCCAAGTTCGGACAAGTCTGCCCAGATATCGTTGACGTCAATATGCAACTGGTATGTGTCGGCAATACTGGCCGTCAGCGTCAGGTTGGAATCTGTGCGCACCGTAAAGTACGTATCGCGTGAATTATTGTAAATGGTCACCACCTGCACCTGCGGGCTGGTGACGTCGGCCACAATGGAATCCACGGTGGTGGCACCCAGGTTATAGGCCGCATCCTGAATATCAAGGGTTACAGCAATCTCCACATCACTGGCGCTTAATGTGACTGCTGTAATGTTCCAGGTGGCCACACCCGTAAGCGCATCAAAGCTGGTCGGATTGATGGCTGTACTGGAACCCAATACGCCCAAATCCATTGTCACGCGCGCTCCCGTCATGGAGGCCAGATAATTATCCGAAATACTGGCAGTAATAATGATATTGTCGCCTTGTTTAACATAGGTGGTGCGATAACGGTCATCGCCCAGGCTGTTATTAAAGATATTGAGCGTAACCACCGACGGCACCGTATTATCGGCATGGATCGAACCAGTGACTTCGGTGGCCAAATTACCAGCCACGTCTACCACCGACACCGTTACTACCAAGAGGCCTTCACGCGTGGCACTGGTCGAGGCCAGGGTCCACTGGGCAATGCCAGTGACCTGACTGTAAATATCCGCACTGACCACGGTGCCGTATCCCAGCGGACGGAAGTCAGCAGTCACGTCTGTATTGACCATCTTGTTGCGGTTGGCATCTGATACCAGTGCCGTCACCACCACTGTGCTGCCATCCTTGACCGTAAAATAGTGCGCAGCCGTCTGGTTGTAGACACTGACCGTTAATATTTCGGGGTTGGTGTTGTCGCCGATGATACTGCCGGTCAGGACAGTGCCCATGTTACCGGCGTCATCGGCAATACCCACAGTCACAACCAGCAAACCTTCGTTAGGCATGGCAATATTACTAAATGTCCACTGGGCAACCGCTGTACCCTGGTTGTAGGTATCCGCGCTAACCACGGTGCCATAACCAAAGGGTCTGAAATCACCGGTCACGTTAAAGGTCTCTATCACACGGCTGTTGGTATCTACAATGAGCGCCGTCACCACGATCGTGTCGGTATTTTTAACTGCAAAGTAATTACTGCGCGTCAAGTTAAACACATTGACCGTGCTCAACACCGGCACCGTGTTGTCTCCGATAATGGTTCCGCTGTTCTCTGTCCCCACGTTGCGTGCCGTATCCTGTGCCGCCACTGTAACCCTTAAAGTTGTCTCACTGGTGAGGCTGACCGAGCTTAAAGTCCAGCTCGCCACGCCGCTTGATTGCACATACGCGCTCGAAGATACCACCGTGGCGTAACCTAACGGACGGAAGTCGCCCGTAATCCGGAATGTCTCGATCATGCCCTTGTTGGTATCCACCACCAGCGCTGTCACCACAATCGTGTCACTGTTGCGGATCGTATGGTAGGTATCTTCGCTGCTGTTAAAGACGCTAACCGTACTGATATACGGGCTGGTATTGTCACCTATAATCGTGCCTGTATTTTGCGTGCTCTGGTTTGCCGCCGTATCCTGGGCCGCCACTGTAATCGTTAAGGTTGCCTCGCTGGTGACACTTACAATTGCCAAGGTCCAGCTTGCCACGCCACTTGATTGAACATACGCACTGGCGGACACCACCGTCCCGTAACCCAGCGGACGGAAGTCACCCGTGATGCGGCTGATGGTGATGACACCCTTGTTTGTATCCGCCAAGAGGGCCGTCACCACAATCTGGTCGCCGTTGCGGATTGTAAAGTAATTATCCTCGCTGTAGTTATATACGCTGACCGTATTAAAGTACGGGCTGGTGTTGTCACCAATGATTGTGCCGGTGTTCTCTGTGCCCACATTGCGCGCCGTATCCTGCGCCGCCACTGTGATCGTTAAGCTCGCCTGGCTCGTCACACTCACCGCGCTTAAGGTCCAGCTCGCAACACCTGAAGACTGCACGTAGGCACTAGCGCTCACCGCTGTCGCGTAACCGAGCGGACGAAAGTCGCCGGTGATCCGGAAGGTCTCGATGACACCCTTGTTCGTATCTACAAGCAGCGCCGTCACCACAATCGTGTCGCCGTTGCGGATCGTAAAGTAATGATCTTCGCTGGCGTTAAATACACTCACCGTATTGATATACGGACTGGTGTTGTCTCCAATGATCGTCCCGGTATTTTGTGTACCCATATTATCCGCACGATCGTAAGCCGATATCGTAATCGTCAGTGTCGTCTCACTGGTGACACTCACCGCGCTCAAAGTCCAGCTGGCCACACCCGAAGCCTGCACATACGCGCTGGCGCTCACCACCGTCCCGTATCCCAGCGGACGGTAGTCGCCTGTGACCATTTCTTTTTCGATAGCATCCTTGTTCTGGTCAATCACCAGCGCCGTCACCACAATCTGGTCGCCATTGCGGATCGTAAAATAATTATCTTCGCTGCTGTTAAAGACACTGATTGTGTTGATGTACGGCAAAACATTGTCACCCTTGATTGTGCCCGTGTTCTGCGTGCTCTTGTTGGCGGCTGTATCCGACAAGGCTACCGTTACCGTTAAGGCCGCTTCGCTGGTGACACTGACACTGGCCAAAGTCCAGCTCGCTATACCCGAAGACTGTACGTAAGCACTGGCGGTTACCACTGTACCGTAACCCAGCGGACGGAAGTCACCCGTAATCCGGAACGTGTCGATGACACCCTTATTGGTATCGACCACCACCGCAGTCACAATAATTTGATGTCCATTTTTAATACTATGGTAGGTATCCATGGTGTCGTTAAATACGCTCACCGTGCTGATATACGGCGCCGTGTTGTCACCAATGATCGTGCCCGTAAGCTGCGTTGACTGGTTGTCTGCCACGTCTCTGGCCGCCACCGTTACCGTCAGCGTACCTTCGGCCGTCAGGCTGACCGTGCTCAAGGTCCAGCTCGCGATACCGTTCGACTGTATGTAACCGTCGGAGCTGACCACCGTCCCATACCCGAGCGGACGGAAGTCGCCGGTCACATCGACCGTGGTCATCTTGTTGCGGTTGCCATCCGAAATCAGCGCCGTCACCACAATGGTGTCGCCGCTGCGGATTGTAAAGTAATTGTCTTCGCTAAAGTTGTATACGCTCACCGTCAACACTTCGGGCGGCGTGTTATCACCAATAATTGATCCCGTATTCTCGGTGCCTGTGTTGCCGGCATCATCCTGTGCCCCAATGGTCACTACCAGAGTGCCATCGGCCGTGATCGATACCGAAGCCAAGGTCCAGCTTGCAATACCCGAAGCCTGAACATAGGCACTGGCCGAAACAACCGTCCCATAACCCATCGGACGGAAGTCGCCCGTGATCATGCTCGTATCCATCACGCCCTTGTTGGTATCCACCACCAGCGTCGTGACAATGATCTGCTGCGTGTCCTTCACCACAAAGTAGTTACCAACTGAGTTGTTAAATACGCTCACCGTTGCCATGTACGGCGCCGTATTGTCACCAATGATCGTCCCCGTGTTCTCTGTCCCTACGTTCCGCGCCGTGTCTTGCGCCGCCACCGTAATCGTGAGCGTGGCCTGGCTCGTCACGCTGATCGAGCTTAAGGTCCAGCTCG